>JAFXDY010000039.1 GCA_017521105.1 Treponema sp.
AAAATTGGGTACATGCCAGAATCTGCTCCACTTTACGGAGAAATGATTGTTGAAGATTATTTAAAATATGTTGCCCAAATCCATGGTGAAAATCCAGAAGAACGAATTCCACAACTTTGCCAAGAATGTGGACTCAAAGAAGTTATGGACAAAAATATCAGCGAACTTTCTCGCGGAAACAGACAAAGAGTTGCTTTGGCACATGCTCTTATGGCAAATCCAGAAATTTTAATTTTAGACGAACCAACATCTGGTCTTGACCCAAATCAAGTAGAAGATGTTCGCAATATCATTCGCGAAATTGGAAAAACTCGCACAGTAATTGTTTCTACACACATTCTTTCTGAAGTTGAAACAATTTGTTCTAGAGCAATTATTATTTCTGGTGGAAAACTTGTTGCAGACAGCCCAATTGACGAATTAAAACAACGTTTTGGAAATGAACTTGCAATAAAAATTCTTGTGGCAAACACAAAATTTGATTCCCTTTCTGCTGCAATAAAAGCAATTCCAGAAGTTCAAGATGTAACACTTTGCAAAAATCAAGAAGCAGAAAATGCAGGAAATATAGAAGTTTTGATTTCTGTAAAAGGTCAATCAGAATTAAGACCTCAAATTGCAAAAGTTGTAGTTCAAAACAACTGGGATTTACTTGAACTTTCTGTTCAGAAAAACACTTTGGAAGACGTATTCCACGTTTTAACTTCTACAGAAAATTCAGAAGAAAACAAAAACTCAAATGTAAGCGAGGCGGTTTCAAATGAATAATAAATCAAAAAATACAAAAAAATCACCTGCATTCATAATTATGAAACGGGAATTACAAGCATATTTTACAAGTCCAACAGCGTACATCGTAACCGGATTATTTGTATTAATTTGCGGAATTATTTTCTTTGCAACATTTTTCCTTCAAAATAGTGCAGATTTAAGAGCATTTTTTGCTTTGTTGCCAATGTTGCTTTCATTTTTTGTGCCAGCATTAACAATGCGTCTTTTTTCGGAAGAATCAAAAAGTGGTTCTATGGAAACTTTAATGACTTTGCCTGTAAATGAAGTTCACGTAGTAACAGGAAAATATTTGGCATCATTTTTAAGCACATTAATTATGATTTCTCCTTCAATTTTCTATGTAATTACAACTGCAATTTTTGGTGATCCAGATGTAGGTCCAATTATTGGCGGATACATTGGAACAATTTTCTTATGCGCAGGATTCACTGCTGTTGGAGTTTTTGCTTCATCAGTTACAAAAAATCAAATTATTGCATTCTTTACAGGTTTTATTATTTGTATTGCCCTAACAATGATTGATACATTTTTAGTTTTCTTGCCATCAAACATTGTAGAATTTGTTTCTTACATTTCGGCAGATATGCACTTTAGATCAATTACTCAAGGAATCATAGATTCAAGAGATTTAGTGTATTTTATTACAGTTTTTGCTTTGTTCTTTACTGCAACAATTAAAGTTCAGCAAAATGCAAAAAAATAATTGAGGAATAAAAATGAAGAAATTTATAAACTGGTTAAAAAGCCCATCAAGTGATTTTGCACTTTTTATTGTGTTTTTATTACTATTAAATATTGTTTCTTACAACTCATTTTTCCGTTTAGATTTAACAGAACCAAAATCTTATTCACTTTCTAAACCAAGTAAACAAGTTGTAAAAAATCTACAAGAACCTTTAACAATTAGAGTTTTCTTTGATAAAAATCTTCCAACTCCGTACAACTCGGTTGCTCAATACGTAGAAGATTTACTTGCAGAATATGACGGCGTTGCAAACAAAAACTTTTCTGTAATCAATATGGATTTATCAAAAGAAGAAAGTTTGGCAATGGCTTCAGATTACGGACTTTCGCAAATCCAAATTCAAGAAATCAAAAATAACGAAGTAGGGTTCAAACAAGTTTACATGGGACTTGTTCTTTCTTACGGCGATTCAATTGAAACTTTAGATTCAATTACTTCAACAGAAGGTTTTGAATACAAACTTACAACAAAAATTTCAAAGATGATTTCTACAGCCGACACTTTGGCAAACTTAAAACAAGATGAAAAAATTAATGTCACTTTGTATTTTAGCCCAGTGTTAAAAAATATGGGAATTTCTGGTTGTGCAGAATTAGAAGAAATTGTAGAAACAACATTCAAAGAAGTAAACAAACAAAACAAAGACAGACTTGATTACAAAGTTGTAAATCCATCTGAATCAGAAACAATTGAATTTGTTCAAAAATATGGAATTCAAGCAATTCAATACAAATCAGAAAACCAACAAAAAGTTGCAGCGTTAGGTTTGGTTGTTGAATACAATGACGACTTTAGAGTAATTCCTGTTCAAATTGAACGTTCGTTGTTCGGTTATGTAGTTTCTGGTTTGGAAACAATTGGAGAATCAATTAATGAAAGTCTTCAAAGCTTAATGTCAAATGTTCAGTCAATTGGTTACGTTACAGGCCATGGCGAACTTTCTTTGCAAGACGAACGCCAAGCTTTAAACTTTAATAAAATGGTTTCGGCTCATTATCAAATTGAAGAACTTAATCTTGTAGAAAGTGACATTCCAATGAATATGAGTTGTATTGTAATCAACGGTCCAAAAGCAGATTTCGCGGAAGAAGAACTTTACAAAATAGATCAATTTATTATGCGCGGTGGAAACGTAATGTTCTTTGTAGATTCTTTAGTTGAACAAGGTGGCTCTCCATATCAAGCAGCAGAATATGTTCCAAACGAATTAAACATCGACAAACTTTTAAACAAATACGGAGTAAAACGCAATTACGATTATGTAATGGACACAAATTGTTACACAACTTCTAGCCCAGAATACGGAAAAGTAAATTTGTATTGGGCTCCAATTATGCAAAAAGATTCTTTGGCAAAAAAATCGGTTATTACTCAAAACTTGGGATACTTAATTTTCTTGCAAAACGGTTCTCTTGATATTTCCGGGGCAGAAAATAATTCAAACTTAAAATCTACAGTTTTAGTAAAATCTTCTCCAGAATCTTGGGCACAATCAGAAAGAATTATGCTAAATCCAATCTTTATGACACCTCCAGAAGCTGGTAATTTTGCTCCTCAAAATCTTGCGGTTATGATTGAAGGAAAATTTGATTCAGCATATACAGAAAAACCAGAATTTGAAACTTCTGATGAATCAGCAGAAGCTACAGAAAATCAAACAAAAGATGAAAATCAACTTACAACAGAAAATCACTTGGCAAGTGCAAAACTTCCTGGAAAAATCTTTGTAACAGGTTCATCTTATGTTACAACATATCAAATTCTTGATGGACAAGACACATCACCAATTTCCATGTTCTTCCTTAACGTAATAGACTATTTAAACGGAAACGAAGAAGTTTGTACAATGCGTACAAAAGGCTTGGGAATTAATGTTCTTACTATTAAATCACCAGCATTGGCAACAATTGCAAAATATTTTAATCAATTTGGCTTAGTAATTCTTGTGGCAGTAGCAGGATTAATTGTTGTTCGCTCAAGAGCAAAACGCAGAAAACAAATTAGAGAAAAATATAATCCAAATGATTCAAGACAAGTAAAATAGGTGGCAATATGAAATTACGAAAAAAAATATTATTAGCAGGATGTGGAATTCTTTTTGTAATAGCATTATTTCAATGTGTTGCTTCGTCAAATAATTCCATCAAAACATTAAAATTAGAAAAAGATTATAACGAAATTACAATTCAAAACTCAACAGAAACAATTGTTTTGCAAAAACAAGCAGACCAAAATTGGACAGTTTCTAAAAATCAATATGCTGTAAATGATGCAGAATTTGATTCAATCTTAGACGCTTTGCAAAATCTTCAGTTGTTAGAAAAAGTTGCCACAGC
>JAFXDY010000040.1 GCA_017521105.1 Treponema sp.
CGACGCAAAGGAATTGGACTGAAAATGGTTCAAAAGGCAACCTAATTTTAAAAGAACAAGGCTACGACATAAGTTACATTCATTGGACAACATTTGTAAAATGGTATGGCAGACTGGGATATAAAACAATTGCACGTTGGAATAAAGAAGGAATAGTAGATAATTCAGAATTCGGAATTCAGAATTCAGAGAAAGAGATGGACTGCCACGACCTAAAGGTCTCGCAGTGACGTTGTGGGAACGTCATTGCAAGGAGCGGAGCGATGTGGTAATCTAGGAAATTAAGAATTAAGAAAAAAACATAGAAAGAAGTGGGAGAAAAATTATGATAATTGAATCAAAAACAATTGAATTAAAAGATGGAAGAAAGTGTGTTATAAGAAACGCATGTGCAACAGATGCGGCACAAATGATAAATTATTTGAAGGTGTCGGCTGCGGAAACTGAATTTATTTTGCGTTATCCAGATGAAGTTCAATATACTGAGGAAAGCGAAGCCGAAATCTTAGAAAAGAATAAAGCAAATCCACATTCGTTTATGGCTGTGGCGGAAGTAGACGGCGTTATTGCGGGAAACTGTGCTATAAATCCTTGCGGCGGAAAAAGAAAGATTCGCCACCGTTGTGAATTTGGAATTGCCTTAATGAAAGAATATTGGAATCTTGGAATTGGCACCGCATTAATAGAATTTGCAATTGAAAATGCCAAAAAACTTGGCTATTTACAAATTGAATTATATGTTTCTGTAAAAAATGAACGAGCAATTGCCTTGTACGAAAAACATGGTTTTAAAAACTACGGAACAAGACCTAGGGAATTGTTGCTAGATTCTGGCGAATTCACAGATAGCTACTTTATGGTTTTAATGTTAGATTAAAAAAATAATCCTTTTATAAAAATTTCCAAACCAATAAAAATCAAAATTGCTCCACCCAAAATTGTTGCTTTTCCGGCAAGTTTTGTTCCAAAAGTTTTTCCTAAGAAAAGTCCTGCCAAACAAATGCCAAAAGTAACAATAGCAATTATTAAAGCAGAAGTCAAAGCCATTACAAAACCATATTCCGAAATTGTAGTTCCAACAGAAAGTGCGTCAATAGAAGTTGCAACGCCTTGAATCATAAGAGCTGCAAAGCCCAAAGAAGATGCAGTTTCTTCTTCATCAGAACCTTTTATTCCGTCGTAAAGCATTTTTCCACCAATAAAGCTCAAAAGAACAAGGGCAATCCATGGAACAACTTTTGTAAATTGACAAAAACTGTTGCAAAGGGTATGAACTAACAACCAACCCAACATTGGCATAAGCGCCTGAAAAAACGCAAAAGTGCCAGCAATAACAGTCATTTTAGAAATTTTCATCTTTGGTTCGTTTAATCCATTTGCCAAGGAAACAGAAAAAGCATCCATAGCAAGACCTACACCAAGCAAAACGCTGTTAAAGAAAAAAAGAAAATTCCACTCCATAAAAACACCTCAAAAAAAAGAAAACCCAAATATAACAGTGCTATATTTGGGTCAAATAATCAAAATTGAAGAAACCATGTATAGCAATTGTTATACATGAGTCTCGCAAATTAAAACAAGCCAGGTTTTGTCAAAATAAACCAGAATGTTGACTTGCTACGATAAAATCGCTCGCTACTCCCCCATGGGATTTTTTTATATTATAATAAATCTGCCAAAAAATCAATAAAATAGTTATCAATTAAAAATCAGCATGCTATCAAGAAAAATGCAGATTTTAATATAATTTTACAACAATTCCAAAATGGGAATTACAGATTGAATCACCTTAAAATGCACGTCTTTAGTCCAAACTTTGCAATTGTGTTTTATTGCAAGGTAAGAAATAATTCCGTCTTGAAAGGGCACTGTAACTCCCGATTTTTTAAGTTTTATAAAAAGTTCCGCAATTTCAATCCAATCAGACTTTTCAAAATCAAGATAATCAAAACATTCAAGAGCCGCCTTTAATTTTTGCGTTTCCTTGGGAGATTTACTTCCTCTTAAAAGTTCTGTAACAACAACGCCACAAGTTGCAATTTCATTTTTTTCAAATATGGCAGTAGTTTCTGCATCTGGCTTTTTAAAATAATCAATAAAAATATTTGTATCTACTAAAATTTGCTTCATATTAAACTTGCCTCACGGAATTCTGTTACAGAATCTGAATCTAAGTTTAATTTTCCAGCCAAACTAAAGAATGCTTTTTTAGATTTTTTGGAACTTTGCCCTATGCCAGAACCAACATTACCAACATTTTTTGCAGCGATTTGTTCTGTTTGAAGCATTTTTACAAAAGCAGCAACCGAGGCAAGGGATGTTTGTGGCAAAAGTTTTATTGCTGTAATTAAATTTTCTAGTTGCAAATAATATGGATTTGCAGAATACAAAGCTACTGGAGATGCAACTTCTTTTTCCGTGTTTTCTGTTTGATGATTAATTTTGTAGGACACTGAATTTTTTGAAGTAGAAAGTTTATCATCTATGATTGTGTCATAAGAAACTTTGTAAAGTTTTGCCAATTTTACAACAACATGAATTGGAGGTTCAACTTCGCCTGATTCATATTTTATGTACATTTGTCTTGAAACTTCCAAATAAGTTGCCAAATAACTTTGAGAATAATTGTGTTTTTCTCTTAAATTTTTTATTGATTCTTTCATATACAAAAATATACTACTAACACAACATAAAGTCAATTAAAATTTACAACTAAATATAAAAGTATAATATAATTTACATTATGATATTAAAATTTAAACTCTAAAATCTTTGTTTCTCCATCAAAACACTGTCCTTTGTTCAAAAGAGCCGGCACAACGCAATCAATATCAAAAGGTAAATCATCATAAGTTAGATTTTGAAATTCTTCCAATTTATAAACTTCCAAAGGTTGTGGCATGTGGGGAATTTCAAATTTCCATTCTTGTACGCCATATTTTACAATCAAAGTGCGATCTTCTTTTGAATTATTAGAAACAATAATATGAGTATTTTCATGAACATCTTGAATAACCGAAGTTACATAAAGATTTTGTTGCGGACCAATATTAATTTCTGAAATTCCAGTGTAATAGTCTCCGTGAAAACACTTTTTGTAGTGATTACTAAAATGAATATTTTCAAAAACTACATTTTTTTGCCAAAGCGGAGGAGCACCTTCTTCTGCACCACGAGGAATTTCCCTAGGTTTTGAACTTCTGCAGGGTGACCAAGGACCGCCACAATCAATCATAATATCTTTAAAAGTAATTCCGTCTGCATTTCCGTATTCCAATTGCATCATCAAAGCAGCATTTACACCAGCATTTCCACCAGGAAGCTGAAAACTTGGAATTGCAAACCGACAATTTTCAATCAAAATATTTTGCGCCAGAACATCCTTATTCCCAAAAATCTGAACGCCGTCCACATGAGCACCACTATCTGTAACTTTGTACAATAAATCACGAACAAAAACATTTTTTGCCTTATAGTTTTCAAGCGGATTCATAGCGTCTTTTTGAGTTCGCTCAATTCGGCAATTTTCAAGTTCAATATTTGCATTAGAAACATTTCCTGTAAAAGTGCAGTTTTTAAAAATCAGTTTTAATTTTTTTGAATTATGTTGAACATTCACAAATTTGCAGTTTTCAAAAATAATTGTTTTTTCCGATTTATACAGCGCTTCTTCATTTACAATTCTGTCTGCATTCAAAGACATAAGTTTTCGTGTAAATTTTAAATTGGTAATTTTTATTACTTTTGCCAAAGATTTATTTGAATAAGCATTAATTACAATGTCGTTGTATTTTTCCCCATCCCGAACTTCAAAATATGCGTTTTTTGGTTCTTCACAATCGGTTCCAGCTTCAATAATTGAGCCATAATTTCCAGTTTGAATTTCCCATAACTCAGATTCATTGCATCCAGTGTTAAAATGGTCTGGAATAAATGCAAGCATTTTAGAAACTTCAATTTTAGGTTCAGCCGAAGTTACAGAAAATTTGCAATTCAAAACCAGCAAACAAAAAAGAAAAATCCACCAAATAGTAAAAAGATTTTTTTTCATAATCAAATTATAGCATATCAGGAGGTTTCCCCAAAATAAAATTTTGCAAGCAAAATCTTATTTTGGGGTCGGGTGTTCCGCCATTCCCTTACGGTCAGCCCCCTGCCGCAACTTGAACAGTTGCTCAAGTTTTGTATCCAAAACTTGCAGGGTGGCTCGGCCTTCGCAAAGCTTCGGCCGCTGGCTCCATACCCTAACCTAAATTTAATTACTATTAATATACTGCGTAAAAACTTGTTGGGAGGTTATGGGAATTATAATTGTAGTTGCCATTGTATGTTTTGGAGCCATCTGACCAATAAAGAGCTCCTTCTGGAAGTTCTGGTAATGTGAATGACCAATAAATAGAACCATCGACAGATTGAGATTCTATTACACTAATAGAATTTACCACTGATGTATCTGTTTTTGAATTGTAAAAAGCTACAGTACGAGTTTCCGCTTTTCTGTAAACTGGAGTTAAGTAAAATTTATCAGTAATAGTATTCAAACTATATATTTGCTCGTTTATGTCATATCTGTTACCAGTTTCATTACATCTCCAATATTCAAAAATATAATTTTCTTTTGGTATACATTCTGATAGAGAGAAACCAAAACCATTATTAAAGTAAATCCAGTCGTCAGTAGTAGTGAAATCCCAGGTTACTTGTGTATTATAAATACTTCCATCCTCAGTCAAGTAAATAAATTCAATCCTACGCAATTCATATTCTGCATACAAATAAGTATGATATTCTGTTAAATTTATAGCATATCCAGGCCAAACTTTTTGATCATTATACCCATCATTGTAAGAATAATATACCCAATAAAATGGGGTTGTGTAATTTTCGTTTTTAATTGGAGGGTCAAAATTAACCCAAAAACTTTCGTCAGTTGTTTCAACAGTATCAAAAATTTCATTTCCAAAATTATCTAAAAAGTGAATATAATATTTAGTTGGCTTGTAAACAGGCATAAATGTAATAGGAATAATATCTTCGGGTACTCCAAATTCTTTTGAATAGAATGGGAAAGATATTGTTATTTTTTGGGAGTAGAAATAGCCTTCCATACGTTCTATTTGTGCTTCCCATTGTCCAGTAAAAATGTGGTCTTTAACTTCTGTTTTTGGAATGTAAATTGGTTCAGTTATTATGTCACCATAATTAATAAATTTTCCGTATACAAGAGTACGACCTTCACCAGGTTCTTCAAAAACATCAAAATCTATCAAATAGTTTTCCTCGACTTTTTCATCATAACCATATTTGTATGAAACGTAGTATGGAGAAACTCCTGGGACATCATGGTAGTTTTCGTTTATTCCTTTTTCTTCATCAATATAGCTATAAATAATAAAGAATTTTCTTGGAGCGTTGTTATCCCAGTTAAAGAAAAATTCTTTGTAATCATTTAATGAAAATAATGTTGAGTCATTGTATGTGAAACCAGCAATTTTTACTTTAGTTGTCGTTCCAACACCAAGTCTTCGTCCTTCTAGTACTTCAAAATTCGATGAATCTAATAGATACAATTGTTTTGTTGTTTTGTTCCAACATATTTTTTGAGGTATCCAAACTCCATTATAAATTGAGGTATCTGTGTCACTATTAGAATATACATTATAACATGTACCATAATCTATTACCGGAACATTAGGATTATTTGTAAATTTTTGAGGTGTTCTTGAGAGTGTTGTTTTATCCTCACTTAAAGTTACTTTGTAAGTATCTGCATTTTCAACTATATATTCACCAAATCCTCCAATAGCTATTACTTTAAAATTTTCTGAGTTGATTATTGATGAGCCACATCTTGTTGTTACTTCAAAACTATATTCTTTACCTTTTTCTACCAATGGATAAACCATTTCCCAAGAATCCCAAACATTCCAAGGATTGCGAAGAGTATATTCTCTTTCCATTGATACATTATTTTGTACATCAGTAACTGTGATAGTACATTCTGTGGTTTGCTCTTGTATGTTACTTAAAAGGGCTCCTGTAAACTTAATACCTTTTTCGGTTGGTGTACAAGTAAATGTGTGTTTAGGTTCTTCTGTAACTTCTTGACCCTTTGCTAATAAATCCCAATTAGTACCGTTCCAAATGTAAGAACAACCATCTGATGTATTAAAGTAAGCTTCATACAAGTTTGGATTAGAAGGGGCAGTTGCAAAAGATCCGAGCCATTTAAAAGTGTCATTGTGAATGTTTTCTTCTGTAATTTCTGTAGAAGTTCCTTCAGTAGTACATGTGTGGGCCTTTACTTCTAGATTATCATTAATTTTTTTTGTATATGTTCCTTTTTGTAGACAAAGAATGTAACCTTTTTTTGCAGGAATATTAGTGATTTCGTAAAGTCCATCGCTGCCTACTTTTGCAATGTAAGAAGTTCCTGCAATAAATACATCATATCCTAATAAATCTGAATTTGGTGTTGTGGACGTGATTTTTCCTTTTATGGAACCTGTTGCAGTTAACCCCAAATCTTCAACCGTTACAGTTGACGAAGATTTTACGACAACATTTGTAGTTACAGCCTTTTTTGTAGAAGAATTTGAAGAAGCGTAAATAGTATATACACCTTCTGCTACATTTGTAAAAGAATAATTCCCTTTAGAATCTGTAAAGCATTGATTTGTTACTGCTCGTGCAGTTGTTGCAATTCCTCTTGAATAACAAAAATCTGTTGTTTGCAATCCGTTTGTTGAACATAATGTAACTTGAATTCCAGAGAAATCATTTACATTTTCATTGTCATAGATTACTTTACCAACGATGGCTCCTGTTTCTGAAGGTTTTTCGGTAATGCTGTTGCTACAACTTGTAAAAAAAGCCAACAGTAAAGTAAATACAATAAGGATAGAAAAATTTTTTACTTTCATATCTTCTCCTTTGAATTAATTGTGTGTATCCACTTAAAAAGAATAAGAACATACTTAATTAAGTGTTTAATGTTTTATTTTACACTTTAAAAAGCGAGTTAGCAAGAAAATAACGCTTTATTAAGTATAATGAAAAAATGAGTTTTGCTGAAAATCTAAAAGAAATGCTAGATTCAAAAGATATTGAAATAAAAGAACTTGCTCACGGAACAGGAATAAGTAAAAACACTATTGATAATTATTTGTCGGGGCAAAAATCTATTCCAAATGCCGAAAATGCAGTAAAAATTGCAAAATATCTTGGAACAACTGTGGAATTTCTTGTGGAAGGAAACGACTCTAATTGTAAGGCAAAGACATCTGAGGTTTCTCAACTTATTTATAATTTAAATCATCTTAAAAAAGAAGATTTTGAAGCAATAAGAAAGATTGTAAACTCTCTTTCTAGTTTATAGTGGTCATATTTAAAAATTTACCCCAGCTCCTCCAATAATATTTCCAAAACTTTTGTATCGCGTTCAATCATCATTGTATAAACCTTTGACATTTCGCCATGGTGATTGTTTTTATTAACTTTTATAGCGTCTTCTATAGAAAGAAATTCCAATGTAAACTGTTCTTCGTCTTCATAATCATCTAATTTTTGATTTTGAACTTGGTCCCCCACTTCGCAAAAATAATAAAAATTGTCTTGCACAAAAGTGTCCCCAAAGTCGCCTTTTTGAATTCTGTGAACCATTCCGTATTCTTTAATAGAAGACGGAATTACAGCAAGCCCAGTTTCTTCTTTTACTTCCCGAATTAACGTGGCATGATGATTTTCATTTTTTTCGCAGCCGCCACCAGGGAATTTGTAATAATCATATTTTAAACTGTGAACAAGTGCAATTTTTTCTTCTTTTAAAATAATTCCCCGAACAGAAGGTCGCTCAAAACGTGGAGCATTTTTGTCATAATCTTTTAAGTCAATTTCAAATAATGTTTTCATAAGCTCATTCTACCATCCAATTTTTTTTCTGTCATTAAGCTAATAACTTAATTATTTTTGTTCAAATCTGTTTGACGCAAAAAATTATCTATGCTAAATTAAAGGTGGAAGCGCTGATTTTAGTTAGCCTCCTATTTGGTTTTACCCGCTCTTAGGATTCTAAGGGCGGTATTTTTTTACTCGTTATCTTTTTTGTAACGAAGTATAGCAATTATTGTGCTTATTACAGTTGCAACACAAGTTACAAAAGCAAATAAAAAATCACAATTCATGCATACCTCCTGTAAACTTATTCCTGTAAGAAAACAGGTCGAGTTTGTAGGAGTCTAACCGCCGAAAATCAGCTACTTCCAAAAACAGTATATTAATAATTCAAAAAATTTCATTAAGCTAATAACTTAATTATTTTTGTTCAAATCTGTTTGACGCAAAAAATTATCTATGCTAAATTAAAGGTGGAAGCGCTGACTTTTAGTTAGACTCCATTTTTGCGTTTTATTCCGCTCTTAGGATTCTAAGGGCGGTATTTTTTTTACTCGTTATCTTTTTTGTAACGAAGTATAGCAATTATTGTGCTAATTACAGTTGCAACACAAGTTACAAAAGCAAATATAAAATCACAATTCATGCATACCTCCTGTAAACTTATTCCTGTAAGAAACAGGTCGAGTTTGTAGGAGTCTAACCGCCGAAAATCAGCTACTTCCAAAATCAGTATATTAATAATTCAAAAAATTTCATTAAGCTAATAACTTAATTTCATTTTTTTGTTTTAGTGATATTATCCTATGTAAAATAAGTTTTACAAAATATAAAATATTGTTTAAGGAAAAAATGTTGTACTATTTGATTTTTACTTTAATTAATACTTTTGTGATTATTTGCATTGTGGATTTTATTTTAATGGGAACTTTTTCTTTTAGATTTAGTTTGAAATGTAAAAAAGAAGAGTTTTTGATTACAAATAAAAATCGCTTTGATTTTCAAAATGATGTGGAATGTGGAGGATTTTCTTCTGCTTTTGTTTTACGTCATTTTGGAATTGAAGC
>JAFXDY010000041.1 GCA_017521105.1 Treponema sp.
CCATCACTTTCAAGAATATCTGGATAAATTGTTCCTTGTGCAAGGAAAGAAATTCCTTCTAATTTAGAAGCTTCTTCATCAAAAACCTTAATGAATTCACCACCAATGATTTTACGCTTTTTCTCTGGTTCCGCCACATCTTTTAATAAATCCAAAAAGCGGTCCGTTGCATCAACATAAATAAGATTTGCATCAAGTTGATTTTTAAAAACTTCAATAACTTGTTCGCTTTCGCCTTTGCGCATTAATCCGTGATTAACATGCACACAAACAAGTTGTTTCCCAATTGCTTTAATTAATAAAGCAGCAACAACAGAACTGTCTACACCGCCAGAAAGAGCAAGTAAAACCTTTTTGTCTTTTACTTGTTCACGAATTAAAGCTACTTGTTCCTCAATAAATTTTTGAGCCAACTCTGGTGTAGTAATTCTAACCATATCATCAGGTCTTTTGTTAGGTAAATCCATTTTATTTTTTTACTCCTATGAGATATTTTACCGTATTTTTATATTCCGTGAAAAGTAATTTTTAAAATTTTTTTTTGCGTTTTTTTTTGTTAATAAAACATTTTGAATGTATCACTTACACTGTAAAACACAGGTTTTGGTTGCAAATCTGTATCAAAAAGTCTTGAATTTGTTGCATCACTTCCGTATAAAGTATAGCCATCCATTACCCCAAAGAAAGAAACACAAGTAATATTTGCATTTCCGCCACCTTGAGTGTCTAATTGTTTTAATAATCTAAAGATGCTAGCATATCGTTCAGCTTGTTCTGCAAAACCTTTATCAGAAACTTCTTTTGCAGACATTGACCATTCTGTAAGTTGAATTTCCACATCTAAACTTGCATAAAGTTCAATTGCTTCTTTTATATCTTCAAGTTTTGGATTTTTCATATCCCAATAACTTTGCATTCCAATTCCGTCAATTAATCCTTTTTCTTTTAAATCTTTACAAAGATTATAAATATATTTGCGTTTTGTTTTATCAACAGTTCCGTAATCATTGTAAAAAAGTTTTACTCCATCAGCAGCATACTTTCTGGCAATTTTAAATGCCACTTCTGGATAATCTGGCCCAATTGTGGAATACCAATAGTTTTCTTGATTATCATTTACAATTCGGCACATAAAATTAGTATTTTTATCACCTTTTGAAGGGTCAACCGCTTCATTTACAACATCCCAACAATAAACAACTCCAGGAAAATTATCTTGAACATAGCCCATATATTGTTTTGTAAAACTATCAAGGCGATCAATCATTTCTTCACGGCCAACTAAATCATTTGAAGAATCGTATCCTTGACAGAAAAACCATTTTGGAGCTTGTGTATGCCAAACTAAAGTATGACCACGCATTTGAACATTGTTTTCTTTACACCATTTTAAAGTGTCTTCAATGCATTCAAAAGTTAAAACAGGCTCAGATTTTTCATTTTGATATTTTTGGATTGATTGTCTTTCGTTTAAAACATAAACTGGTTTCATTAAGTTAGTTAATGTACAACTATTAAAATGTTTTTTTGCAACTTCCATATATTCTTTGTGATTTATAGAACAAGTTTCAATGTTGTATCCATACAAACCACACCCAAGTTTAAAATAATCTGAACACAAATCTTTTAGAGAATCTTCCCCTAAAGCCAGAGTCAAATCAAAATCGCCACTTTTTACAGTTGGAAAATCTTTTTTAGTATTTTTTGACTTTGTGATTTTTGGTTTTTCAGATAAAAAGTTTACTTCAATTGGAAAAAAGTTTCCTTTTGAAAAAATAAAATTACAATATTTGTTTTTGCTATTTGTTTTTAAAGAACATAAAATAGAATAGAAAGAATTATTTTCTTCTATCAATTCCATTTTATTCTTTTTAATTTCTGTTACATCAGAAAAATAAGTTTCTATTTCAGACTGAAACTTTTCTAAAGTTGTGCCAGCTCTATAAGATTCGTTCATTCTTGTAAAAGCGGCTTCGTATTTTTTTTCTACAAATAGTTTGCAAATTCCTTCTGCAACTGTTGCTTCTTTTAATTCTAAAGGAACTTCATTTCCACAAGAAATTACCATAGAACAAATTAATAAACTCAAAATAAAATTAATAATTTTTTTCATGTAAAACCTCTGTTGGTTTATTCTACACTGTAATATACTAGTATGCAAGTAAAAAGAGTAAAAAAAAGGATGTCTAAAAAGAAATAATCTTATTTGACATCCTTTTCTAATATATAAAATACTTATCTTAAAACCAAAACTTTATCTACGCAAGCTTTTACACATTCGCCGCAGCTTGTACATTTTGTGTAGTCAATAACAGGTAAACCAGAGGAAATATCAATTGCACCTTCTGGACATTTTTTGGCACAAAGTCCACATTTAAAACATCCAGCTGTACAATCCTTTCTAATTTGAGGTTTGTTATCGCTTTGGCATGAACATTTGGCAATGGCACCTTTTGTTTCTGCTGGAATTAATTTTAACAAATGTTTTGGACAAGCTTTTGTACATTTACCGCACCCAACACATTTATCTTCCAAAACCACAGGCAATCCGTTTGCGCCTAACATAATTGCATCAAAAGGGCACGCTTCCACACAATCACCATAACCAATACAACCAAAAGCACAAAGTTTTGTTCCGTTCACAGCCAATTGAGCAGCCTGACAAGTTTCTACACCACTGTAAATGCCTTTGTCTTTTGCACAATCTTTTGTTCCTGCACAAGCCAAAAATGCCACTTTTTTTACAGACTCCCCTGCATCAACACCCAAAATGCTAGCCACTTTTGCAGTTGTTTCAGAACCACCAGCAACACAACCGTCGGCAGGAGCTTCACCATTTACAAGTGCTTCTGCAAAAGCATCACATCCAGCATAACCACAACCACCACAGTTTGCACCACTTAAAACATCTCTAACTTCTTGAATTTTTGGATCTACTTTTACATAAAAAATTTTTTTGAACAATCCTAAAAGAACACCAAGAGCAAATCCAATTGCCAAAGCAACTATTAATGTATAAATAATAATATTCATAATGCTACCGTCCTTTATCCAATAATTCCTTTAAATCCAAGGAATGCAAGGCTTAACAAACCTGCAGCAACATACAAAATTGGAGTTCCTTTAAATGCCTGAGGAACATTTGCAACTTTTAGTCTGTTTCTAACACTACTCATTACAATCATACTAATAATAAATCCAATGGCAGTTCCAAGAGCGTAAATTAAACTTTCACCGTAGTTGTAGTTTTTTCCAATACAGTTGATTGTTACCCCCAAAACAGCACAGTTTGTTGTAATAAGTGCAAGGTAAACACCCATAGATTTATAAAGAGAAGGAATAGATTTCTTTAAGAAGAATTCTACAAGTTGAACTAAAGAAGCAATAATCAAAATAAAGAACAATGTTTGCAAGAATTCAAGGCCAAGAGGAATCATAATAAATTTATAAATTGGCCAAGTAACTGCTGTTGCTAAAATAATTACAAAAGAAGTTGCCACACCCATTCCAAAAGCTTTGTCTGTTTCGGCTGTCATTCCAATAAACGGACAAATTGCCAAATATTGAATAAATACAACGTTATCTACAATTGCAGATTTTATTAAGATTTGTAATAATTCCATCATTATTTATCCCCCTCTTTGTTATTTGGGTTTGAAGCACATGCCAAAGAACATGAATTACAATCTGGTTCTTCTGGAGCTGGACATTTTTTATCATTCTTTTTAGCAAGAGCTTGTCTAATTCCTTGAACAATTGCACCCAAAAATCCAAAAACCATAAATCCACCAGGAGCGCTGTTTAAAATTCCAATTCTGTATGCTTCTGGAATAAGTTCAATTTTTAAGGCAGTTCCAGCCATTAATGTTCCGCCACCAAAAAGTTCGCGAATTAAAGAAATAAGAACTAACACCATTGTATA
>JAFXDY010000042.1 GCA_017521105.1 Treponema sp.
CCTAAGCGAGGACCTGCAGGAATTGAAATTTGTGTATCTTTAAGCTGTTTTTTTGACTCTTGAGCCATAAGTTCGTTGTAGCGAGTGATATGTTCCTTGTGTTTTGCCTGACGTCCTTTTGCACTTGTGTGAATCCATTCCAATTCCCGTGCAATTTCTTTTTGACGTTGGCTTTCGCCTTTTGCTTCTTGTGCAAGACGAGCATTTTTTTGTTCCAACCAAGAAGAATAATTCCCTTTGAATGGATATCCTTCTCCACGGTCAAGTTCCAAAATCCAACCAGCAACATCGTCCAAGAAGTAGCGATCGTGGGTAACTGCAATTACAGTTCCAGGATATTGATTTAAGTGGTTTTCAAGCCAAGCAACTGTTTCTGCGTCTAAGTGGTTTGTAGGTTCGTCTAACAAAAGAATGTCTGGTTTTTGCAACAAAAGTCGACACAAAGCAACACGGCGACGTTCACCTCCAGAAAGAACATCAACAATTTGATCTGCAGGTGGACAACGCAATGCTTCCATTGCCAATTCCAAGTTGTTTTCTAAGTTCCAAGCGTCTAATAAATCAAGTTTTTCTTGAACTTCACCCTGACGAGCACAAAGTTTGTCAAAATCTGCGTCTGGATCTCCAAAAGCTTCGTTAATTTGGTCAAATTCTGCAAGTAAATCTGTAATTTCTTTTACACCTTCACGAACAATTTCCATTACAGTTTTTCCAGCTTCTAATTCTGGTTCTTGTTCAAGATATCCAATTGTGTAACCTGGAAGAAGAGTTGTTTCACCAACAAAGTCTTTATCTCTTCCTGCAAGAATTTTAAAAAGTGAAGATTTACCAGAACCGTTGGCACCAACGACACCAATTTTTGCACCGTAGTAATAAGAAATGCTAATGTCTTTTAATACTACTTTAGTTCCGTAAGATCTGGAAACTCTATCCATTGTGTAAATAATTTTTTTGTCGTCAAATGTCTTTGCCATGTTTTTTCCTTTTATTAGTTGTTTTCTGAATCAATTTCAGTTTCTGTATTATTAGTAGTGTCTAAGTCGGTTGTGTCAGTTGATAATTCTGAATCTGTTGTAGCAACTTCATCAATTGGAACATCAGATTCATTTGTTAATGTTTCTTCCACAGAAGAGAATACTAGACGGACTGTTTCTGGGTTTGATTTATGTCTAGATTTTAACAATAAAGTATCTGTTGCAAATTTGTAAACGTATCCAGAAGAGTTATATGTTTCGAATCTTGGGTCAGTTCTGAAAGAAATATCATAAATATAGATTTTATCGAATGAAGGAATTCCTTTAAGAATAACGTAATGAGTCCAAGTTTCTGGGAAATCAATATTAATAACACAAGATGAAGCTGTGTCGCTCTTGAATGTAATTTCTTTGGCACATGTCCAAGCCCAAACTGTAGTTCCGTTGTCTGTAAATACTTTTTCAAAGTGAGGATAGTATTTGTTGTCAAAAGCAATTGTTGGATAAATGTTAGCTAAAGTTCTTAAATCAAAAGATGTACTATCTGAAATGTACGAATTAACTAATGCACGTCCTGCCATTTGCAAAGTGTTGTTTTCTGTTAAAATTCCGTATTTTAACAAAGCAATACCAGATTCTACGGCGTTATTTACAGAAAGATACGAATCATTTTCTGAAATTGTTAATAGTTCGCCTTCAAAATCACAAGAATTCATAATTTTTTGAACACATAATTCAAGAATTGGTTCAAGATATTTTGCGTATCCAGATCTGTAGCTGTTAAGATCAATGTATGTGTTTAAAAGCCCTGTAACTTGTGCAATAGAAGCTAAACTGATGTCTGATTCAGAAGCTTTTATTAACATATTTCTAACTGTTGCAACATCTGGGAATAACCACAAATTAGTTGCTACGTTTTTGATTGTATAAAGATTAAGAGAAGGATTTGTTTTGTATGCAATAATTTGTTTTGTGTTTTCTTGAATGTCTTCTTCAAGGTTTGCATTCATTTCTTCAAGGGTGTTAAAATAAGGTGCAGAGCGGTATGTTCTAATAGAACTTTTCTTAAATGATTGTGGAACTTTATCTATTGCTTCTTGATATTTTCCTTTGCTTGCCATAGCTGCAACATAAGAAATTACGTTTTGTTCTGTGTAAGAAGTTTCTGTAACTGTGCTTTCAAACTTTGAAATCAAATTGTTTGTAAATTCTTCAACTGTTTTTTGGAATTCAAAACTATCTGCAATTGCAAGTTCATGAATATTATCAAAGTTGAATTGTTTTGTGTCATCAAAGATTGAATAAGATGCTGAAATTTCATGTTGATTAAATGAAATTATGTTGTTTGCACTTGAAGGCAATTTGAATTCCCAAGAATTCTTTTTGTTGTCAAGAACAATACTTTTCCTTTCTTCTTTTTGAATATTCATTGTCTGGGAAATTGAATAAGGTAAATCAAAAGATTCTATGTTTGCAGGAATGAATACTTTTATATCTAAAGGAGATGCGGGTTCGGTACTTTCTAGCGAAACTTTTAAGTTTACATTTTCTGTAAAATTAAATTTAAAGAATAAATCTCCTTTTTCGTAAGAAACCAAAGAAACTTGTTCAGGTGAATCTGAATCAACTTTTTTTACCATAGCAGGATGCTTTTCATCAATAGAAATACTAATTCCGTTATAAGAAAGCATTAACACATTTTGAAGAATAACTTCTGTTGTGTCTGTTTCTGCTTTTTCCATTGTAATCTGAAGATTTCCAATTTTTTCAATAATACTTGAATCTGTTCTAAATTGTAGGACAATAATGCCGATGATAATAACAGTATCAACGAGTAGCAGTCCTAAAGCTTTTTTAATTCTTTTAATGCTCATGTTGATAATATTTTAACTAATGATACATTTTATTGCAACTATTAAACTTTTTATTACAATTAACTAGTAATAAAAAATAGTTTTTTGTATTATATTTGATTAATAGATTATGTAAAAATGAATGTAAAAAAAGGATTTATAATAAGATGAAAATTAAAAAAATTGGATTAGGATTATTTTTAGTATTTATTTTAGTTTCTTGTGCATCAAAACCAACTGAATCAACTTCTACAGAAGAAAAAGCACCTGTTGTAGAAAAGCCTGTTGTTGAAGAAAAAAAAGTTGAACAAAAAAAACGTAAAGAGCCACAAGATCCGCCAAACGTTGCTTTTGCAAAAAAATTGCAAGCATATCTTGATAAAAATCAAATAAAAGAAGCTATTGCTTTATTCGACAAGTTGCCAAAAGAATTAGAAAATGATTTAGATTTTAAAATTATTTTGGGCTCACTTTATTTGTCAGATAAACAATATGATAATGTTATTGCAATTTCCAATGAAGTTTTGCAAATTGACCCAAATAATTTAGAAGCTTATGAATTAATTACTTTGGCATTGGATGGGAAAGGCGATAAAAAAGCAAAAAAAGAAAATATTGATAAAATATTAAAAATTGATCCTTTTAATGTAACAATTAATATTCAAAAAGCTGAAGATTACGCATTAAACAAAAAATATAAACTAGCAGCGGAATCATATAAAAAAGCATTAAAAAAAGAACCAAATAATGTAGACGCGTTGTTTGGCTACGCTCAAATGTCATTTTATAATGATGATATTAAAAATTCAGAAGCAACATTCCAAAAAATCTTAGAAATTGATTCAACAAATCCTCAAGCTTTGGCATACATGGGAAAACTTGCTGCCGATGAAGAAAATTATTTACGTGCAACAAAATATGTAAAAGAAGCCTTAAAATACGATCCATACAATTATGATTATTATTTGGATTACGGAACTTATTTAAGATACCAAGGAAAATATTCAGAAGCAGAAAAAGCATGGAAAAAAGCTGCCGAAATAGATCCAACATACTTCTTGGCCTTTGCATATTTAGCAGGACACTATGATGAACTTAGCAAATTTGATTTGGCACTAGAAAATTATCATAAAGTGATTGAAACAAATCCAAAGTATTTTTATGCTTACGAATCTACTGCAATTTTGGAATATCACACTGGAAACTGGGCATCTAGTAGAAAGTATTTTATGGAAGCTTCAAAATACAGTAATACAGTTTCTTATCCGTTAATGATTGCCGCAACATTTATGAAAGAAAAAAATAATGTTAAAGCAAAAGAATATTTAAAACCTTATCTTAAAACTTTAGATAAAGAATCTTTGGATTTTGCAATGGTAAGATTTTTCCACGATAATTACAGTTCAAATGCGGAAAATGTTCTTGTAGGCAAAATTAACAAAGAAACAAATCGTACTCAAAGAGGAAAAATGTTATTCTATATGGGGTTGTTCTATGAATTGAATGGATTCCAAGAAAAAGCAGTTGAATATTACACAAAAGTAAAAAATATGAATGCACCTTTATTTTTTGAATATAGAATTGCAGAATGGGGATTAGAAAAATGAGTCAGACACAAAGAATTGTTGAATGCAACGGAAGAAAAATTACATTAATTGGAACTGCACATGTTTCAAAAGAAAGTGTTGAAGAAGTAAAAGAAACTATAAAAGTAATAAATCCAGACTGTGTTGCTGTAGAACTTGATGAAAAACGTGCTGATTCAATTCAAAATAGCGAAAAATACAAGGAACTTGATATTGTTCAGGTTTTAAAACGTGGCGAAGGCTTTTTATTAATTGCAAATTTAATTTTAGCTTCTTTCCAGCGAAAAATGGGACAGAATGTTGGGGTAAAACCTGGTGATGAAATGCTTGCTGCAATTGATGTGGCAAAAGAATTAAATATCCCAACAGCTTTAGTTGACCGTCCAATTCAAATTACTTTAAGAAGAGCTTGGGCAAAAAATGGTTTTATGGGAAGAATTAAATTGCTTTCAACATTAATTGCAAGTGCGTTTTCTAAAGAAGAAGTTTCTGCAGAAGAAATTGAAAAATTAAAAAAACAAAGCGAAATGGATTCTATGATGACTGAACTTGCAGAATATATGCCAGTTATTAAAGAAGTTTTGATTGATGAACGCGATAAATACTTGGCAACAAACATTTGGAATTCACAAGGAAACAACGTTGTGGCCGTTTTGGGAGCGGGGCATTTGCCTGGTGTTGAAGCTCATTTAATAAAAATGAGCAAAAACGAAGAAGTAGCCGATAATTCAGAAATTTCTTCTGTGCCACCAAAAAAAGTTTCCAGCAAAATTGTAGGGTGGATAATTCCTACAATTGTTATTGCTGTTATTGTTGCTGGATTTGTATATGGCGGAACAAAAGCTGGCTCTATGATGTTAACAACTTGGTTTTTGTGGAATGGAATTCCTGCGGCAATAGGGACAACAATTGCTCTAGCACACCCAATTACAGTTATAGTTGCATTTTTAACAGCTCCTTTTACATCATTATGTCCATTTATTGGAGTAGGATTTGTAACAGGAATTGTTCAGGCTATTGTTCAAAAACCAAAAGTTACAGATATAGAAACTTTACAAGATAATATTTCATTAAAAGGTTTTTATAAAAATAGAATTTTAAAAGTATTAATGGTATTTGTTTTATCTTCACTTGGAAGTTCAATTGGAACTTTTATTGGTGGTGCAGATATTATTGGACAACTAGCAGATATCTAAATTATTTAGAAATTGCTATAATCTTTTCAATTTCAGACTTTGAATCTAATACTGCATCTACAATGCAAGATTCAAAGTGTTTATTTCTTGAATCTTCAAATATTTGAAAAGTTTCTTCCAAAGTGAACGCAGGTTTGTATTGCCGTTCACTTAGCAAGGCGTCAAGAACATCTGCTGCAGCCATAATTCTGGCACATAGAGGAATTTCTTGGCCTGCTAGTCCCCTTGGGTAACCAGTTCCGTCCCAACGTTCGTGATGTGAATATGCCATTTTTGAAGCAACTGAAACAAATTTTTCTTCTTCAAGTCCAAAAAATTCTTTTACAATTAATTCATAACCACCTTTTGCATGCTTTTTCATTTCTTCAAATTCTTCTTTTGTATATTTGCCTGGTTTTGTGAGCAAATTATTAGGAATGCAAAATTTTCCAATGTCGTGGAGAGGGGCCGCTTTTGAATATAATCTAATTGTGTCTTTATCTAAGATTTCTTTATAACAATTATTTTTTACTAGTTGATTAGAAATTAATTTTACATATTCGCTAGTTCTTTTTACGTGTGTGCCTGTTGTTGGATCGTTCATTTCTGCAGTGTCTGCAAAAGCTGTAATCAATTTGTCTTGAATCTTACTAATTTTATCTGTTTTTTCTCTGATTTGACCAATTGTAATTGAAAATTGTTTAGAAATAGCTTTTGCAAAAAGAAAAACAAAAGAGAATTCCAAAGTATAGCCTAATAAAGTTGGAATGTAATAAGTAAAGACCATATTATAAATGTCTTTTCCTTGATAAAGATTCATCCCTCTAAAAAATAACGGAATAGCCATGCAAAAATAACTATAAAAAACAGCAAATAATGTTACTTTTTGTTCCAAATACATACAACTAATAAAAGAAACTAAAGCATAAGAAATGTAAACACCAACTGTTTGATTAATGCTAATAAAGCCTACTAAAGTGGAAAGTAAAATAATTCCCTGAAACATAACATAGCGTTGGTTTGTAAAGTATTTGGTGGAAAGTGCTTGAAGTATAGAAAATAAAAGTGTAATAACTTCAACACAGACGCAGTATTTTATTGATGTATCAAAAAATCCAATAAGTGAAAAAACTAACAGAAAAATACCTATGATATTTGAAAACCATAATATTTTTGAAAATAATTTATTGATTTTTCTTGTGTTTTCTTTTCTAAATTTAACTAAAGATGTTGATTCGTAATTGTGCCGGTTCATATGATACAAAAATTATAACACAAATTTATGTAAAGTAAAGTTTATATTTTTATGGACAATTACAAATTGATTTTTTCTATAGCTTTTTGAGCAGCCGCAGGAAAAACTTCGAGTAAATCTAAAAAGTCATCTTTGCTAATTGTCATAATTTCACAAGGAGTAACAGTTTTTACTTCAGATGATCTTTGTTGATTTAAAATGCAAGCTGGTTCTCCAAAAAAAGTACCTTGATCATAATATTTTATCTGATTGTTTGAATATTCATAGACAGTGCCACGTTTTAGGTAGTAAACAAAGTCTGGTTTTTGTCCTTTTGTAAAAATTGTTTCATTTGAACCATAAAATAAAGTATTTTCTTTTGTTTGAATTAAAGTTGGATTAATAAAAAGAATTCTTTGCAAAATGGCATCAAAAGCTTCCGAGTCAAACTTTGGAAGCAAATAGATTTCGCCTAATAATAAAGTGTTAAAGTTCTGTGAAACGTACATCATTTGAGCACAAAATAAAAATACAGAAAAGAAAATATACACTTTGAACATCATAATAATAAGAGTGCTAATTGTGCCATAAATTGAATTATATCTTGTGGTGTTTAAAAACATATTTAAGAAAAATGAAATTACAAATGTAGCAGCCACACAAATAAAAGCGTAAAAAAAACACAATCGGTTTTTCTTCTTTATTTGCGAAGTAAATCTATAAACTAAAAATATAATTAAAAAAAGCAAAGAATAAGCAATAACTCCAATCGTCAATTTGGGATTATGAGGAATTACAAAAGAAAAATATGATTTAAGAGATTGAAACAATGGCAATTTTAAAGATTCATTAATAATAAAAACAAAAATGGCAACAGAAATAATTAAAGCCACAACTACAAATTCAAAAATAAAAGTAAAGATTTGAATTAAAAATGATTTTTCTGAACTTGTTTTATGAAAAATAATGTACATTGCCCGCACCACAGACAAAAACATTTTGCGAGCCATCATAATAATCCAAATGCCAAGTATGATGTTAATAAGTTTTAAAGATTTGATATTTAAAAGACTGTTGATAAAAGGTTTGATGTCTACATATTTTTCTACAAGAGTTGCAATTTTTAAAACAAAACTCATTGCGTCTGGGGAAAATGAAATTATGGTTGTAAGAATTGTAACTGCAATTACACAAATGGGAATAAATGAAAAAACGAAACTAAAAGAACAAGCACAGGCATTTTCCTGCAAAACGTTTTTCTTAAAGTTAGAAAAAGTTAAATATATGAACTGAAAAAACTTTAAGAAAATTGTTTGTCTTGTTTTAGTTTCGCTTTTATTTTTCATTTATAATAAAAATAATAAATTATGATTCTAAAGTTGTAACATCGGCTGCAAGTTGTTCTTCTTTTGCATAAACATTTAATGCGTCAAGCATATCGTCCATGTTTCCCATCATAAAACCTGGCAAGTTGTGAGCACTGTAGTTAATGCGGTGATCTGTTACGCGGTCTTGAGGAAAGTTGTATGTTCTAATTTTTTCTGAACGTGCACCTGATCCAACCATGCTAGAACGAGCTGCAGAACGTTCAGCTTGTTTTTTACTTTCTTCTAAATCAAAAAGTCTTGCACGAAGCACACGGAATGCCTTTTCTTTATTTTTGATTTGAGATTTTTCATCTTGTTGGATTACAACTAAACCAGTTGGAATATGAGTTAAACGAACTGCCGAGTCTGTTGTATTTACACACTGACCACCAGGACCACCAGCACGCATAACGTCAATACGCACATCACTTAGTTTAATTTCAATTTCTGTTTCTTCAGCTTCTGGCAAAACAGCAACAGTTGCAGTAGAAGTTTGCAAACGTCCTTGGCTTTCTGTTTGAGGAACACGTTGAACACGGTGAACACCACTTTCCCATCTTAAAGTTCCGTAAACAAATTTTCCAGAAATTGAAGTTACAATTTTATTGAATCCACCTACTTCAGTTTCTTGGGCTTCCATTGTTTCTGTTTTCCAGCCTTTTCTGTCTGCAAGGTGAGTATACATTTCCCACAAATCACGAACAAACAAACTTGCTTCATCACCACCGGCCGCAGAACGAATTTCAAGAATAATGTTTTTTTCATCAAGAGGATCAGGTGGAACTAGTTTTAATTTAATATCTTCTTCAAGTTTTGGTAAGCGTTCTTCAAGCTCTTTTAATTCTTCACGAGCCATTTCTTTCATTTCTGCATCATCTTCTGCAGTAATCATTTCTTTTGCATCTTGAATACCAGTTAAAACTTTTTTGTATTCATCAGAAAGAGCACAAACTTCGCTTAAATATCCGTGCTCACGCATTGTATCCTTGTATTTTTTTGCATCCTTTACTAAATCAGGATCCATAACAAGTTCGTTAACTTCTTTAAAACGCTTTTCGCATTCTTCAAGTTTTTTAATTAAATCCATAATAGGTTAATATATCATAATTTTTAGGCATCCTGCAAGCACTTGCCCAAAAGACTGTTTACAATGTTTAATGTGCGTTTTTTGTCTGTGGACCACTTTGGTGCAATTAGTAATTTTTTTGGAGGGTCTCCAGTGAGCCTATGAATTACAACTTCGGGAGGAATGATTTTTAGTGCTTTTTTTATCAAATCAAAATATTCTTCCATAGTTAAAGGAAAAACTTTGTTATTTAAAAAGTCTTTTTCCAAGTCTGTGTCTTTTAAGATGTATAAATTGGTGATTTTTATTCCATCAGATTTTGCACAAATAACATCTTTTACAGTTTTTATCATGTCTTCTTCAGAATCTCCTGGAAGTCCAAAAATTACATGAGTTACAATATGAATTTTAGGATTAGCTTTTTTTAGTTTTTTTATAGCATCAAAATAACATTCATTAATATATCCTCTGCGAATATATGATGCTGTTTTTTCGTTAGTTGTTTGAAGTCCAAGTTCAATTTGTAAAAATGTTTTGTTTGCAAGATTGCTAAGAATAGATAAAATTTTGTCATTTAAGCAGTCGGGCCTTGTTCCAATGGCAAGTCCTACAATTTCTGGTTTTGCAAGGGCTTCTTCCCAATTGCTTAATAGTGTAGATGGATTTCCGTATGTGTTTGTAAAGTTTTGAAAATATGCTATATATTTTTTTTCTGATTTATCAGTTTTTTTTGAATTTTTTGATTCCACAAGAGATTTTGCTTTTTCAATTTGTTCAGAAATTGAAAGCGTTTTGCTTGGAACAAAATCTCCACTGCCTGTGGCACTGCAAAAAATGCAACCACCAGTTCCAACAGTGCCGTCTCTGTTTGGGCATGTGCAGCTACCGTCTAAAGAAATTTTGTATACTTTTTGACCAAAAATTAATTTATAAAATGAAGAAACTGTCATAAAGCAAGGGATTTTATTTCTTTACCTTCAAGATTGTAAAGAGTGATTTTTTTGTTTTGATAAATTGCAAAGCCTGGTGCAGTTTCCATTTTTGGAAGACTTGGAGAGCCTGGGTTACAAACAATGTAATCTTCTGATTTTTCCAAAACAGAAACGTGAGTGTGTCCGTAAAAACAAATTGCAGGATTTTTTATGATGATTTTTTTTGAGGCTGTTTCACATCCTGCAGGAATTGTTCCCGAAGAAAGAATTGGTGCATAAACATGACCATGAGTACAAAATAAAGTAACGTTATCTTCTATTATTTGAACATAATCTGCCATTGTTTGAAATTGCAAAACCATTTGATCAACTTCTGCATCGCAGTTTCCTCGGCAAGCAATTATTTTGTCTGCATACTTATTTAATAGTTCTGCCACCGCCTTTGGATTATGCCCTTCCGGCAACGGATTTCTTGGCCCGTGGTACAAAGTGTCTCCCAAAATGATGATTTTATCGCAATTAAAAGATTCAAATTGAGAAATAATTTTTTTGCAAGCCTCAAAAGACCCGTGAATGTCAGAACAAATTAAATATTTCATTTTGTAAAATGGTTCCTTATTTTTATTAAATTAAGCGTTTGCAAGTTCCTGCACCTTTTCTAATGGCAAAGCTGTACATTCAGCGATTGTTTCAAGTGGAATATTTTTATGTATCATATTTTTAGCAGTTTCAATTTTTGTTTGTTCAGCACCTTGTTCAATCCCTTGCTCTATTCCCTGTTGTATTCCTTGTTCTATACCTTGTGAAATTCCTTGTTCTATTCCTTCTGCAAGACCTTCCCTGTAGGCTTCTCTGCGTTGAACTTTTATGTCTGTTTCGTAACTGTATTCGGCTATGAGCATATTCTTAATCTCCGTGGATTTGCGTTTCAAGTATTCACTTAAAACACC
>JAFXDY010000043.1 GCA_017521105.1 Treponema sp.
CAGCAAAAATGGAGAAGAAACGTTTTCTTTTGTGCGAAGTTGCTGGTTCTTGCTTGTGGCAAATCGGTGGGTTTCATCTCGCACTCGTTGCAAAAGTCGCAAAGCATCACTTCTGCGGGGCAAAACAATTGGAGTGCTGTTTCCTGGCAAATATATTTCTTCATTTTTTTCTGCAAGGCCAATTACGGGAATATCTAAATCTAATGCTTGCAAAATTCCTTCCGCAGCGTTTACTTGTCCAATTCCACCGTCAATCAAAATCAAATCTGGCAAATCTTCTTGTTCGTTTAACAGTTTTGTGTAGCGGCGAGTAACAGCTTCTCTCATGCTGGCAAAATCGTCAATAATTCCGTCTGTAGTTTTTAACCTAAAATAGCGGTAATTCTTTTTGTCCGGATTCCCATTGTAAAAACTTATCATTGAAGCAACAGGGAATTTTCCGCCAATGTGGGCAATATCAAATCCTTCAATGCGAATTGGTAAAGTTGGTAAATCAAAGCGATTTTTAAGTTCTTCCATTGCGGGCATATCACCTCGTTCTCTAACTCGGCGGACAATATCTTCTTTTGCATTTTGAAACGCCATCTGAATTGCAGCCACATCACGAGGCAATGTAGAAAGTTCAACTTTAGAAAGAAGCTCTTTTTCTTCCTCATCTTCCACATCTTCAAAAAGATTTTTTTCGGAAGGCAAAACAATTATCAATTTAGAATCGCTTTCCATTTCGTCTTTTAGCCACTTTGCAATGTGAATAAACTGTTTTGTTTTTGGAATAAAAATGTTTGGTGGAATTTGATTTTTATTTTCGTAGTAACAAGCCAAAAATTCTCCAATCAAATCATTGTCATCATTAAGACTTTCTGCTCTGTAGTTTTCTCGCCCAAGAAGTTTTCCTTGTCTGATTTTTAAAACTGTAAAACTTACAAGTTCACCTTCGCTAAAGTAAGAAATGTAATCTCTATCTTCTGAGTCAAAACTTTCTACTATATTTTGCTTTTGCAAAACCGAAAGGGCTTTTAATCCGTCTCTCAATCTGGCAGCTTTTTCAAAGTTTAGTTCGCTGGCAGCTTTTTTCATTTCTTCTGTAAGCTTTAAAATTGAATCTTTATCTTTTCCCTCAAGTATTGAACGAATTTCGCCGATAAACATATTGTAGGACTGTTTTGAAATTTTGTTACAACATGGGGCTTTGCATTGTTTCATATGATAGTAGAGGCATGGAGTATCGCGTTTTCTTAATGTTCTGCAATGTCGAATAGGATAAAGTTTAAAAATTGATTCAATAAAATTGTCTAATGCCGAAACATCTGGAAATGGGCCGTAATAAGTTGAACCATCTTTTAAAACTCGTCTTGTTTTAAACAGTTTTGGGAATTCTTCGTTTGTAATTCTTAAAACAGGGTATGATTTTCCGTCTTTTAAACAAATGTTGTAGCGGGGATTATATTTTTTAATTAAATTGTTTTCCAATAACAACGCTTCGTATTCGTTTGTTGTTGTGATGTATTCAATAGAAAAAGCGTTTGAAATTAGCAATTTTGTTTTTATATCTTTTTTGCCAGAAAAATATGAAGACAATCTATTTTTTAGATTTTTTGCTTTTCCAACGTAAATAACGGTGCCTTCGGAATTACGCCAAAGGTAAACACCACTTGAATGAGGAGCTTTTAGAGCTGTTTCGTGAAGTATTTCACGGGTAGTTTTTTCTGTCATTTTATGAATAAAAATTGTATCAAAAAGTCAGTATTTTTTATAGTATTCTTTTCTCTATATATAATTTTAGCATCAGATTTACTCTTTGCAAAAGAAATTAAACTTGGTGGTAAATCTGGATGGCCTGCTTTAAAAAGTCAAGAAAATATTATCAAAGGAAAAGGAAGATTTGGTTACGACAGCATTGAAATTGCTCCAAATTCTTTTAATTTTGATGAATATACTGATTTGCTCATAGACTTTGAAAATGCCAATAATCCACTTGTTGAAGGTGATTACTATATTGTAAAAAATAGCTTGCAATCATCTACAAAAACAAAGTTTGAAAAACGTGCAGGACTAAGTAGAAATCTTGGTAGTTTAAGTGTAAAAGGAAAACCAGGAACTTTCTTTGGTTCAGAAGGGTTAATGGGCTCTTTTGCAATTGAATTTTGGCTTTGTCCTTCAGTTTCAGAAAATGGCGAAAATATTTTTACATGGGAATCATCAAAAATTGAAAATGACAGATTAGTTTATCAAATGATAGATGGAACTTTTAAAGAAGGACATCTTGAATGGAATATAACAAATCTCTTTGATATTTATACAGATGATATTTCTAATCCCAAAAATTTAAAAGACATTACATTAAAAGGAACTACAAATATTGTTCCAGACCAATGGAGTTATCATTCTTTGTCTTATGATTGTGAATCTGGAATTTTGGAATATGTTGTAAACGGAATTACAGAAGATTTGATGTATGTTACTTCTACAGGAACAGAACAAGGTCAAACTTTTTTGGTTCTTTTAGGAACACCTTCTGAAGTTCATTTTTGTAAAGAATACACTGGTTTAATTGATGATATTAGAATTTTGCGACGTCCTTATTCTGCTCCAGATTTTCAGTCGGCAGAAAATGCAGGAAAACTTGGTCATACAATGTATGTTCCTACTGGTGCAAGATTTGAAACAATGCCGCTTATGCTTTCAACTGGTTCAAAAATCAACAAAATTGAAGCAATTACAGACATTCCTCCTCAAACAGAAATTTGTCTTTACGTTCGGTCGGGAGATAACTTTTATGGTTGGACAGATGAATATCCTGAATGGAAGCCTGTTGAAAATGGTGAAGAATTAAAAGATGTAAAAGGATTGTATTGTCAAGTTGCTGTAGAACTTTTTGCAGACGGTGGTGGAAATCACACGCCATCAATTACAGAACTTACAATTGATTATACAGAATTGCCTTTGCCACTTCCTCCTTTTTCTGTAAAAGCGGTGGCTGGAAACGAAAAAGTTACTGTTAGCTGGAGTTATTCTGTAGATGACACAGTTGGCGGATATTATTTGTATTATGGAACTAGACCTGGAGAATATTTGGGAAGAGTTGCCTTAGAAGGGGAGTCTCCAATCAACGTTGGAAACGCAACTTCCTATACATTAACTGGTTTGCAAAATGGAAAAATTTATTACTTTGCAATTGCATCTTGGTCTCAATTTGATGATAGAGTAATTGGAAGTTTTTCAAAAGAAGTTTATGCAAGACCATTAGAAAAATTAAAATAAAAGTTTGTTAAACTTTTGATATAGATGATTCATAAATGAAAAGGGAATTGAAATATGGATAAAAAAATTACATTGACAAAGGCACAAAACGCAGAAATAGCAAGAGATTTTCAGACAGCAGTTCGTTTGTATAAAGAATTACTACGAGATGAACCTGATAATTTGGAATATTTATCGGCAATTGGTAGTAATTATGTAAAAGCCAATGAAGACGAAAAAGCACTCCCTTTTTATCAAAAAATTATTGATTTATTCCCTCATTCAATTTCGGCTATGAATAGCATGGGTGGTATTTATAGACGCTTAAAACGTTATGATGAATCTGTAGAAATATTAAAAAAAGCTTTGGAAGAAAACAAAGAACCTGGAACACTCAATTATACACTTGGATTTACATACAGAGAAATGGGTAAATTTGACGAGGGAATTGAATGTTTTGAAATTGTTGTAAACGAGAATCCAAATGACGTTTTAGCATACAATCACCTTGGCTCAATTTATGCCGCAAAAGAAGATTTTGAAAAAGCAATTTTAAGTTATAAAAAGGGTTTACAAATTGACCAAAATCACCCAATTTTAAATTACAACATTGCTCATTCTTATGAATCTTTGGGGCAATATCCAGATGCAATTAGAAGTTACGAAGCTGCATTAAGAACAAGACCGGGTTGGGCAGAAGCAATTCACGATTTTAGTGATTTATTGTTGCGTTGTGATAAAACAAAAGAAGCTCAAAATCTTGTTATGCGTTCAATAAAGTTATATCCAAACGACTCAAAAATGTTGTGCATTTTAGGATACATCTTTTTAACACAATATGACTTTGACGCTGCAGAAAAATCATTCAAAAAGGCTAAGAAAATTAATCCAGAAGATGTGTCTATTCTTTCGGGATTGACGGAAGCTTTGGAGAAGGGCGAAAAAATTGAAGAAGCCTTGCAAACAATTGAAGAAGCTTTGTATTTAGACCCAGAAAATCTTTCGCTTCAAAAACAAGAGATTTCAACATTACTTTCTTCAAACGAATACGAAGAAGCGTTTAAAAAAATTGATACATTATGCAAATTAAATGAAGACGATGTTCAATTGTTAGATTTGTACAGCCAATATTACGCTTGTATGAATGACGTTGAAAGCACAAATTATTATCACAACAAAATTGCCAAAATTGATAAAAACTATAAAAAGCACATTTTGTCTGCAGCAAAAAGATTTTCGCAAATTGGTGAAATTGATCACGCAGAACAGTTTGCAAAAGCGTATATTGAAAAAACAAATAACGATCCAGAAGGCTATAATACATTAGGAAAACTATATTCAAAATCTGGCGATGTAGACAAAGCAATTGTTTCTTATAATAAAGGTTTAAAACTAAATAAAGATAATGTTTACGCCGGAAAACAAATTGCAGAATTACTAAAAAGCAAAATTGTAAACGAGCCAGAAGAACCTTCTCCAATTCCGGTTGCAGAGCCAGAATCCATTCCTGCAGAGCCTAACGAATCTTTTGAAGTTCCAACAGAAGAAGCCGATTTTGATTTTGACTCTATGGGGCAAAATGAAAAAATGATGGAACTTCCAACATCATCCGAAGACGAATTCTGGGGGGGCTTGGGCACTGAATTTGAAGATTCAAGCGAAGCTGATAAAATTGAATTACCAAAAAAAGAACCTGAAATTGTTGGTATGGAAGAACTTGCAGACGAAGAATCTGTAAAAAGTCTTGGAGATTTGGCTCCAGAATTAGAACCAGAACAGTCGCAAGGGCTTCCAATTGAAGATGATTTTGATTTTGACTCTTTTGGTTTTGCTGATGATTCAGAAGGAGAAGAAATTCAAGGATTGTCTCCAATTTACGAATCTGCAGAAGAAAGCCCTGCGGAAGATTTTGCTGAAGAATCTTCGGTTGTTGCGGGCGGTGGGGAATTGGAAACTAATCAAATTTCCGAAAATAAAACTTTATCTTCAGACACAGCTTCTTTGGCAAATCAGGATGAAATGATTGGCAACCTAAAAGAAAAATTACAAGAATCAATCATAAACTCTGCAAATTTAGCTGTTGAAACTGCTATGAATGCTCAAAAAATGGCCCAACAAGTTGCAGACGAACAATCAAAAATTTCGGAATTGCAAAAGGCACTTGAAGAAAAGCAAATTGAAACAGAACAAATGCAGGAAGAATTGGTTATGCAACAAATTAAGGCTGAACAATTGCAACAACAACTTTTAGAAAAACAATATGAAGCAGAAAATTCTGTACAACAAGAGCCAGAACTAGAATCAGAACCAGTTATAGAGCAAGTGTCGGAACCAGAAATTGAGTCTCAGCAAGAAGGTCTTGAATTGGTAGATAATTTTGATTTATTAATGAATTCTGAAATGAACTTAGAACCAATTCAATCTGAAACAACAGAGAATTCAGAAACAGAATCTGAAATTAAAACTGAAACAGAATCTGAAATAGACGCTGAAACAGAATCTGAAATTAAAAATGAGGTTGGAGAATCTACATCACAAGAATATTCAGATTCAGAATCTGTTGAAGAAAAAATTAATTTTGATGGAGCTGTTTTTGAAGAAGATTTACTTGATTTAGGGCTTGATGAAGAACCAACCGAAGCTTTGCCAGAAGAAAGTTTTGAAGAAGTTGTTGAACAATCTTTTGAACTTCCAGAAGAAGCTCCTGTTGAAGAAACATCTGAAGTAAAGATTGAAGAATCTGAAAAAGAAACTGCTGAAGAAGAACTAGAAGAGTTAGATAATGTTGAATTTACTCCAATTGAATCTGAAGAAGATGAAATTACTTCCCAACAAATGTTCTATCTGGTAAATGACAATATAATTCCAGATGTAGATGAAATAATTGAAGATGAAAAATCATTAGAAATAGATGATTTAATTTTTGATATTTTAATTGGGGAATATGAATTTCCAACAGTAGATGCAATTTTAGCAGATATGCTTCTAAAACTTTCTGATGAAGAAATTCATATTATTAAGCAATTCCAAGCAGAAAAAAAATCTTCTGATTTTGAAAAGTGTCTTGCTTCAGATGCTTTAGTTACTGAAGATGAATTTGCGGAAGTTTTTGAAGAAGAAAGTGTTATTGAAGAAGGTGCTGAACTTTACGAAGAAAATGATGAAGTATTTGTAAACGAAGAAGTTTCTGAACAGGAATACGAGGAAACTGTAGAAGTTCAAGAAATAGTTAATGAAGATGTTGTAGAACAAGAATCACAAGATGTTTCTGAATTGCAACAAATGTTCCAAAAAATTGAATCTGTTCTAAAAGATGAAGATATTTGCCAAAAGTATAAATCGGAATTAGAAATGTTCAAAAAGTTAAAACTTTTAATGGATTTTATTCCACAAGAACTTTCAGATTCAGTGAATACAAACAAATTAAGAGTTCAAATTGAATATATTATAGCAAAGATTTCTGGAAAACCGGGATTATTAAAAACAGTATCTTCATTAATTGAATCGGGATATTTTGGTGAAGAAAGTGAAGATGAATTCCAAAGTTTATCACAAGAAGAGTTGTCTCAAGATCAAATAAAATCTGTTCTTGAGTATGCAAAAAAACTTGCATTAAATCTTGAAGATTCAGTTTTATCTGATTCTCTTTGTGAAGTTGCAGAGGAAATTATTCAGAAAATATAAAGTTTTATTTTATTCTGATTATTCTTGAATTGGAAATTACTTGGTTTCCATCTTCTGTAATGAGGATGTCGTTTTCTAAGCGGCATCCTCCATTTTTTGCATCATAAAGACCTGGTTCCAAAGTTAAAATCATTCCTGGTTGAAATTTTAAAGAATTATCTGTTTTTGTACTTACCCTTGGTGCTTCGTGAATTTCTAAACCAATTGCGTGTCCCAAAGAATGAGGCATTTTCATTTTTGCTTTTGCAAAAACAGAATCTGCTTTTTTTGCAGCTTCTACAATTGTGTGTTCTTTTGTGTAAAGTTTTAAACATTCATCGTAAGCAGTTTGAACAAGTTCCAGTTGTTTTTCTTGTTCTTCCGAAAGCTCACCTTTTGCAACAGTAACTGTTGTGTCGCTTGTGTAGCCATTGTAAACAACACCAAAGTCTAAGATAGAAAGTCCCACATCTGGCCATTTTGCCGAAGTGTACCCTGGGAATGCGTGAATTGCAAAACTTCTTGAAGGCCCCGCTGCTAAAGTGTCAAATCCTGTGCGTTGGCATCCGTGAATGCGACATTCTCTTTCAATTAATAAGGCAACATCCATTTCTGTTTGAATGGAATTGTTTTTAATTCCTTCTTCAATTTTGTCTATAATCAAATCACCAATTCTTGCAGCTTCTTTTGTACATTCAATTTCGTACTCGTCCTTTATCATTCGCAATTCTTTTACATATTCGTGGGCACCGTGTTCTGTACATCTGCATTGATACATATTCAAAGAATCTACAAATCTTAAATATTCTGGATAAGTTAAAGCTGTTGGTAATTCTACTTTATCTGAACATTTGTGGCTTCCACCAAGATTTAAAGCAGCTTTTGTAGCCTCAATATCTTTGCATTTGTATCTTGTAAAAGGAATTAATTTGTCAAAAGTGGCATTTTGCTTTGCAAGGTTTTCATCCCATGGAATTAAAATGCTGTAGCCATCAGAAAAAATCAATAAAATTGCGTCAGATGAATGTCCCGAAAAATAATTTAGAGCAGGATCTCTATGTTCTTCGTTATCAATAAAAACGCAACATCCTAAATTTTCTTTTTGTAAATAATCAGAAAGTTTTATTTTTCTTTGAGCATATATGTTTTGCATTTCTTCTTTTGTTTTATTTGTCATTTTTAATTCCTCAAAATGTGTTTGTTATAAAATATCTTATCTTTTAATTTTTTTAATAATAGTTACCGCAATATCATCTTTTGTTACAATAAGTCCAAAAACACCAATAGTGGCAAAAATTAAAAAGTTTATAAAAATTGGTAAACCTTGCGAAATTATTTTTCCGTAATTTCCAAATGCAGAAATCCAAATTGGATTTAATAAATAACAAGGAACTGCAGCAACAACAGATAAAATAATAATTTTTACCATATAAATCAAGGAATTCTTAATTATTTTTTTAGTTTCAAAAGTGTTCATTTTTTTCATAAAAATAAACAAAAAGATTGTGTTTACTAAGCTTGCCAAAGACAATGCCAAAGCAATTCCATTTCCTTTCATAAAAATTACTAAAACTACAGCCAAAATGATATTTGCAATAAAACTAATAATTCCTGCCATTGTTGGAAGTTTTGTGTTTCTTTGTGCGTAAAAAGCAGGAGAAATAATTCTGTTTAAAGCAATAAACAAAAGTCCTGCAATATGAAATCTAAATTCACCTAAAGTTAGCATTACAGAATTGTCGTCAAAACTTTTTGATTTATACAAAAGGGTAATCATTTCTTTGCCATTTACAAAAGAAAAAAATGTAACTGGAATAGAAATTAAAATCATAATTTTTATTGCCTGAACTAGCATTGAATTAAAATCTTCCCATTTTTCTTCATTTGCTAACCCAGACAAATCTGGCAAAATTACAGTTCCAATTGAAACTGCAAAAATTCCCAAAATTAATTCTTGAAGTCTTAAACTGTATTGCAAACTAGAAGCAATTCCTTCGCCAGTTCTTGTTGCGAGGGAAGTTGAAACTAAATCATTTAGTTGATAAGCAGCCATTCCCAAAATTGTAGGCACAATTAAAGCAATTACTTTTTTTGTTCCCGGATTTGAAAAAGTCTTTTTTAAGGATGTAAAACAGATTTTCCAGCCAGTTTGTTTAATAAATGGCCACTGGAACAATGCTTGAATACATCCTCCAAGAATTACGCCAATAGACATTGCTCTTGCAGGATTTTCTGTGTATGGTGCCAAAACATAAGTTGCAATAATTACAACTGCGTTAAATAAAACTGGAGTGAATCCTGATGGAGCAAAAATTTTACAACCGTTAAGAATTCCTTGAAAAAA
>JAFXDY010000044.1 GCA_017521105.1 Treponema sp.
AAAATTGATGGATTTAATATTTTCTATGAAATGTTAGATTCAATTAGAAATTCTGTAATGTCTAGAGTTTTCAAAGTTAAGATTCAACTTTCACCAGAAGCTGCTGAACACAGAAGAAGAATGGCAGAAGCTCAACAGCAAGCAATGAATGCACAACATGCTCAAATGGAATCTTCTTTTGGAGCACAAGCTGCAAACAACGAACAAAGAAATGTTCAAAGTACTTTCAGTGGAGACCAAGCAAGACGTCAGGCTGTTGGCAGTGCAATGAATCAACGTTCACAAGCAGAAAACGCAACAATTAGAAGAACTACACCAAAAGTTGGTAGAAATGATCCATGCCCTTATGGAAGTGGTAAAAAATACAAACAATGTTGTGGTAGATAATTAAAGTCGATATAGGAATTTTTTATAAAAAAAGCCCCTGTGAATTTTTAATGATTCACAGGGGCTTTTTTTTATTAATTTATGATATTGCTATTCTACAAATCCCATTCTGTCTAATGGCCAGAATTTATAAACAGGTTTTCCAATTATATACTTTTGATTAATATATTGAGGTGACATCATTGAATAATATTCAACTGACATTTTATCATACGCAGACAAAGTCTTTAATGACTGATCCATTGAATGACGTAAATCTAAAGAATTAAAACGATTATCGCCCATCATAAAGTAACATTTTTCTGGAAGATACTGAGGATTTCCTTCCTTGTCATTAGCAGGAAAAACAGGCATATTTCTTAAATCTAAAAGACCTTGAATGTACCAATTAAGTTTATTTGCCATTTCCATGTTTTCTTTTAAAACTGAATCAGAAGACCATAAAGAAGCAGGAGTTTTATCAATTATCAACTGAGCATAACGCAATACCAAATTTCCAATAGTAATTTTTGTCATTACGTTTAATTTATAATTTGATTCAGAGTACATGTCTTTAATTACATTTTTTGAAGGAATCCAAGAAAGTAAAAATTCTTCTAACCACTCTACACCACCGTTTTGCATCAACACATTCTGAGAAAGGTTTTGTATATTTTTAAAAATATCATATTCAGAAAGGTTTGCATTTTGGAATGTTCCTTGAAGCTTAACATTTTTTCGTAATGAATAAAGAGAATTAACAATTTGTTTTGCTTGAAATTCTGCAACATTCAAATCAAATTCACGACGTTGATTTTCAAAAGAAAGCATTGTTTCATATTCATCTTGTGTTAAAGGGAAATATTGAATTTTTCTTTTTATTTTTGAACTTAATGCATTTAAATCCCAATTTGCATATTTTTCATCAATTTTAGAAGGAACAAAAGTATCATCATTTTTAGTTCTGTAGTACAAAACACCATCTTGCATTACAAGTTGCTCCCCAGGTTGTCCTACAATTCGTTTTACAAGAGGATCTGCTTTGAGTTGTCCATTATCATCTGTATTTAAGTTTACAGTCATAAATGTGAGCATATATACTATTTGTGAAACAACAGATTTTACTTCTGATTCTCTGTCAATTCTGTAATGAGGATTTCTTAAAACAACAGTGTCGCCTTTTTTATACTTTGTAATAGTTGGTAAACCAATATCTGTAAGAGGAAATTTTGGACCACAATTATATTTAGAAACAATAACTTTATCTTTTACTAAAAAAGTGTCTACCATTGATTCAGAAGGAATTTCATATAACTGAAAAACAAATAACTGAACTAATAAAACTGTAAAAATTGACCAAACAAGTGCATCAATCCACTCTACAATTTCCATAAAAAATCTTTTAATTCCAACAGATTTTTTATAAACTGGCTTTATTTTCCATTCTGAAGAAATAAGTTCAATATTCTTTTGCTTGAGCATTTTAATATTAATAAAAACAAGAACAGTAACAACAATCCATAAAAGAACTTGAATTAAATCTACAAAAAATGGAGTTCCGTCTTTTCCGGCACGACGCAAAATAAAAGTAAGAAGATTTACATAAGGTAAATATTCATTCATTTTGTTTACAACAGGTGCAAAAGATCCATCACCATTTTTTACGAGTTTAATTTTTTGAAAATATGCCAATACAATAGTAAAAGCAATGGAAATAGGAAAGGCTAATAACGAAATATCAAATTTAAAACTAATATTAAACAAACAAAAAAGTAAAGAAGCAAACACTTCAAAAAACATTGTCTTTTTGTAAAAATTATATCTTTTATTCATAATATATAAATATATAGAAAAAAATGGTATTTGAAAAGAACTAAATAAAGATTGGATTTACCTAAAACAAAGCTTGGCATTTTGCAATATTCTTTCGCAAAACTCATCAAAATCTTCTTTGGTATTTTGATTTTCGGCCCGCAAAGCAAAGGCACCTTTGTAAACATTGATAATTTCGTCTCGGAAAGTTTGAGTTTCATTTTTTAAAAATTGATATGGAGCATCGGTTTCTAAAAGAAGATTTTCTATGGGAAGTTCTTTTACGCATTGAATAACTTTTTTGTTGTTATTAAAAATTTGTTTTCCAAAACTAAAAAAACAGTTTATATCATTTTTAATAAGGGATTTGGCTTCAATTGGAGTTCCCATAAAGGAATGAAATAAAACAGCTGGAACTTTTTTTAACTGTTTTTTATATTCAAAAAGTTTTTCGTTTGCTTTTCTACAGTGAACTACAATTGGAAGCTGATTCTTTATTGCCATTTCCAACTGAATATTAAAAAGTTCATCTTGTTGAAAAGCAAATTGCTTAAAATTATCAGAAAAAAAATACGTACGGTCAAGGGACACTTCGTTCAAGCCCTTGACTCGGCCGTTTTTAGGATTTGTAATAAACCCTAAATCAAAACCAATTTCGCCAATTGCATCAATTTTATTATTTGAAATTAAATTTTGTAAAAAATCAATTTGAGCAGAAAAAGATTCATTTGTTACCTGTTGGGGATGAATGCCAAAAGAACAAAAATTTTTATGCATAGACTTTTCTTGCAATTTAAGATTTTCTGCTATTTGAAAGTTCCATTCTTCTACAGAATGAGCACAAGAACATCCATAAATAGAAAAATCATCATTTTGAGTTAAATTTTTGCAAAAATCTTTGGAAAAATTGGCAAAATTCCAGTGAAAATGAGCATCAAAATAGATATTTTTTAATTTTTTTTCATTTTTTTCTAACATTTTTTTTATTATATCCGAAAATAAAAATAAGAACAGGTTGTTTTTAATATAATAATATTATTTGTAACAATTCTTAATAGCGGAAACTAAAAAATGTAGTGCATTTTTTTTTACTTTCCAATACGTCCGGTCAAGGGACACTTCGTTCAAGCCCTTGACTCGGCCGTTTTTAGGATTTGTAATAAACCCTAAATAAATCAGTGGTCGCTGGTGGCCTTACACAGGAGAAATAAATGAAAAGTTACACATTAAAAAGTATTGGAAAAAACACAGATTATATGACAATTGTAAGAGAAATGGACGGTGGTTTTGTAGTTCGTATTGTTAGAGATATGGATGGTTTTCAAGATGTAAAAACTGACTACATTTCTAAAGAACTTTTTGACAGTTGCATCAGAACAGGTTATTTAACAGAAATTACAGAAACTGTTAAAATGGCTGTAAACGCTTAAATTTAATTTAATTTAATTGAAGATTTTCTTCAAAAACAATATATCCTTTTATAGTTTTTTTTATTTAAAAAATACTTTTGGACAAGAAACCCTTTACACAAGGCTTAACTTTTCCGATTTGGTTTTTTATTAGAACCTAAAAAAAGCGACACAAAACGATTTTCGTTTGATGTCGCTTTTTTGTTTTAAAGATTTTTGCTTACCAAATCTATTGCTTCTTTGATTCTGTCTTCTTTTGATTCAGATTGTAGCCAGTTGATTTTTACACCTTTTTTTTCCATCATTCTGAACCAAGTTTCTTGACGTTTTGCAAATTGTCTAATTGCAATAAAAAGTTTTTCGTAAAGTTCATCTTTTGTAGCAATTTTTCCTTGCAAAAATTCAGAACAAAATCTGTATTCAAGGCCAAGTTTTTCTAATCGTTCCCAAGAAATTCCGCTGTCGTGAATGCTTTGAACTTCTTCTAACATTCCATTTTCTAGACGTTCTTTTAATCTTATGGAAATATTTTCCCACATTTTTGGACGTGGCAAAGTTGTTCCAATTATAAAAGGATTAATTTCTGGACGTTGTGATGAAGTAGAAATTACACCTTGTTTCTTAGCTTCAATAATTTCTAAGGCTTTTATTACCCTATCCTTTTCTTGCAAATCGCATTTTGTATGTAAATCTGGTTGAAGTTCTAGCAATCTAGCAGCCAAAACTTCTAATGGAGTTTCTTCAAGTTGTTTGTGAAGTTCAGGATTTTCTGGCAAAATTACAAGTTGATAATCTCGTACAATTGCATCAAGATACATTCCAGTTCCACCAACAATTACAGGCAAAACGTTACGACTTTTAATATCTGAAAATGCTTTGTAAAAATCTTGTTGGTAATTATAAACATTGTATTCTGTTGGCAAACTTACAATATCAATTAAATGATATGGAATTTGTTTTCCATTTACAACATATTCATCCAAATCTTTTCCAGAACCAATATCAAGTTTACAATAAGTTTGACGAGAATCTGCAGAAATTATTTCTGCATTAAAATAAGAAGCAACATTTACACCAATTGCAGTTTTTCCTACCGCAGTTGGACCTAAAATTATTACACAATTATAAGACACGGCAAACCACACATTTTAAATATTCAGATTTTGGGTAACCTACCAAAATAGGATGATCTGGACCAGCACCACGTTTTTCTAAGATTTGGACTTTTTTGTGACTATCCATAGCAGCGTGCATAATCATATCACAAAACATATTTGTTTCCATAAAATATGAACATGAACAAGTAATTAAAATGCCACCTTTATTTAAAAGACGCATTGCACGAAGATTAATTTCTTTGTATCCGCCGTATGCTTTTTCAATCATTTTTGCAGATTTTGTAAATGCTGGTGGATCAAGAATAATCACATCAAATTTTTCATTCATTGATTCATATTTTTTGAGTAAATCAAAAACATCGGCACACACTGCTCTATTTGTTTTTGTTGCATTATTTAATTTTATATTTTCTTTTACAATTTCAACTGCGTCTTCAGAAATATCAACAGAAATTACTTCTTTTGCACCAGCTGCAAAAGCATTTAAACCAAAAGCGCCAGTGTGAGTAAAAGTATCTAAAACTTTTTTTCCTTTACAATACTTTTTAATTTCTGCTCTGTTGAACTTTTGATCAAGGAAATATCCAGTTTTTTGACCATTTGTAATATCAAGCAAAAGTTTTAGTCCGTTTTCTTCAATAATCACATTGTCTTTTCCAAAATATTTTTCATCATCTTCTGAAGCAACAGAAAAATCAGAATCTTCTAGATTAAGCCAACCTGCAACTAAAGTTAATCCTTCTTTTTCTCTAACAGAATTATCTGAACGTTCAAAAATATACGAAGGTTTTACAATTTTTACCAAGGCTTTTAAGATTTCGGTTCTAAAAACATCACAAGACATTGATAAAAACTGAACTACAAGATAGATTTTTCCTTCAACATCACAAAATAAATCACAAATTAATCCGGGAATTAAATCTGCTTCGCCAAAAATTAATCTGTAGGAATCTTTTTTAGAAAAATTTATTTTGCGAATAAAAAATGCATCTTCAACTTTTTGAAGCCAAAAGTTTTCTATATCGGAAAAAACAACATCTGCGTGATCATTTGAAATTAATCTAACAGAAATTTTTGAATTACGATTTAAAATTCCTGTTCCTAAAAATCCACCAGCATTTGTATATAATTCTACGGCTGAACCATTTGGAATTGTACATTTTTCAAAATCTTCTTTTTTCCATTCAGATTTTTCGTTTGGGCGATGTTTAAAATACAAAATTTCGTTATCGAAAGCCCAAGGGAATCCTTGTAAAATTTCTTTTTCTTCTTTTTGTTTGAGGAAACACCTCGGAAAATTATTTGAACTCATATTTTTTATTATAGTTGATTTTTTTTATTTAATAAATATAATTGCAAAATGATTAAATTAATTTTAACAGATTTAGATGAAACATTACTCCACACAGACAAGACAATTTCAACATACACAGAAGAAGTCCTAAAACAATGTCAAAAAAAAGGAATCCTTATTGGATTTTGTACTTCTAGAGGAAAACCAAACATAAATGAATATATTACACAAGTAAATCCAGATATAATCATTTGTAATGGAGGTGCTTGTATTTATTATAAAGATGAACTTTTACATTCTGCAACATTTACATTTGATCAAACAAAAAAAATAATTCAAACTGCATATAAACTTTGTGGAGAAGATTGTGAAATAACTTTAGACACAATTGATAAAATCTACTGGAACAAACTTCACGACAAATCTACACAATATTCTGATTTTGCAATTTATGACACGTTTAAGGATTTTGAAAAATTTACTGAATGTGCAATGAAAATATGTGTTCAAACAGAAAATAAAGAAATTGCAAAACAAATTGCAGAAAGTATTGATTCTTGTGATTATCTTCCGTTTTCGGATATTCCTTGGTATAAATTTTCTTCTGCTACAGCAACAAAGGAACATTCAATTAAAATTTTGTCTGAAAAATTAAACATAAAAATAGAAGAAATTGTGGCCTTTGGTGATGATTTTAATGATATTGAAATGCTAAAACTTTGCGGAACTGGTGTTGCAATGCAAAACGCAATTCCACAAGTAAAAGAAATTGCAGATGTAATTACAAAAACAAATAATGATGATGGAGTAGCAAAATATATAGAAGAAAATATATTAAATAATACGTCCGGTCAAGGCACGCTTTGCTCAAGGCCTTGACTCGGCCGTTTTTAGAGTTTGTATTAAACCCTAAATTAAAAGTATTTACTCCAATCTTCAAAAAGTTTCTGGGCTGAAGTAAAATGATGAGTATTAATGCCAAGTTTTGCAGCAGCCTCGCAATTTTCAATTTTGTCGTCTGTAAAAAAAGTTTGTGCTGCAGAAAAACCTTCGGCCTTCATTATTGTTTCAAAAAACAGTGGATCTGGTTTCATAATTCCAATTATATTTGACGCATAAGTTTGATTAAAAAAAGCATAGTCGCCACGTTCAAGATGATTTCCCCAATGACTTTGATTTGTATTTGTTCCACAAACAACTCTGTGCTTTTCTTTTAATTTTAAAATTAGTTCTATTGTTTTTTCCTGTTTTGAAGGATGAAAATATAATCTGAATAAATCTGTCTTTACTTCTGGAATTATATTAAAATCTAAGTTACAAGATAAATCATACTGAGTAATAATTTTATTTTGTTTTTTTGCAGACATTTTTTTTATGCTAGAAACAATTTTATTAAAATTTGACCAAAATTCATTTGAAGAAAGTTTGCCAAGTTCAAAATCTTCTCTTATGTTATTGTTTTTATACTTACAAATTTTAAAAAAATCTGTAACAGAAAGATTTAATTCTTTGTAAAGAGAATCCATTAAAAAAGTGTTTGTAACAACACCACCCATATCAAAAATAAAAAGCATAATAAATCATACATAGTTTTTGTAGTTTCTGCAATAAACTATAAACTAACATTTTTGATGACAGGAAAATAAATGAATGTTATAGTTAAAATATAATATTCATTGGAGATTTTTATGGGATGTTTTAGAGCTTTAATTTGTGTGATTTTTCCACCAGCTGCAGTATTAGACAAAGGTTGTGGAGCAATATTACTAACAACATTATTAACTTGTGTTGGGTGGGTTCCAGGAGTTATTGCAGCAATTGTTTTTAATAATAAATAATTCAACTACAAAGGATTTTTATACAACATTTTATTTTTATTTAACGTTAAGATGATTTATATAAATCATCTTTTTTTATGAGGTTTAAAATGAGCAAAGAATTTTTGTTAGATTGGGAAAAATATACAGAAAAAGCAAAAGAAGCTATTACAGAAGGTTGTGTTTTACTAAAAAATGATAATGCCACACTTCCGCTTCCTGCAAAAGCAAAAGTTTCTGTTTTTGGTCGAATTGCACTTCACTACTACAAATCGGGAACTGGTTCTGGTGGAATGGTAAATGTTTCTAAAGTTATAGGCATTTTGGACGCATTAAAAGAATGCCCAGAAATTGAATTAAATAAAAATCTAATGGAAATTTATCAAAAATGGGATGAAGAGAATCCTATTGAAGAAGGCAAAGGTTGGGGGCAAGAACCTTGGTTCCAAGAAGAAATGCCTTTAGACAGCAAAATTGTTGAAGAGGCAAAAAAATCTTCAGATTACGCAATTGTGGTGATTGGTCGTTCTGCTGGTGAAGATAAAGATGCACAAAACACAGAAGGTTCATATAAATTAACTCAAAAAGAAGAAATAATGATAAAAACAGTTTGTGCACATTTTGACAAAGTGATTGTTTTGTTGAATGTTGGCGCAATCATTGATATGAGTTTTGTGCAAAAATATAATCCTTCGGCTGTAATGTACGTTTGGCAAGGAGGAATGATTGGCGGCTACGGTGTTGCAGATTTACTTACAGGAAAAGCAAATCCTAGTGGAAAATTAACAGACACAATTGCTTATAATATTGAAGATTATCCTTCACACAAAAACTTTGGAGATAGAGACAGAAATATTTACCAAGAAGATATTTATGTTGGCTACAGATATTTTGAAACTTTTGCAAAAGACAGCGTTATGTATCCTTTTGGTTTTGGTTTAAGTTATTCTTCTTTCCAAATTGACTTTGCTTCTGCTGAAAAAGGTGATTCTATTGTTCCAGTTTTAAATTGTTCTGTAAAAAACACAGGCAATGTAGCTGGAAAAGAAGTTTTACAACTTTATGTAGAAGCGCCTCAAGGAAAATTAGGAAAACCAGATAGAGCATTGTGTGCATTTGAAAAATCAGATTTATTAGCTCCAAATCAATCACAAAATATTAAATTTGAAGTTTCACCTTATACAATTGCTTCTTATGACGATAGCGGAATTACAGGTAAAAAATCAGCTTATGTTTTAGAGCCTGGAAAATACAATTTTTACCTTGGAAGCGATGTTCGTTCGGCAAAATTAGTTCATACTTTTGAAGTTTCTGAATTAATTGTAGTAGACCAATTAACAGAAGCATTAGCTGCCACTATGGATTTTGAAAGATTCAAACCTGTGCAAAAAGGAGAAACTTTCACCCTTGAATACGAAAAAGTTCCAACTTTCACTTATGACATGGACCAAAAACGTCTTGATAATCTTCCAAAAGAAATTCCATGTACAGATGACAAAGGAATTAAACTTTCTGATGTAAAAAGCGGAAAAGCAACGCTGGACGAATTTATTGGTCAATTAACTGATGATGATTTATCTTGTATTATTCGTGGCGAAGGAATGGGAAGCTTAAAAGTTACATTGGG
>JAFXDY010000045.1 GCA_017521105.1 Treponema sp.
TATATCTTTTGTCAATCTTTTTCTTGCACTTGGCAAAATCTAAAAACATAAAATTAATTCGTCTAAATTCTGGGGGCACCAGAACACAAGCCCATAACTTCTACAGAAACATTGGTTTTTCTGATGAAAAAACGCAATTACGATTTATGAAAAGTTTGCTTTAAAAAAAATGATTCCCGCATCAAGTGCGGGAAACCTAATGAATAATAAATTGGAACATTCAATCCAACAACAATACATAAAACTAATAATGCAATAGCAATTCCAGTATTTTACCTTATGCACCGCTACAGTATGAGTAAAGAAATTTAATATTATTAAAAAAAATTACTTGAAAATGTATTCTGTTTTTCGCTATATTGTTTTTATGAGAAAAACTTATATCACAAAGCTTCCAGATAAAGCTGGAACTTTTTTAAAGGCAAGTCAAATTATTTCTTCTTTTGGTGGAAACATTGTTCGTGTGAATTATAATAAGGCAATCGATTTGCACACACTTTTTATTGAAGTTTCTGCATCTTCTGAAAATCATGAAAAAATTGAAGAAGAATTAAAAAAATCAAATTATTTGTTTGACACAAAAGAAAATCAAAAAATCTTAATGATTGTTCTAAAACTTGTTGATAAACCTGGAAGCCTTACTCCCGTTTTGGAAATCTTAAAAAATTACAAAGTAAATATTTCTTATATAAGTTCTCAGGAAAACGGAACTGAATTTCAATATTTTAAAATGGGACTTTTGATAGAAAACACCCAAGAAATAAAAGATTTAATCGACGAAATTTCTAAATTTTGTGAAATTTCAATTTTAGATTACCAAGTTACAGATAGACTTTTGGACGGAACTGTTTTTTATATTTCTTTTGCCAACGAAATGCGAAATATTTTAAAACTCAATCAAGAACAAACAAATTCTGTTTTGGTAAATGCAAATTTATTGATGCAGATTCTTGATGAACAAAAAAAATCTCCACTAAAAACTTTTGATTATATCCGTCGTTTTGCAAAGTTGGTTCAAGAGCGAAAAGGAGAAAATTTTTCTTGCAACATCAATTCTTATAATTTGGAAGAAAATAATCTTTCAAAACTTTATGTGATTGAGCCACCTTGCGGAAGTAATACATATATTTTGCAAATTCAAAACGAACTTTTATTTGTAGATTCAGGATTTGCTTGCTACAAAAACGAAATGGCAAAAATCTTCAGAGAATTGATTTCTGATTTTAACAACAAAAACAAAACTTCTTTCATAACTCACGCCGATGTGGACCATGTTGGACTTTTGAACAATTTTGATAAAAATTATATGAGCAAAAACTGTTACGAAAACTTTGTTTTGGAACATAATCACAAAAAGAATTTTAGAGAACAAAATCCAGCCCACGAACCATATTGTATTTTGAGCAAAATTATTTCAGATTATCAGCAGCCAGATTTGAAAAAATGTTCTTTTGTTAGTGATTCTAATTTAGATTTGCCAGAAGAGTCGTTAAATCTGGTAAATCAAATTGATAAAACAATTTTTACATATTTGGGAAGCGTAAAATTTTCTGATTATGACTTTTTGTTTTTTGAAGGAAATGGAGGTCATGTAAAAGGCGAAAGTTTGATTGTGTGCGAAAAACTAAAACTCGTTTTTACAGGAGACATTTTTGTAAATATAAAAGGTTTTAGTGCAGAACAAAAAGAATTTAATCAACTTGCTCCATTTTTGATGACAGGTGTGGACGAAAATCCTTCCATTGCAAAAACCGAACGGGAATATATAAAAGAATTTTTTAAAGATTACACAATTTGCCCAGGACACGGAGGAGTAGTTTAAATTCAGAATTCAGAATTCGGAATTCAGAGAGAGGTGATTGGGAATTTTGGTTGTGTGGGAAGAAGGGAATTGTGAATTAAGAATTATGAATTAAGAGGGGGGGGGGATTGGAATCTAGAAATAAGGGAAAAAATATGCATAAAATTTCTATAAGTGATGTTCGAGTTTTGCCTGGGGATGCTGGGTTTTTGATTGATGATGGAAAAACTTCTATTTTGTACGATTCTGGATTTGCTTTTACTGGAGAAAAACTTGCTCAAAATGTAAAAAATCTGCTTGGGAATCGGAATCTTGATTTTATTTTTTTGACACATTCTCATTATGACCACGCTTTGGGGGCGGTTTATGTAAAAGAAATTTTTCCAGAAGCAAAAGTTGTGGCAGGAAGTTATGCTGCGGGAATTTTTAAAAAAGATTCTGCTAAAAAAGTGATGAGAGATTTGGACCAAAAATTTGCTGCAAAAAATGGAGTAAACAATTATAGAGATTTAATTGATAGTCTTTGTGTTGATGTTGAAGTTTTGGATGGTGATAAAATTCAATGTGGGGAAATGACTTTTACAGTTGTGGAACTTCCAGGTCATACAAAATGTTCAGTGGGATTTTATCTTGAAGAAAATGAGCTTTTGCTTGGAACAGAAACTTTGGGCGTTTACACTGGAACCGAAAAAATCATTCCATCTTATTTGGTTGGTTTTGATTTGACAATGAAATCTTTTGAAAAAGCGGAAAAATTAAAAATCA
>JAFXDY010000046.1 GCA_017521105.1 Treponema sp.
CCTGAAGATTATTTGGAAGAATATTTTTCTTTAGGTTATGAGTGTTATTTTATAAATAACGATAAACTTCTTTCCTTGGATAAAAAAATCGATATTTTAATCTCTCTTTTTAAAGACATCATTTTATTTTTTAATATTGATTATAATGTTGTTGGAATTGATTGGCCTAAATTCATTAAAGAAATTCAAAAGAAATACGAAAACAAAGTTTTAATCGGAATTTTATACAATAAACGCCAATCAAAAGACGAAAAAGCCCAATTAGAACATCTTTACTTGATGGAAATGGGTTGCCAGTGTGGTTGTATTCAAATCGAATATAAAAAAGCAAACAATTTTGAAATTATTCAGAAAATTTTATTTGCAAATCAAGCACAAGGAAGACGAAAAAACATTCGTGCCATTTGTACAAAAGCATGTACTTTTTCTTTTAAAAAAGATGAATTAACTTTTACTGGACATTTGCAAGACGTAAGTATGAGCCATTTTTCTTTTATTCTTCCTGCAAACGAACTTGAATTAGCTGATTATGAAAAAATAAAAGAAATTCAATTTTCTTTACGTGGATTCTTATTTACTTCAAGCGCAGTTCTTATTATGAAACGAAATACTGATAAAGGATTTTTATACGTTTTTGCTTTCACTTCTGAAGCAGGAGGCGGTTTAGACGACCGTTCTAAACAATTACTTACACCTGTTATTTACCAACTCATGGAATTCAACTGTAAAAATTTGTTGGAAGACGTTTTTTATAAACATGCAAAACAAAATCTTTCAATTGAAGAAATAGAAAATATTTATTCACATTAATGACACAAGATTTAAAACAAAAACTAATTTTTCTCGCTGAACAAAATGAAGTTTCACAATTTTTGAATTCCGACCCAAGTCAATTCACTCGTTGGTATAAAAATCCATCTGATTGTGAAATTGCAAGCTTTATCGCAGCAATTCTATCGTTTGGAAACAGAAAACAATTCATTCCAAAAATAAAACAAATTTTTGAATTGGCAGACAAATCTGGTGGAATTTACAAATGGATAAAAACATCCTCTTTTCTGAATGATTTTAACAGTGCCGATTCAAACAATCAAAAAAAATTTTATCGTTTTTATTCTTATGAAGATATGCACGCTTTTTTTTCCAGAATAAAAATCATTTTGGAAAAAAATTCTACTTTTGGTGAATTCGTAAAAAATGAATATCAAACTCGTTTAAATAAAGACGAACATTTGAGCCAAACAATTTCCAGAATTTTTGACGGTTGTAAAGTCGTTCCACAAGGCAAAACTTGCGCCAACAAAAGAGTTAATATGTTTTTAAGATGGATGGTTCGTCAAAATTCTCCCGTAGATTTAGGAATTTGGACTTGGTTTGATTCAAAAGATTTAATAATTCCGCTGGACACTCACGTAATCCAACAATCGGTAAAATATGGACTTATAGAAAAAAACGCGGCTTCTTCCTTAAAAACCGCGTTATTAATCTCTGAACAATTAAAACTTATTTGGCCAAACGACCCGTGCAAAGGAGATTTTGCACTTTTTGGCGAAGGCGTAAATTCAAAATAATTTTTTATCTGTTACAAAATTCAATTGTTGGTGGAACATCAAAAATATTGCGAATTGCTTCGTTGATTTTTTTTGCAACATACGGATTGTTCATTGTGTAAAGATGAATTCCTTGAACACCGTTTGTTACTAAATCTACAATTTGGTCTACAGCATAAGCAATTCCTGCATCACGAATGGCTTCTGGCGAATCAGAATATCGCTCCATCATTCGTGTAAACTTTTTTGGAAGAATTGCATTTGTCATAGAAACCATGCGTTCAATTGATTTTTTGTTTGTTGCTGGCATAATTCCCGCTTCAATTGGAACGTTAATTCCTGCGATGCGCGCTCTTTCTAAAAAGCGATAAAATTGTTCATTATCAAAAAACAATTGAGAAAGCAAATGTGTAGCACCTGCGTCCACTTTTAATTTTAAGTTTGCAATATCATCAAAAACATCTTTAGATTGTGGATGTTGCTCTGGATAACACGCACCCATTATTGCAAAAGATTTTCCATCTGTTCTTTTTGAATCAAAATCTTTTATAAACGAAATCAAATCGCTGGCGTGTAAAAATTCGTTGGATGGTTCTTTACCTTCTACTTTATCACCACGCAAAGCAAGAATATTATCAATTCCAGCTTGTTGAAATTGTTGCAAAATGTAATTTGCTTCTTGTTTTGTCATGTTGATACAAGGCATGTGAACAACTGGCTCAACACCGCAAACTTCTTTTATTCTTTTTGCAATATTCAATGTATTATCGCAATTTTCGCTTCCGCCAGCACCAAAAGTCACAGAAATAAAATCTGGTTTTAAATCTTTAAGCTCATCGAGGGTAGAATAAATAGTATCGATGGGCATTGTTTTTTTTGGTGGAAAAACTTCAAAAGAGAAAATTGTTTTTTTAGAAAGTTCTGTTTCGTTTATCATTTTTAAAGTGTATAAAAAGTTTGTTTTATTATCAATAAGTTTTTTATAAAATTAATCTTCTTCTTGTGATAATTTTGATTTTTTGTTTGAAGAAATGAACAATCCAAGGTAAACAGCAACACAAACAATTGTAGAAGCAACACTTTCTAAAATTGCATTAAAAGAAAGTGCCGCAATTACTGCAAAATATCCCATTCCGCCCATTGCTGCACGAACGTCAGCGCCTTCAAAAATATAAATACATCCTATTACAAGCAAAGTGTGTGCAACAGTAGCAACAAAACCTGTGATTCCTGCAGAAATTGTTTTTGGACAATGCAAAACTTTATCTAAAAGTTTCCAAACAGCCCAAGCAACAACAGCCAAAAGCATTCTAGGAAGAACTGAACACAATGGATTTACAAAAAGTGGATCCAAAATTCCAGATGGACTCATTGCCGCACGAATTAATGTCATAATTCCAAAAACAGCACCTACAAAAATGTGGCAGACGCACATCTGAAAGTATCAGGTCGAACTGTTCCTTGCGTAGCAGCTTGTGGGCAAAAGGCTCATTCATAGCCGTAGCCACTGAATATCCTTCACGCTCCAGCCAGTCTTTCTGTATATGCGAGAGGGCTATATTATCCTCTACTATCAGTATCCGTTTCTTCATCGACTATTCTCTCTATCTCATTACGGGCATCCTCCATCAGACGCTCTATGTGGTTTATAATCTGTCCTGTATGTACCAATAATGCCTGAATATCATTATTCTGTTCCTTCAATGCCTTGCGGTATGCAAGGAGTGTGTTCTCCATTGAGAGCATCTCCCGCATCGGC
>JAFXDY010000047.1 GCA_017521105.1 Treponema sp.
AAGAATATGCAAAAGAATTAATAGATCCACACAATTACGCAAGTACAGAAGGTCTTTCTTCAATTTTTAATGAAAGAAATATTCAAATTGAAGGAATTACAAACGGAATTGATGCAGACCGCTACAATCCAGAAGACACAACTGTTTCTTTGTTGCCATTTTCTTATTCTCCAAAAAATGGAAAACTTGAAGGCAAAATTGAAAACAGAAAATATTTTTTGGAACAAATAAAAAAAGCCTCGGAATCTTCATCAAATTCTTCTTTGTTTGATGATATAAAGATTTTTGGTGAACTAAATGATTCTTTAAAAGATTGTGAAAATTTAATTTACATTGCATACCACGGAAGAATTACAACCCAAAAAGGAATTGCAGTATTAAATCAAAGCATTCCAGCAATTTTAAATAATTTTGAAAATGTAAGATTCATAATTGCAGGGCAGGGAGAACTTTCTTTAGAAAATGAACTTATTAATCTTTCTGAAAAACACAAAGGAAAAGTTTTATATCTAAATGGCTACAACAAAGCTTGTGTAAGACTTTCCACTGCAATTTGCGATTTTATTGTTTTACCAAGTTATTTTGAACCTTGCGGACTTGAAGATTTTATTGGCCAGATTTTTGGAACACTTCCAATTGCACACAAAACTGGTGGATTAAATAAAATCAAAAATAACAAGACAGGATTCCTTTATTCGCAAAACACTCAATTATCCTTAATTTCAAAACTTTCGGAAGTAGTGGCAATTAAAATGTATAACCCAAAATTAATTAACAAAATGATCAAAACAGCTGCCACAACAGTAGAAAATGAATATTCATGGAAAAAAGTAATCAAAAATAAATACTTAAAATTATTTGAAAAAAAGTGATTTTTTTTAATTTTTTTTGATTTTTGGTGTTGACACTTTTTAATGAAAAGTATAATATAACATCACGTTCGACAAACAACGAACAACAGAAATGCTGCTTTAGCTCAGCTGGTAGAGCACGTGATTTGTAATCTCGGGGTCGTGGGTCCGAATCCTACAAGCAGCTTAATTTCTGGGGAGTTCGCATAGCGGCAATTGCAAGGGACTGTAAATCCCTCGGGTTTCCCTCCGTAGGTTCGAGTCCTACACTCCCCATTAAAAGTAAGAGTTAGGTTTCTAACTCTTTTTTTTTTTGCCCAAATACAGGTGGTAAAGGCACGCTTTGCTCAAGGCCTTGACTCCTTCGTTTTTAGGATTTGTATTAAACCAATCTAACTCAAAAATCCTAACTTTTCCATAATCTATTTGACAAATTTTTACGCATAGTCTAAAATTATTTTATTAACGATTTAACTAATCAGAGGGGAAAAAGTGTTAATTCGATTTTGGGGAGTTAGAGGTTCACTTCCAACTCCAATAACGCCACAACAAATTCAATCTAAAATTATGGCTGCCATTCAACGGGCAACGCCAGAAGATTTACAAACTGAAGAATCAAGAGCAAAATTTGTTTCAAATTTACCCACATGGATTTTTGGTACAACTGGCGGAAACACACCTTGTGTAGAAATCAAATCGGGAAAAACAGAAATTATTTTAGACGCAGGAACTGGAATTAGACTTTTAGGAAAATCAAAAGATTTACCATTAAGCGGAAATTTCAATTTACTTTTTTCACATTTCCATTGGGACCACATCCAAGGATTACCTTTTTTTGACCCAATCTACAGCCCCGAAACAACAATTAATGTTTATTCGCCATTAGATAATACAAAAGAAATCTTAAAAGAACAGATGAAACACCCTTATTATCCTGTTCCTTTTAATAATCTACAATCAACAATTAACTTTGACAAAATTAACGTTGGTGAGTATTTTTATATTGATGATATAAAAGTTTGTTGCTGTAAAATGTCACATCCAGGCAATTCCTACAGTTACGCTTTTATCAAAGACGATAAAAAAGTTGTTTATGCAACTGACGTAGAACTAAAATCAAAAGACTTTAGCAATACACCAGAAGCAGAATTAGTTTTTAAAAATGCAGATTGCATTATTTTAGATTCACAATATACAGTTGAAGAAGCCAACAGAAAACAAAACTGGGGACATTCAGCATTCTGTAACGCAGTTGATTTTGCAATTCATTGGGGAATAAAAAAATTATATTTGTTCCATCATGAACCAACTTATGATGATAAAAAATTAAATTCAATTCTGCAGGCTGCAAGATGGTATGCACAATATATTGAACATTCAGATGTACAAATCTATCTTGCAAAAGAAGCTCAAGAAATTAATTTATAACTTATGACAGAACAAGAAAAACCATTAGATAATGAAGATATTGAAATTCTCACATATAACTTCACAAAAAGAGAAGTGTACATACTTGCAAAGTTTTTAAGAAAAAAAGAAGAAGAACTTCCTCTTGGACTTGAAAATTTCTGCAAAACATTAGAAGATTCAGTTTATAATTCTTTATCTATACAAGAGGTTAGACGTTTTTATTCATGAAAAAAAAATCTCTCTTACTATTAATCCCAACATTTATAATTATTTTTTTCACAGCAATTTATTTATATTTGTGTAATCAAGTAAAACCTATTTCTGCAGAAACTTCTGAAGATGTAAAATTTGAAGTGCCTTATGGTGCATCAACAAAATCAATTATTAACGAATTAAAAGCTCAAAATTTAATAAAAGATGTAAATGTAAGTTATTTAGTAATCAAATATCCACAAATTATTAAATTTTTATATCCATTAAAAAATACTCAAACAAATTTTTCATTAAAAAGCGGAACATATAACTTAAATGCAAATATGAATATTGCACAAATCTTTTCTGAACTTTCTTCTGGACGTCAAGAATATCAAAAAGTTGTAATTCCAGAAGGCCTTACAATTTCTTCTATTGCCCAAATTTTGCAAGAAAACGAAATTTGCAACAAAGAAGATTTTATAAAGTCATGTAGTTCAAAAGAAATTTTAAACAAATTTAAGATTCCAGCAGAAACTTGCGAAGGTTATTTGTTTCCTAACACATATTTTTTAAACATAAATATGAATTCCGACATTGTTGTAGAACTTTTTATTAATACATTTTTTGAAAACATTAAATCAATTACAAACTTAGGAAATAAAAATCCCGCAGATTTACATCAAACTGTAATTTTAGCTTCAATTGTAGAAAAAGAATACAAATTAAAAGAAGAAGCCCCATTAATTGCCAGCGTTTTTAAAAATAGATTAAAACACAATATTGGACTTTATTCTTGTGCAACAATTGTTTACATTATTACAGAAATTCAAGGAAAACCACACCCAGAAAGAATTTTAACAAAAGACACAAAAATTGACAGTCCATACAACACATATAAATGGGCAGGTTTAACCCCCGGTCCAATTTCAAACCCAGGATTAACAGCCCTTGATGCAGCCACAAACACACCAAAAACTCCATACTTTTTCTTTCAAGTTGAAAATGAAAAAACTGGAAAACACGTGTTTACAGAAACATTTGAGGAACATAAAATCAATCACTAAAAATTATGCCAGGTTTTATTTCACAAGATACAATAAACAATGTAAGAGACTCTTCAGATATAATTAGTGTAATTGGAGAATACACAAAATTAGACAGAAAAACTGGTAATAAATGGTGGGGATGTTGTCCTTTTCACAGTGAAAAAACACCTTCATTCCAAGTTGATGCTGATAAAAAGTTTTATTATTGCTTTGGCTGCCACGCCGCAGGTGATGTAATAAAATTTACAATGGAAATGGAACATCTTTCATATCCAGATGCAATTACAACTTTGGCAAAAAAATCTGGCATTCCAATTAAATATGACAACAATGGAAATCACAATAATCAAAATCAAGAAAAACAAAAAGAAATTCAATCAATAATTGAACAAAATATAAATCTTTACGAAGGTGTTTCAACTTCCTTTCATTATATGCTTACTCAAACTGAACAAGGTAAATTCGCATACAATTACATAAAAGAAAGGGGCCTTACAGACGAAACTATTGAAAAATTCAAAATTGGATATTCCCCAAACGACAGATTTTGGCTAAAAAAGTTTTTAAAAGGCAAAAACTACAGTGATAATTTTTTAAACGAGTCTGGTTTATTCAGTAAAAATTATAAAGATATTTGTTTATTTTCAGACAGATTGATGTTCCCAATTTTTAACAGAAACGGAAAAGTTGTGGCATTTGGTGGAAGAATTTTGCACCCACAAGGACCAAAAGATAGCAAATATTTAAACTCTCCAGAACTAATTCACTATAAAAAAAGAGAAACCTTGTACGCTTTTAATTTTGCAAAAAATTCAATTCGCACAAACAAAACTGTAATTTTTTGCGAAGGCTATATGGATTGTATTGCATATCATCAATGCGGTTTGGATTATGCTGTAGCACCTTTGGGAACAGCTTTAACTGAAGAACACTTAAAATTAATTCGTGGATTTGCAGATACAATTCTTTTGTCTTTTGACTCGGACAACGCGGGGCAAGCAGCTACATTAAGAGCTGTTTATATGGCGCGAAGATTAGACTTTACCGTAAAAATCATTAAACTTTCTGGTGGTAAAGATCCTGCAGAAATTATGTTAAAATACGGTCCCGAAAACTTGACAATGCAGGTAAAAAACAGTATATTAGATTCCGACTATCTTCTTAATAGACTAGGTGAAAAATATCCAATTGACACTCCAGAAGGAAAAACAAAAGCCGCTTTGGAGTATTTTGAATATATTGATTCACTACAATCTGATATTCAGAAGGAGTCTTGCCTTGATCAATTATCACAGGCATTCAATCTTAAACCGGAGGCTGTAAAAAGAGATTTTCTAAATCGTAATCAAGCCCGTGAACGTCTAAACATCCGAAAAAACAATCACCAATCAGAAGAAAAAACAAAAATTAGTCTTAACGCGGAATTAAGAGGGATAATTGCTGTATTGGCGGACTTAGACAAGTTCAAAGTTGTAAGACAACAAATAAAAGCTGATGATTTCCAAAATCAAAGTGCCAAAAGTTTATTTATAATTTTGGAAGAATGTTTTAATCAAAACGCTTTTTCAATACCAGAAATTCTGAATCGTTGTGAACCAGAATTATCGGGTATAATAACAAATGAATTATCAAATGAAGTTTATCAAGACGACAATGTTGATGCAGTTATTCAAGATACTGTCAAATTAATTAAAAAAAACAGCATTGATAAACAAAGAGATGCTTTATTAAAACGCATTAGAGAATTCACTGTTATTACAGAAGATGACGCAAAACAATTAGACATTCTGTTAAAGCAAAAAATGGAACTTGATAAACAAGTTCAGTCAAATTAATAAGGTATTGTTTAAATTATGGATCAAACTTCAAATCCTTTAATTGAAAAACTTTTAGAATTTGGAAAAAGTAAATCAATCATTACTTGGGAAAATATTACAGACATTTTAGGACAAGATTTTATAAATAGTCCAGAAATGGAAGGCGTTTTAAAACTTCTTGAAGATAACAAAATCCAACTTATAGAAACAGGAATCATTGGTGTAGATGAACCAGCAGATGAAGATGACGATGACGACATCATGCTTGAGCAGGATGATGATGATTTAGTTCAAGAAGATGATACAGTTTCTGAAATTGAAAAAGCAGAAAAAGCAAATGCAAAAAACAAACTAGTAAATAATGATAAAGAATCAAACGTTGATGATCCAATTCGTTTGTATTTGCGTGACATTGGTAAAGAAAACCTTCTTACAGCAGAACAAGAAGTTGAACTTTCTAAACAAATGGAAGATGGAAACAACATAATTAAAGACGTTATTAAACACTCTGGAATTATGATTCCTGAATTTTTTGCAATTGCTCAAAAAGCATTTACAAAAATTGATATTCACGAACCTGGAAAAACAAGAAAAGAAATTACAGAAGAAGTTCAAGATAAAAAACGTCTTAAAACATTTTATAGTGAACATTTAAAACCTGTTCTTCCAGAAATCAAACAATACATGGCTTTAAAAAAACATCTTTTTGAAAGTGATCAATCTTGTGCAATTTTTCAAAATCCTCAACTTGTAGCTTTAAGAGAAAAAATTCTTCCTGAATTACAAAAAACAGATATTCAATCTGAAGAATTAGAAAAATTTACACAAAAATACAGAGATGCAACAATCAAGATTGAAGAATATCATCATAAACAAGAAAAAAAGATGAAAGAATTGCGCATTTCAAATACATCTGAGTTGCGAAGTCTTGGTCGTAAAATTTCTATTAAATCTCAGGTTGCTCATTTGGAAGCAGAGTTAAATATGAGTGCAGATGAAATTCGCGAAATCTATACTCAAATCCAAAAAATTGATAGAAAACTTCACAAATTAGAATACGAATTTGAAAATAATGTTGATGTTATTTTGCAAATGGCAAAAGAAATTGAAAACGGTCGCATTATGATGGAAAAAGCCAAAAACCGTTTGATTAACGCAAACTTACGTCTTGTAGTTTCTATTGCTAAAAAATATACAAACCGTGGACTTCATTTCTTTGACTTGGTGCAAGAAGGAAATATTGGTTTAATTAAAGCTGTTGAAAAATTTGAATACAGAAAAGGATTTAAATTTTCAACTTATGCAACTTGGTGGATTCGTCAAGCAATTACAAGATCAATTTCTGACCAAGCAAGAACAATTCGTGTTCCTGTTCACATGATTGAACAAATTAACAAAGTTGTTAGAGAATCTAGACAACTTATGCAAAAACTTGGAAGAGAACCAACTGATGAAGAAGTTGCTACACAATTGGGTTGGCCAGTTGCAAGAGTAAAACAAGTTAAGAACGTTGCAAGGGAACCAATTTCACTTGAAACACCAATTGGTGAAGAAGAAGATTCTTTATTGGGAGACTTCATTGAAGATAAAGAAGTTGAAAATCCAGCTTCACAAACAGCATTTACTTTGTTACAAGAACAATTAAGAGCTGTTCTTGGAACATTACCACCAAGAGAACAAGAAGTATTAAAAATGCGTTTTGGTCTTGAAGATGGATATTCATTAACATTGGAAGAAGTAGGGCTTTATTTTGATGTTACTCGTGAACGCATTCGTCAGATTGAAGCTAAAGCTTTAAGAAGATTACGTCATCCAAGACGTGCAAATGGTCTTCGTGATTATGTAGAAACCTAATCTAAACGATAGACTAAAAAACTTAATTATTATATAATTTTTACATTATTTATATGGGGAAACTTGTATGGAAGTAACAGAAGAAATTTTTACTAAATTAAAAGATTTGCAAGAAGTTCTTGTAGAAAAATATCAAATTGAAGCTAAAAAATCAGAAGCTCCAAAACAATTAAGTTCACAAGAAGAATTATTAGCTGTATTAAAAAAAGAATACATTGCTAAAAATAATGAATACGATTCAATTAAAGAAAAAGTTCTTAAAATTAAATTTGATTTGGAACAAGCTGTAAAATCAAGAGAATCTGGTGAACAAGGAATGGATAACATTACAACTCACCGTGAATATGAAGCTTTGGAAAAACAAGTAAACGAAGCAAAAGCTCTTGAATCGGATTTAAGAAAGGAACTTCAAAAAGAAGAAAAAATTCTTACAGAACTTAAAGAAAACTTAAAAATTTCTGAAGATATGATTTCTGGACAAGAAAACGAACTTGCAGAAGGAAAAGCTTCTCTAGATAAACAAATTAATGAATACGAAGAAAAATTAAAAGAATTAAAAGAAAAAGAAGATAGCATTACACCAGGTTTGAGCGATGAAATTTTGTTCAAATTTGAAAGAATAATTCAAAGAAACACAGAAGGTATTGTTTCTGTAAAAGATGAAGTATGTAACGGTTGTAATATGATTCTTCCTTCACAATTCGTAAATCTTGTACGTGAAGGTAATTCAATCAATTTCTGTCCATATTGTAGCCGTATTTTGTATTATGAAGAATCTGAAAACGATACAGCAGAAAATCACTACTTTACAGAAGATATTGGAAGTTTAGTAGACTTGTCTGATGATCTTGAAGACTACGATGATGACGAAAAAGATTACGACTTAGACGACGATGAAGATTTATCAAACGTAGAAGATCAAGACGAAGATGCAGAAGATTCTGATGATTCAGATGACTCTGACGAAGATTAATAAGCAATAATTCAGATGGGATATAACCGCGCCTGTATTAATTTATGATAATTTTTACAGGTGAGATAAAGTCCGGGCTCCTTCGGAAAAAATGCCGGATAATAACCGGGCACAAAATGATAGTTGCATAAATTCTTGCATAATTCATTTTGTGACAGATAGTGCAACAGAAATTGTACCGCCTATTTTTAGGTAAGGGTGAAAAGGCAGTGTAAGAGACTACCGCGTAATTGGTAACAATTGCGGCTTGTAAACCTCATTTGGAGCAAATTTAAGTAGCAGTTTGGTTTTCCGAGCTATAAACTGCGGGTAAAATGCTATAACTTTTTGGTAACAAAAAGTATGGATAGATGGTTATTAACATAGAAATATGTTAGACAGAACCCGGCTTATTGTCCCGTCTGATTTTTTTTAATTTAATAAAAATCAATTTATATGATAGAATAATAAAATATGAAAGAAATTAGTTTTGAAAGTCCAAATAAATCTAGAAAAAAAAATCTATTTATTAAAAATCTAATTAAATTTTTCATTGTTTTATTTATTATTTTACTACTTACAAGTTTAGTTTTTTTATCTATTCATTTATACAAAAAAAATACAAGTACAATTAAAAATATTAAGGCAGCTTGGCAAAACTATGATTATCAAACAATCTACGAAATTGGAAAACCTTATTTACAAGAAAACCCTTTTAACAATACAGTTTTAACATATTACGGATACGCATGTTTCTTTTTAGCACAATCCCAAACAGATAACACTCAGACACAAACTTATTTAGACGAAAGTATAAACAAATTAAGACTTGCAATTTACGAAGCAAATCAATCTTTGTTACCACAACTCCAATATATGCTTGGTCGGGCATACTTTTTTAAGAGTACAATTACAACAAACTACTATGCAGATTTAGCAATCAAATATTTAACACTTGCAAAAGAAAATGGATATAAAGCAGACGATATTCCAGAATACTTGGGATTAAGTTACGCTTCTTTAGATATGACAATGGAAAGTATTTCTGCTTTTTCAGAAGCTTTATTAGTTAGAGAATCAGATGCTTTGTTACTTGCCATTGCAGAACAATATTACAAGGCAAAAGAATTTGTTGTTGCCGAACAATATTTATTTAGAATCATTAAAAATAGTCAAAATGACGAAATGATTATAAAAAGTCAGATTCTTTTGGGAAATATTTATATTGACCGCGAAGATTATGAAAAAGCTTTAAAAGAATTTGAAAATGTTTTACAAAAAAGCCAAAATTCTGCTGACGCACACTATGGAATTGGTGTAATATATGAGAAGCAGGGTAATTTGGTAAAAGCTAGAGCAGAATGGAGACAAACTTTGAAATATCAAGTTAATCACCAAGGTGCTTTGCAAAAATTAAACAGTAACTAACAAATAATTAAAAAACTTCAACGGGAGGATTTTATGAGTTTTTTTGATAAATTTTCAACAGATATTGGTATTGATTTAGGTACATGTAACACTTTGATATATGTTCGCGATAAAGGAATGGTAATTGATGAACCTTCTGTAATCGCGGTGGAAAAAGGAACTAACAAAATTGTTGCTGTTGGTTCAGATGCAAAACGAATGCTTGATAAAACACCAGGTTCTATTATTGCCATTAGACCTTTGGCAGATGGTGTTATTGCAGATATTGACAGCACAGAAAAAATGATTAAATATTTCATTTCAAAAATCATTCCACGTCATCAACTTTTTAAATCAATCAGAATGAAAATTGGTATTCCATCTTGTATTACAGATGTAGAACGAAGAGCTGTTATTGAGGCTGCTTACAAAGCTGGAGCAAAGGAAGTTGAAGTAATTGAAGAAAGCCTTGCAGCTGCTATTGGTGCAAAAATTCCAATTAATGAACCAGCTGGACATATGATTTGTGATATTGGTGGAGGAACAACAGAAGTTTCCGTTATTTCATTGGGTGGTATGGTTGTAACACATTCAATTCGTATTGGTGGAGACAAATTTGATGAAGCTATTGTAAAACACGTTAAAAGTGTTCATAACCTTATTATTGGTCAACCAGCTGCAGAAAGATTAAAGATTCAAATTGGTAACGCTGCACCAGAAAAAACTATTGAAAAAATGGAATTAAAAGGAACAGACGCAATTACAGGTTTACCACGTCGTCTAGAAATTGATAGCGTTGAAGTTCGTGAAGCTTTAAAAGATCCTGTTACTAAAATTGTAGAAGAAATTAAAATTGTATTAAGCGAAACTCCTCCTGAATTAGCTTCTGACATTATTGAACGCGGTATTGTTATGACTGGTGGTGGATCTATGCTTAGAGAATTACCAAGATTGATTTCTAAAGAAACTGGTGTACCAGTAATTCTTGTTGAAAATCCACTTGAATGTGTAGCTCTTGGTTCTGGAGAAGCATTCAACATCTTTAAAGACATGTCTTCTGACCGCAAAATTTATAACAGTTTAAACGACTAATAAAGAGTAATTATGAATAATAAAAAATCTCGTTTTTCGTTTAGATTAAAGTTTTCTGAATTTTTGCTAATTATATTGTTGATGTTATCTTCAGTTTCATTGGCATTTAAATCTGGAAGTTTTGTTATAAATCTAAAAAATGTAGGATTCTCAATTCTTTCGTCAATTGAAAAAGGTGTAAATTTTTGTGTTAATGGAGTTACCAACACAGTTAACTCTGTTGGAGAATTACGAAAACTAAAAAAAGAATATGACGAATTGGTTATTAAATTAGAAAAATTTGAACAAATGCAAAGATCTAACGTTGATATTCGAAAAGAAAACGAAAGACTTAAAGAACAATTAGATTTTGTAAGTTCAATTGAAGAAAAAAACATTCCTGCTCAAATTATTTCTAGAGATTTAGATAATAACTATTCATATTTAACAATTAATAAAGGAAGCATAAACGGCATTAAGAAGAACATGCCTGTAGTAGCTTTTCAGAATGGAAACCAAGGTTTGGTTGGAAAAATTGTACAAGTTGGAACTTTTACAAGTCAGGTAATTCCAATTTATAATATTAATAATATGGTTTCTACAAGAATTCAAAATACAAGAGACTTAGGTCTAGTAAGTGGATTAGGTAGCCAAGATCAACCTTTAATTTTGCAGTATATTAGAAAACGTGTTTTACCAGAATTAAATTATGGAGACATCATTGTAACTTCTGGTGAAAATGATAACTACAAAAGAGATATTCCAGTAGGAACAATTTCTAAAATTGAAACAATTTCATACAACTCTTCACTTTATATTGAAATTCTTCCAATTATTGATTTTTCAAGATTGGAAAATGTAGTTGTAATAAATCCAAAAGAATTAAAAGAGATACAATAACAAAAAGGGGAGTATATGTTAAAATCATTTTTAATAAGTATTTTTATTTTATTATGTGCAACTATTTTAGAATCCTCTATTTTATCAAATATTTCTTTTTTTTATGTTGTTCCTGATATTGTATTAATTTGTTCAATTTATTTTGCTTTATTAAACGGTAAAACTTTTGGTGAAACAACTGGATTCTTTTCTGGTTTATTTTTAGATTTTATTACAGGTATTCCACTAGGTTTTAATTGTTTACTAAGAACAATTATTGGCTATATTGCTGGCTTCTTTTCTGAAACAATTATTATTTCTGGAATTGTAATTCCAATGCTTTCTGTTGGAATTGGTACAATTGTAAAAACCATTTTAATTCAATTAATTGCATTATTTTTTCCAAATATAAGCATTTATTTACCGGGTATTATTTCTTACAATTTCCTTTATGAATTTTTATTTAATGTTGCATTGTCACCATTTTTGTTTAAATTCTTAAGTTTCTTTAAAAAGCAAATTTCTATAAAGAATGTAAAGGACCTTGTAGATAATGTCTAATTATAATTATAGCAAACAATTAACAAAATCTTCAAAACTCTTAATTTTACTTATAATCATAAGTATTCCTTTTGTTTCCTTTTTATTTAAATTGTTTTCTATGCAAATTATTAATGGTGAACATTACAGACTTCAGTCACAAACAATTTCCAGTCAAGTTTCAATTATTCCTGCCCAGAGAGGTGAAATTTTTGACAGAAATGCTAATATGCCAATGGTTATTAACACAGAATCTTTTGTAGTAAATGTAACTCCTGGTGAAATTCCTTCAAACAGATACGATACAGTTATTTCTCGTTTGGCTAAATTTTTAAATATAAGCAAATCTGCAATAGACAAAAAAATTCCAAGAAACATGAGAAAATCATATTCTGCAATTCAAGTAAAAGCTAACGTAAACTTTAATACAATTTTGAATATTGCAGAAAATAAAACAGATTTACCTGGTGTAAGTTGGGCATCAAAACCAATTAGAAACTATCTTCACACAGAATCACTTTCTCACATTGTTGGTTATGTTGGAGATATTACACAAGACGAGTGGACTGTTTTATATAACCAAGGTTATACAAAAAACAGTATTGTTGGTAAAACTGGAATTGAAAAACAATATGATTATCTTTTGCAAGGAAAACAAGGTAGAGAGATTTCTACAATTGACGTTCACGGACGCATTGTTTCTGATAAATCAAAACTTGAGCCCCCAAAAATGGGAGATAGTTTAATTTTAACTATTGATTCGCGTATTCAAAAACTTGTAGAAGAAGCTTTGGGACAAAGAGTTGGAGCCTCAATTGTATTAAAACCTTCAACTGGCGAAGTTTTAGCCATGGTTTCTTATCCTTATTTTGATTCAAACATTTTTAATTCAGAAAACAGTAGTATTGAATATAATAGATTAATCAACGATCCATTAAAGCCTTTAATTAACAGAGCTGTTCAATTATCATATCCACCAGCTTCAACTTTTAAAATTGTAATGTCTACTGCAATGTTGCAAGAAGATGCTTTTCCCGCAAATAAAGAAATTGAATGTAAAGGTAGACTTTTTTATGGAAATCACTTATTTAATTGTCACGTAAAATATCCTGGTCACGGTTGGCTAGATTTAAAAAATGGTTTTGCACAATCTTGTGACGTTTATTATTGGACAATTGGCCGCGACAACTTAGGCATAGAAAAAATTGCTTCTTACGCACGAGAATTTGGTTTTGGGCAAAGTTCAAAAATCGACTTGCCAAACCAAGTTGCAGGTTTAGTTCCTACAGCCGAATGGAAAGAAAAAAAATATCATGAAAAATGGCTTGGTGGAGATACAATGTCTGTTTCTATTGGACAAGGTTACATGGAAGCAACTCCTTTACAATTAGCAAATATGGTTGCTATGGTTTCTAATGAAGGAGTAATTTACAAGCCCCATTTATTAAAAGAAATTAGAGATCCAGTTACAAACGAAGTTACAAAAGAAATAAAAAGAGAGATTCTTACAGAATCAACAATTGATAAAGCTGTTTGGAAACAAGTTCAAGAAATAATGCGTTACACTGTTACAGACGGAACTCCACAGTACCCAATGCATAATGATGTTGTTCAGATTGCATGTAAAACAGGTACTGCAGAAGTTGATCAATACAAAGATAGTTGGCACTCTTGGCTTGTAGCTTATGCCCCTTATGACGCGCCTCCAGAAGACAGAATTTGTGTAGTTACAATTGTAGAAGCATGTAACACTTGGGAATGGTGGGCCCCTTATGCTACAAATATTATTATTCAAGGAATCTTTGCGAATCAAACTTACGAAGAAGCTGTAAAAGATCTTGGCTTTAGTTACTTAACAAAAAATCGTGGACGTATGGAGTAGGAAAGTGAAAAATAAATTTTTTGCAATGTTTGATTATTTTTTAATTTTAGTTGTTCTTACTTTAGTTACACTTGGTATTTTGTTTATTTACTCTTCTAGTGTAAACTCGGAAGGAATTTCTGTTACTAACGAACATATTAAGCAATTCATTTGGGCAAGTATTGGATTATTTTTTATGATAATTCTTACAGTTTATGATTTTAGAAAATTGGAAAGTATTTCTAAATATTTGTATATTGGACTTATTGCTTTATTAATTTATACAATTTTTTTTGGTAGACTTGTAAATGGAGCAAAAAGCTGGATTGGAATCGGAGATTTTGGTATTCAGCCTTCAGAATTTGGAAAAGTATTTTTTATTTTATTTTTGGCCCATTACTTAAATGATTCCAAAAACGAACTACCAATAAAAAGATTTATAAAATCTATTTTGATTTTATGTGTTCCAATGGGATTAATATTAATTCAGCCAGACCTTGGAACTGCCAGCGTTTACTTACCAATTTTTATTGTAATGTGTTTTATTGCCGGGGTTCCATCAAAATATTTGATAATTTTGATTTCTTTTGGTTTATCTACAATTTTATTTGCGGTTTTACCAGTTTGGAATACTGAAATTGCAGAAAAACCTTTAGTTATTATTTCAATTTTAACAAACTTTAAATTAAGAGCCATATTAATTTTTGCAACTTTTATTATTGCATTGATTGGTATTATCATCAGAAGATATTTTCATGGTCCTAATTACATAAATTGGCTTACAACCGCATTTTTTATTATTTCACTATCTCTTATTTTTTCTTTAATTTTAGCAAAAGTATTAAAGGACTATCAAATAAAACGTTTGATTATTTTTATGAATCCAAATGTTGATCCTAGAGGAGCAGGTTGGAATATTATTCAATCAAAAATTGCAATTGGTGCAGGAGGAATTTTTGGGAAAGGATATTTAAGAGGAACTCAAAGTCATTACCGTTTCTTACCTCAACAAAGTACAGACTTTATTTTTAGTATTTTGTCTGAAGAGTTTGGCTTTTTGGGCTGTTGTTTAGTTTTCCTTTTATTTTTATTCATTTTTATTAGAACTATCATTATCATAAGAAACTCTACGTCAACTTATGGCGCATACATTGCTTCTGGAATTTTGGGCATGTTTGCTTTCCACTTTTTTGTAAACGTAGGAATGGTTATGGGAATGATGCCTATTACTGGTATTCCGCTTTCATTTTTGTCTTACGGTGGGTCTTCTTTATTAACTTCCATGAGTTGTATTGGATTGTTGATGAGTATAAATTACAGAAGAAAAGAAATTAGATAAAAAAATATATATTTAGCTGAGAGGTTATTATGAAAAAAAACATGTATTTTATGTTAACAATGACATTTATTTTGAGTGTAAATCTTTTTGCTAATCCAGCAGCAATAGATTTTAACAAACTTTCAAAAGATTCAAAATTAAAAGAGTTATCAAATGATTTTTTGGAGGTATACAATTCTATATGTTTTCCTGATTATATGCACAAAGATGAAAAATCTGATGATTTACTAGTTGCAAATAATTTATTTGAATATTTGTCTAAAAAAACTAAAACTAATTATGATGATCAATTATTAAAATTACTTGCAATGAGATGTTTATATAATTTTGATGAGATAACACAAGATCAGATGAAAGAAACTTTTAATTTTTTGGAAGAAAAATATTCAAAAAAAGCGGAACATCATTGGATTTATGGAAATTATTTAGCTTCGACTGGTCTTTCTATTAAAGGAAAAAATGAACTTGAAAAATATTTGAATATGAAAAAAAATCGTGTTAATGAATCTTTTTTAAATGATTATTCATATTCTCAATTTTTGTGTGCAACACCATTAAAAGCCTATTACACTTTAACAAATGGTGGAAGTATTCCAGAAGAAAATATTGCAAATCAAAATTTATTAAATATATTAAAACAAAATATTAAAGAAAGTAGTTGGTCTGAAACTTATGAAGTAAAAGATGTATGGAAGATTTCTGATCTAGATTCAGATAATTTTAATTATCTTTATAGTACAATGCTTGGAGTATCTTTACCTGTAAAGGGGCATTGGAATTTAAAATTTATGCCTATTAATTCTAAAGCTCCAGCAATGATAAATTTGGGAATTAGAGATTTTACACTTAACGATTTACCTTTGGGGATTTCAATTTTATTTTTAATTTATCCTGAATCAATTTATACTGATGATACAGAAGAATCGTTAAAAAAATCGTTGAATATTATTAAAACTGAAACTGTTAAAATTGATAATAAAAATTTTACAAAATATACTTATGAAGATTTATCAAAATATAATGATGATAGACAAGGAGCGCTAGGATATCTGTATACGGCAAAAATTATGCCAGGTGCAACATTTGGAGCAAAGTGTGAACATGATATTGATATAGCGAGCATTATGAAAAACTCAGAAAATAATTCAAAAGAAAAGTTTTTTAGAATTGAACCTGCTCAAAAAAGATTAAATGAAGCTGTAAACATTTTAATTCTAGTTGACTCATGTAATGTAATTGCAAACGAAACCCAACAATTACTTGATGAAATATTTTCGAAAACTGTGTTTGAATAGTTTTTGAAATTTTATTTAGGGTTTAATACAAACTCTAAAAACGGCCGAGTCAAGGCCTTGAGCAAAGCGTGCCTTGACCGGACGTATTCCAGTTTTACTTTGAGTAAAAGTTGCCAAAAAAAAATCCCTGCATCTGAAGGAGCAGGGATTTTTAGTTTCACGTGTCATGCACGGGAATGACATTCTTTTATATTAGCGGTTGTTGATAAGTTTTGTTAATTCAACTGGATCAACAATTTTTCCGTCTTTGTATACGCGCATGTTTCCTGAAGCAATTTCGTCAATCAAGATAACTTCGCCATTGTTGTATCCGAATTCAAATTTGATGTCCCACAAATCAAGACCAATTGATTTTAAGTCGTCTGCAACAATTTTTGTAATTTTTAATGTTTGTTCTTTCATGCTTTCGAACATTTCTGTTGACATAATGCCAAGAGCTGCTAATCCTTCGCTTGTTACTAAAGGATCGCCTTTTGCATCATTTTTGAAAGTACATTCAACATAGCCACCTTCTAATGGTGTACCGTCTTTAATATATTCACCATAACGACGGATAAAACTTCCTGTTGCAACTAATCTACAGATTACTTCCAAACCGTGACCAAAAACAGTTGCAGGAAGAACTTCCATTGTTGCATCGTCAATATTTGCACTAATGTAGTGAGTTTTGATTCCAGCTTTTTTCAACAATTCAAAGTAGTGAATTGAAGTAATAAGGTTAGCTTTTCCAATTCCTTCGATAGTTAAACCTACAGAATTTTCACCTGGATCAAAAACACCATCTTTTCCAGTACAATCGTCTTTGAATTTTAACAAAACATTGCCGTTTTCAAGACCATAAACGTTTTTTGTTTTACCTTCGTAAATAGTTTTCATTTTCTTTTCCTTATCTAAAAATTTAGATAGCATATTTTACAAAAAAATCAAGATTTTTACAATATATTATGAAAAAATGGTTATCAATGTGATAAAAATTTTGTACAATAACATTATATTATTAAAAAAGGGGAAAGTTATGGAAAACAAAAAAAGCAAAATTTTATTTATTTTCATTTTTATCTTTTTAGCTCTAGGAATTTTCACACTTACATTAAGTTTTTTTGGAAGATGTAAAGTCACAATTCCATTATCATTTATTTGTATTGCAAATGCATTACTGGTTATTCAAAATTTAAAGAAGTAGGAAAGGATGTGGAGTATTTTATGAAAAAAACTTTTTTGTATATTTTTATCATTTCAGTTTTATTTTTCGGTTGCAATTCAAAAAAAGATGAAAATAAGATAATTGAATTAGAAAATTTAAATTCTACTTTATCAGAAGAAAAATCAAGATTGGTTGAAGAAAATTCAAATTTAAAAAATAAAATTTCTAATTTAGAAAGCAAAATTCAAGAGTTAGAAGAATCAATTACATCTACAAAAAAAGAAATATCAGATTACATTACTAAAGAATTATGTAATGATCAATTATATGAAACTCATGATTTACAATATACCTTAGATTTTAAAGATGGTGGATTTAATATAAAAGTTTATAAAACACCAAATTTAAATGAAGAAATTTATGTTATTCAAAAAAATGATATTGCAGAAGTATCTCATATTGTTCATGTAAAAGAAACTGGTAAAACAACAATAAAAGTAAAAGTTAATAACAAAATTGATGGGTTTATAAAAATTGGAAATCCTTATCATAATGGAAAATTTTCTTTTGTAGAAAAGATTGATGTAAACGGAGAAGAAGTAACAACCTTAAAATTAGAATCAACATTTTTAATAAATGAAGGTACTTGTGTAAAAGAGTTGCCATCAAATAATTCAAAAAATTTACATGAGATTTCTCACAAAGAAGGTGGAATTTATTATCAATCTTTTGAAATAACTTCAGATTATCAATGGGTAAAAATGGTTGTCGGGAAAATTATTGGTTGGGTTCCTGCTAGCACTTTAAGCCGAGATATTGGAGGTCCTACAATTTACACACCAGAAAAATCAATTTATTGGGATTTAATTGGGAGCAATTTAATTTAGAATTTTTTGGAGAAAGTTATGAAAAAAAGTTTATTTTTAATTTTCATTTTTGGAGTTGTTTTAAATTCTAATTTTTTTGCAAATGATACATATTTTTTTACTTCTGGTGGGAATCTTCAACCAACAACCGAAAAAGATATTTCAATTAGGATGAAGGAAGAAGTTATTAATATTGTTTGTGAAAAAAATTATTATAAAGTAACTGTTGATTTTGATTTTGAAAATACAGGAAATGAAACAACGCTTTCTGTTGGTTTTCCATTTTTTGAAGTTGGCGTAGGGGGCCATGGAAAGATTTTTGATTTTGAATGTTGGACAAATGGAATAAAAACAGAATATAAAGATATGCTAATTGATCGGGAATTTTCTAACACAAATTATGGCGGAAAATTTGATGAACCGGAATTAATTAATGCGTACGTAAGAGAAATTACTTTTCCTAAAAAATCTATTACAAAAACAAGAATTACTTATAAATCAGAATATGGTCGGGATACAGGTGGATATATAATTAAGTATTTATATGGAACTGGTTCAAGTTGGAAAGATACAATTGGGAAAATTACTGTAATTGTGGAAAATAATCGTCCTTATGATTATATTTTTGGAAAATCAGAAACTTGGAAACGTATTGCTGATAACAAATGGCAAGCAATTTTTTATGATGTAGAACCAGAATATAAAGAATGTTTTACATTTCATACTGATAATATTTTACATGACACAGGACCAAAGTCTTTTCCTGCATATTTTCCATATATAAAACAAAAAGCTCAAACATCATGGTTTGAAGGTTATACATCGGCACAACTTAGAATTTTAAGAAATACAATTTATGCTTTGCATGGTTATAACTTTAAATCAGAAGATTTAAAGAAGTTTTTTACAGAATGGGGTCAATATTGGAATCCTGAATACAAAGTTAATCCTAATTTTTCTGAAGATGATTTATCTGAAATTGAAAAATACAATATTAATTTAATATTGGCGGAAGAAAAACGTAGAAAAAAGGAATAAATCAAAATTTATAGGCGGGGCGTTGCGGGGTGCCCCCGCTAGAAGGGGTGGCGGAAGCAGACTTGTCTGCTGGAGACAGGGGAAGGCTTTCCCCTCATAAAAATTAAAAATTGGTTAGTAAATTTGAATTGTGTTTTATAAGTTCAAAATAATCACTATAATATAAATATGATTACTAGAAAAACAAAAATTGTGTGTTCCATTGGGCCAGCTTGTGATAATGATGATGTGATTCGCGAAATGATTCGTGAAGGAATGAATATTGCTAGGTTCAATTTTTCTCACGGAACTTATGAATGGCACAAACAAGCCATGGACAGAATTAAAACAATTTCTGAAGAATTAAATATTCCTGTGGCAATTTTGCTAGATACAAAAGGACCTGAAATTAGAACAGGATTGATTGAAGATGATAAAACTATAAAAATTAAAAAAGGGGAGACTGTTGAAGTTACTGTTGATGATTCTTTTTGTACCGCTTCTACAGAATCTAAAAATTGTCATATTTCAATTTCGTGGAAAGATGCTCCAGAAAAAGTTTTTGAAGGTGTTAGCATTCTTATTGCTGACGGATTAATTGAACTTAAAGTTTTGGAATTAAAATCTGATAGAACAATCATTTGTAAAGCAAAAAATTCTGGAACTATTGGAAGTCGCAAAAATGTGAATCTTGTTGGGGTTCATGCAGGTCTTCCAATTATGTCTGAAAAAGATAAAGAAGATTTAAAATTTGGTGCAGGGCAAGATGTTGATTTTGTTGCGGCAAGTTTTGTTAGTTTTCCAGAAGAAATTGTTGAAATTAAAGAATATTTAAAATCCCTAAATTCAACTGCCAAAATTATTGCAAAAATTGAAAATAAAGAAGGTTTGGATAATATAGCTGCCATTGTAAAAGAAGCTGACGGTATTATGGTTGCTCGTGGGGATTTGGGTGTTCAACTTCCTACAGAAAAAATTCCTTTGGCTCAAAAAGCAATTATCAGAACTTGTCGTCAAGCTGGAAAACCTGTAATTACTGCAACTCAAATGTTAGATTCTATGATTGTAAATCCTCGTCCTACAAGAGCCGAATTAACTGATGTTTCTAACGCGGTTTTTGACGGAACTGATGCTGTAATGCTTTCTGGAGAAACAGCAAACGGAAAATATCCTGTGGAATCTGTTCGCACAATGGATTTAATTACAAGTACAACAGAAGCTTCGGAAGAATATTTATCTAGAATGAAAGAAGCCGATAGTTTTTACAAACCAAATCAAGAAATTGGTAGGGTAGTAACTCACAGTGCTTACAAGCTTGCAAGAAATATTGATGCAAAAGCAATTATTGTTCCAACTTTGCACGGAAATACAGCTAGAATGATTGGAAGTTTTAGGCCTGAACAAATGGTAATTGCAGTAACTCCAAATAGAAAAGTTCTGCGTCAATTGATGATTCAGTGGGGAGTTTCGCCAGTTTTGTGTCAACTAGCTGATGATTCAGAAATGATGATTCAAAATGCGGTAAAATTGGCTTTGGACAATGGTGCTGTAAAACTTTCTGATAGAGTTGTTATGTGTGCAGGAATTCCAATTTCAAGTCCGTTGATGGTAAACACAATTAAAGTTTTGCTAGTTGGAAATGTTTTGGCTCGAGGAACTGCTTTTGGTTATACAAATCCAGAAAAAACAAAAGCTCACGGACGGATTGTTCACGCTGATTTTATGGCAGAATTAAAACAAACTATGAAATTATATCATCATACGGTTTTAGTTTGTTGGCGCATTACAGAAGATTTAATTCCACTGTTAAGAATTGTAGACGGTGTTGTTTCTGAATCTGG
>JAFXDY010000048.1 GCA_017521105.1 Treponema sp.
TAAGAAAGACTTTCTTTTAATGAAATTGCAATTGGCGTTCTGCCCAAAATATCTAAAGGATCAATTTGTCTTGTTTGAACTAAATGGGCAGTTCCGTTAATTACTTGGCTAATTCCAGGAAGAATTTTTATATTTTTGAATCCGTTTGAAGTTAATATTTCGTAAATTTCTTTAATTCTGTCTGTTGGGGCAGAAGGAATTGCAATAATTGCTTCGTCCATATCAGAATTATTCAAAACTGAGGCAACGCTTCCAATTGGACCCAAAACAGGAATCCCGTCAATGTCAGTTCCAATTAAAGATTTGTCATCATCAATAAATGCGTTTACTTTGCCAAAGATTTTTTTTCTTTTTATATCATCTGCAATTGTTTGTCCTGCAAAGCCTGCACCAATAATATATATACGTTTTTCCATTTTATTTGCCTTAAAAAAATCACTTCTTTCTATAAAATTAATCACAATAATTTTATCACATAAAACCCTAATTCTCAATAAAATCAAGAAAAACTGCATAAATAAAATTTATTTTAAAACAAATCAAAACTATCTTAATAAAAATACTAAACTCAAAAAAAAATATTCCGATGTATTGAATGATAGTCAAAAAATGTTTATAAATTGGGGTAATAAAATTATGGGGAAATGTAAAGCATTTATCTTTGGATTATTATTTTTTATTTGTTCATTAAATTGTTACGCTGGACAAATTGCAATTCAAGTTGTTCAACATGATAATGTTTTTGAAGATGTTTCTGAAAGTTCTTTAACTGTTGAAGATGAACTTTTAACTGGATTTTATGATATTGGTTATATTGTTACTAATTCACCAGCTGTTACTTCAACTTCAAAAGGTACAGACGAAAAGTGTTTTAGTGTTGGAATGAACGAAGCTTACAATGGTTGTGCAGATTTCTTTGTTCAAATAAAACTTTTTTACACTGGAGAAAAAAGTGAACTTAAAAAAGTTGACTGGAGTTTGTATTCTGTAAATACAGGCAAAAAAATTGAAGCAAATACAATTAAGGATTTTGTCCTTGATGAAAATAACGAAACAGATTTACATATTGTATCTTTACAATTAATTTCAAAAATAAAAGAAGCAATAAATGAATAGGATGGGTAGGGAAATGAAAAAGAATTTTATTAAAAAAATTGCTAAAATCTTTAGTGTTTTTGCAGGATGTCTTTTATTAGCATCTTTTAGTCCTTCTCTTGATGGAAGAGCTGTTGTTGTTGATGAAGGTGTTTTCCCAGAAGGTTTATTTGCAAAAACTGTTGGATATCTTCCAGGTGATACAATTAGTGTTACAAATGTTGCAGGTGATACAACAGTTGATTTGCTTGTAATTGGTGCTTTAGATCCATCTGAAGGTGTTGCAATTATGCTTTCACCAGAGGCCGCTGCAGAAATTGGAATTGAAAAAGATTCAAACAATATTGTAAAAATTACAAAACGCTCTGGTCAAGACGAAAGAGTTTTTGGAACAGCAGTAATTGCAAAATCTGATGAGTTACCAAAAGAAGATCTTGTTCAAGAAGAAGTTGCAGAAGAAACAGATGAATATGAATATGACGTTGAATACAATCCAGCAGATTTCCACGAAGAATATGTAGAAGAAGAGGAAGTTGCAGAAGGAACAGACGAATATGAATATGACGTTGAATATAATCCAGCAGATTTCCACGAAGAATACGTAGAAGAAGATGAAGTTGAAGAAGAAACAGACGAATATGAATATGACGTTGAATATAATCCAGCAGATTTCCACGAAGAATACGTAGAAGAAGAGGAAGTTGAAGAAGAAACAGGCGAATATGAATATGACGTTGAATATAATCCAGCAGATTTCCATGAAGAATATGTAGAAGATGAAGAAATTGAAGAAGAATTCATTGAAGCCGAAGAACTTGAAGATATTGTTGCAGAAGAAGATGATGAAGAAACTTTAGAAGATGAACTCATTGAAGAAGAAATAGCTGCATACGAAGAAGAAATTGAATCAGAAGAAGTTTCTGATGAAAAAATTGAAGATTTACCAGAAGAATTTGATGAAGAAATAATTCAAGAAGAATTTACAGAAGTTGATGAATCTATTGAAGAAGTTGCTGAAGATTTAGTCGCTGAAGAAGAAATTCCTCTTGAAGAAGAATTTGTAGAAGCGGATTCTTTGGATGAATTGGAATCTTTGGATGAAGAACTAGAAGTTGTGGAAACAGATGATGAAGTTGAATTAATTGAAGAAGCAACAGAAGAAGAATACGAAGCAATTGTACTTGTGCCTGTTGAATCAAATCCTCCTGCTGTAGAATCAACAGAGGAAGAAATTGTAGAAGAAACAATTGAACCAATTGTAGCACCTGTTGTTGAAAAATCAGTTACAGTTGTTCCTGAACCAATTATTTTAGAACCTTCAAAAGAAACTGAAACTTCAACAAGTTATCAAAAATACCTTGTTCCAAGTTTACAAGATTTGGAATCTGGAAAATATTATATTCAAATTGCATCATTAAGAGATGACAAAAACATTGAAGAAATCATTTCAAAATATGCAAACAATTATCCAATTACAATTGTTCCTAAAAAAGCTGGCAACATTAAACAAATTCTTGTTGGTCCTCTTTCAATGGACGAATATGGTGTTGTACTCCAACGTTTCAAATCTTACGGATACAAAGATGCGTTCCTAAGAAAGATAAAATAAACAAAAAAAGGTGCTGTCTAATAAGTAATTTTCATGTCATTTTCGGGCTTGACCCGAAAATCTAAATCTATATATAGCAAGGATTTAGAGATTGTCGTATCAAGTACGACAATGACATTTTAAACTAATTAGACAGCACCTTTTTTTATCAAAAATTTTTCAAAAATTATATTGTGTAAATCCAACCTTCTGGAGTTGGTAAACGACCCATTTGGATTCCTGTCAAAGTATCATAGATTTTTGTTAAAACAGGACCCATTTCTTGTTTTCCATCGTTGAATTTAATTTCTTTTCCGTGGTCGTCAATTTGTCCAACAGGAGAAATTACAGCAGCAGTTCCACAAAGTCCACATTCAGCAAAGTCTGCAATTTCATCTTTAGAAATTTTGCGTTCTTCAACTTCCATATTCAAATATTCTTTAGCAACAATTACCAAAGAACGACGTGTAATAGAAGGCAAGATTGTGTCAGATTTTGGTGTAACAAGTTTTCCATCTTTTGTAATAAAGATGATGTTTGCTCCACCAGTTTCTTCAATGTAAGTGTGTGAAGTTGGATCCAAATAAATATTTTCTGCATAACCACAATTGTGAGCATCTACAATGTTGTGTAAACTCATAGCGTAGTTTAATCCAGCTTTAATATCACCAGTTCCGTTTGGAGCGGCACGGTCTCTGTCAGAAAGTCTTACTTTAATTGGTTTTACACCACCTTTAAAATAAGGTCCAACTGGAGTTACCAAAATTCTAAATTGATATTCATCAGCAGGTTTTACACCAATTACAGCGCTTGAACCAAACATAAATGGGCGAATGTACAAAGTAGCACCGCTTCCGTATGGAGGAACCCAGTCTTTATTTGCTTCAATTGTTTTTAAAACAGCTTCAATAAATCTTTCTTTTGGGAAAACAGGCATTTCTAGTCTTTTACAAGAGGCTTCCATTCTATCTGCGTTTAAATCTGGACGGAATGTAACAATATCACCGTTTTCTGTTGTGTATGCTTTTAATCCTTCAAAACATGTTTGTGCGTATTGCAAAACACCAGCACATTCAGTCATTTTAATAGAATGATTTTTTGTTAATTTTCCTTCATCCCATTCACCATTTTTCCAATTTGCAACAAAGCTTTTTGTAGTTTTCATGTAACCAAATGGTAAGTTACCCCAGTCTAATTTCATTTTTCCCATTTTAGAACCTCTCAAAAGTTTTTTTTATTCTTACTAAAGTATTTTAATATATTTAAAGTTTTTTTGCAATCAAATTTTATATGAATTTGTGATTGATTGCTTATTTTTGTTATTTAAGATATTCTTAATAAATTACTTATTATATTGCAGCGCACGCCGGCGTTGCGTGGAGGATTTTTTATGGCAAACGAAAAAGATGAACACAAGTGTACTTTGGACAAAATCATTAGTCTTTGTAAAAGAAGAGGTTTTGTTTATCAAGCAAGTGAAATTTATGGAGGTCAGGCTGGTGCTTGGGATTACGGTCCACTTGGTGTAGATTTTAAAAGAAATATACAAAATGCTTGGTGGAAAGAAATGACTCAAATCCACGATGATGTAGTTGGGCTTGATTCAGCAATTTTCCAGCATCACACAACTTGGGAAGCAAGTGGACACGTTGCTCACTTCTCTGACCCAATGATTGACTGTACAGAATGTA
>JAFXDY010000049.1 GCA_017521105.1 Treponema sp.
CTCTCCATGATTATTTCAAAACCCCGAAGGGTTATGACTTACCATAAATCGTTCAATTCTAACTAATTTCTTAATTTTCGAATTGATTTTCTTTTGCTTCTTTCTCAGAAGCTCGGGTCGTTATTGCTCACGCAATAACTTGTAGTCAATTTGTATTAAACGAACTAAATCTAGCGATTTAGTAGAACCTTACTTGTTCTATTGCTTCTTTCCTTCCCTGTTTTGTCAAAAAACTGCGTCGCTGTTGTGTTGTGCGACGGTGAATATGAATATATACTTTATTAAAAAAAGTGTCAACTCTAAATTTAATTTTTTTTGAAAATTTTTAACTTTTTTTTCTGGATTGCCACGATTTTCTGACGAAAATCTCGCAATGACATAAGCGGTTTCCAATTGAACACCGGCCGCCAGCGGCCTTACACAGGAGCGACCTGTGGCTTTGACACAGGAAACGGCATTATAAAAAAAAGGATTCTAAATTGAACACTTACAAACGGGTTGCCCTCCCCTTAAAATAGAATTATACTTTATTGCATGAGTATTATTGAAAATTCTGATGAAAAAACAGTTTATATTTTGGACAGCTACGGTTTAATTTTCCGTTGTTATTTTGCTTTTATTAGTAGACCTTTGACAAATTCAAAAGGGGAAAACGTTTCGGCAATTTTTGGATTTTTTAGAAATCTTCATTATATTTTACAACATTATAAGCCTGGTTACATTTTTGCGGCTATGGATAGTAAAACAAAAACTTTCCGTCACGAAATGTATGATCAGTACAAAGCTACAAGAAATAAGACTCCAGAAGATTTGCATGCTCAAATTCCTGTAATTTGCGAGATTTTGGATGCTTTGGGTGTGCCAGTTTTGCAATGTGATGGTTACGAAGCTGATGATGTGATTGCAACTGTGGCAAAAAAATGTGAAAAATCTGGTCGTGGCTGTAGAATTTTAAGTGGTGATAAAGATTTAATGCAACTTGTTACTGATTCAACTTTGATTTTGAAGCCGGAATCTGGGTCTACTTGGAAAGTTACTGGCATTGAAGGTGTTGAAGCGGAATGGGGGGTAAAACCTGCAAAACTTTTGGATTTGTTGGCGTTGTATGGGGACACGGCAGATAATATTCCGGGTGTAAAAGGTGTTGGTGTAAAAACTGCTTCAAAATTGATTTGTGATTATGGTGATTTGGATGGCATTTATTCTCATATTGAAGAGATTAAAGGTGCTATGAAGCAAAAACTTATTGATGGAAAAGATAACGCTTATTTTAGTCAAAAACTTGTAAAACTTTGTGATGAAGTTCCTTGTTCAGATATTGATGATGCGTTGAATGGAAATCCTTTAAGTTTTGATTATAAAAAAGCTGCGGAAATTTTGCAGAATCACGAGGTTTCGGCTGTTGCAAAACAATATTTTGAACTTTCTTTGAAAAATGGTTCTGTTTCTGGTTTGGATTCTGATTTTATTGATGATGCTGAAACTAAAGAAAAAATTGAAGAATTAAAAAAGGCTCCAAAAACTGGTGGAAAAGAAATAATTGTAAATGATATTCCTTTGGCGGCAAAAGTTGTTCAAAATGACACTTCGGGTTATAAAGCACTTTTATCTAAAGAAGAATTAGATTCTTATATTGAAGAATTTTTAAAATCAAAAGAACTTGTTATTGCTTATGATTCAGAAACTGATGGACTTGATACTTTAAATGCAAATATTATTGGGTTTAGTTTGTGTTATGAAGATAAAAAAGGTGTTTACATTCCTTTGCAGCAAAAAGCACAAGATTTATTCGACGAAAGCAATTATATTGAAAAATCAGATGCTTTTTCTTCTTTGAAAAAAATCTTTTTTAATAAAGATGTTACAGTTTTAATGCACAATGCAAAATTTGATATTAAAGTTTTGTATTCTAATGGATTTTTTAATCAATTTATTAATCAATTATGTAATCAATCAATAGAAGAAATTGCAAAAAGTGAAAAAACTTTTGATAATTTTGTTAAATTATATTCTTCTATTTTGTCTTGTAAAATTTATGACACGATGATTGGGGCTTGGATTATAAATCCAGAAAGAAATGGAAGAAACGGATATTCTCTTGAATATTTGGCAGAAACTCAACTTGGGTTAAAAGGAATTGATTTTTCTGATTTGGTAAAAAAAGATCAGACATTTTTGGATGTTCCATTAGACAAAGCAACTTCTTATGCTGCCGAAGATGTTGATTTTACACTGCAACTTTACAAAAAACAAATTCCGTTTTTGAATAAAGAACTTTTTGATTTAGAAATGAAGATTTTGCCGATTTTGGCTGGAATGGAAACAAAAGGAATTCATATTGACACCCAAAATCTTAATTCATATAACGAAGAATTAACTAGAAATATTGCTTTAGTTGAACAAAATATTTACAAAGAAGTTGGTCACGAATTTAATATTGCATCTCCAAAGCAACTGCAAGAAATATTATTTGAAGAACGCCACTTAAAACCTGGCAAAAAAACAAAAAGAGGATATTCAACTGACACTAGCGTTTTGGAAGAACTTGCTTTGGTTGATCCTGTTCCAAGAATGATTTTGGAATACAGAGAATTGGCAAAACTTCAATCTACTTATGTAGATACTTTGCCAAAAATGTGCGACAAAAATAATAGAATTCACACAGATTTTATTCAAACTGGAACTGCCACAGGAAGACTTTCTTGCCGAGAGCCAAACTTGCAGAATATTCCAATTAGAAATGAGGCTGGAAGAAAAATTAGAAGTGCATTTACAGCCCCAGAAGGAAAAGTTTTAATTTCTGCAGACTACGCCCAAATTGAACTTGTTATTTTAGCTCATCTTTCTGGTGATAAAAATATGAGTGAAGCATTTATAAACGGAACTGATGTTCATAAATCTACAGCTTCCTTAATTTTTGGAGTTCCAATTGATGATGTTACTGCTGAAATGCGCCGAACTGCAAAGGTTATTAATTTTGGTGTAATTTATGGAATGTCGGCATTTAGGTTGGCCCAAGATTTGGGAATTACAAGAACTCAGGCTGCAAGTTTTATTGAAAATTATTTTAAGATGTATTCAGATGTAAATAAATTTTTAACTGATACAATTCAAAAAGCAGAAGAAACTGGATATGTTGGAACAATTTTGGGAAGAAAACGTCCAATTTTAAGCATAAACAGCAAAAATAAAGTAGAAAAATCTGCGGCAGAACGGGTTGCCATTAATTCCCCAGTTCAAGGAAGTGCAGCCGACATTGTAAAAAAAGCAATGTGTGATATTTCGGAAGAATTAATAAAACAGGATTCACCTGCCCGTCTTTTGGTTCAAGTTCATGATGAATTGATTTTTGAATGCCCAGAGGATGAAAAAACAATTAACGAAACAATTGAAATTATTAAAAATAAAATGGAAAATTGTGTAAAATTAAATGTGCCATTAAGAGTTTCTGTTGAATATGGCAAAAACTGGGGAGAATTCCACTAGTTTATGTTTATGAAGAACAAGATTTGTGTAAAATTAAAAAAGCTTTCTACTTCTCCAATTATTAAAGATTTGTTTGACAAAACAAACACAATCTGTGTAACTGGCCAAATGGCAAGTGGGAAAAACTTTGTTTGTTCTGAATTAGAAAAAATTGGTTGGACTTCTGTTGATGCCGATTGCCTTGTTCACAAAGCAATTGACAATTCAACAGAAGAGATTGTTCAAACATTTCTTCCCTACACCACCCAAGCAAAACTACAAATCTTAAATAATGACAACAAAATTGACAGAAAAGCTTTGGGAAAACTTTTATTTGAAAATCCACAATTATTAAAAAAACAAGAAGAATTAATTTACCCAAAAGTAATTCAAATGACAGAAGATTTTATTTTGCAAAACAAAAAAGCAATTATTAATGCCACAGTTTTGTATAAAATTCCTCATCTTTTGCAACGTTGCCAAACAATTATTTATGTAAAAGCGCCTTTATTAAAAAGAATTCGTAGAGCAAAAAAAAGAGACAATCTTCCCTTAAAGCAAATTATTGCCAGATTTAATTCTCAAAAAAATCTATTTGAAGAATACAAAAAATCTGGCATAAAAATCATAATTATTAAAAATTAAAAATCAAAATTCATTGTAAATTTTAGATTAAGTGTCAAAAACTTTACTTTGTATTTTAAGTTTACTGACGAATCATAAGAACCTTTTGCATAACTTCCGTTATTTTGCCAAAATCCCATTGAATTTTCAAATGTAATAAACGGCATTTTATTATAAACAAAATTAATTGAAATTTTTTCTGACATATCATAAGAAAAAGTTTCTTTTCCAAAAACTTTACCCAAATATGAATAATCAAGAATATAATAGTCTTTTTCATCAGTTATTGTTTTTGGAGAAAAAGAAAAATTTCCACTTATGATTAAATTTATATTTTTAAAATACCAAACATTTTTCATTTGCAAAGAAACTGTAGAAAAATCAAAATTAAATGAACTGTTTTTTGGGGTTTTTATTTGCCCAGAACAATACGCAATTAATGACGCAGAGGTAATAAAACTATTAAATTGGCAACCTACACCAACCTTCCAATTATGACTTTCTTGTGCAAGATTCATTTTTAAGTATCCGTTTATACCTGTTTTAAAAAACAACGGAATTTTGCCACTTTTTGTAAATAGATATTGCATTCCAAGTTTTAACTCAAGAATTTCATTAATTATTTTATTTGAACTAGTAATTAGTTTTTCTGACGCGTTATACAAGGAACTTAAATTTAGAATTATTTTTTGAGACTTTATTTTGTTTTCGATTTTATAAATTGCGTCAAATTTTCCAAAGGGATTTTGATAAAGCCCCAAGTAAAAAGTAGAAAATAAATTTGGCATTTTTAAACCAATCTGAAAACTTCCACAAAAATGTTCTCCCTTTGGATAATATATTGAATCTAAAAACCAACTAGATTTGTAATTTTCTTCATACAAGAAATTTCCAGCAATGCCTGAAAGATATAAATTAATTGTTTTATTGAATATAAGATTTCCATAAACACCAAAAGCAAATTCATCTTTTTTTTCCAAATTGCAAAAAGCAGAAAAATTAATCTTTTGTAATACCTTTTTTCCAATGTAATCAATTTGTAAAAAAGATGATAAGTCTTTTTCAAAAGAAGAAGAACTTGGTAAATTGCATGAAAAATATGGAACTGTTTGGGGAACCCCAGAAAAAGGAGATACTGTTGAAGATAACAGCGGTGAATTTAATTTACTAAAACTCCCACCAGGAGAAAGTTTACCTATTTTTAATGAAACATGTATCTTTTTGTAAATACTATTTGTAAAAACAGAAAGCCCAAAAGTCCACTTCTCTTTTAGGAAATAGGTTCGCAGATCATAAAACGGAACTTTTACTTTTGCACCAAAAGTAACCCCATCAAAATTATTTTTTGCTGCGGAATATAGTTCTACAGAATAATTGGGATTTTGATTTTTACTTTCTTTTGAAAAGCTGGGAAAAACTAAGAATAATAAAAAGGCAATAAAAAATCCTTTTTTATAACATTTGCTAAAAATTTGATTAATATACTTCATACTAATACACTTTTAAAAAATGTTAAAAAAAAGGAATATTAAATGAAAAAAAAATAAAAAAATTACTTTTTCTTACTAAAAATTCTGTAATTCATCCATGGATAAAAATTATCTTTACACTCAATTGTTGTAAGCCATTCTGTACTAACAACATTTGAGCCTAATGAATCAAAAACTGTAGTAAAAGCTTCTATGCAGTTTAAAAAACGTTCTTCCGAAAATGTAGGAAAATCGTCATCAGAAATGCTTTTTGCAAGATTCAAAGATTGACTCAAGATTAATTCTTTAGCACCCAAGTTCAAAAGTCTTGTTTTTAAACCTGTATCATTTGGGAATCTATCTGCAAGATCAACCATTCTTTCGCTTGCTTTTCGAATGTATCTCATCATCCAATTGTTCTTTTTAGAAAGCAAATTTTCTCCATAACCAGAACCAAGAGCAGCGGCATAACAAGGTGTATGTTTGTCTAAATTATATTGTTTAGAAAGCATTTCATTACAAGTAGCCATATTAAGAGAAGCCTTTTTGGCCTCGCGGAACAAACATTCAAACCAATAAATTGCTTCGTGCCAATTTTCTTTTAACTTTCCAGCATCAAAGGTACATACCAAAGTTACAAAATCTGTACTCGTAGTAAGTTTTTCGGCTTCAGTTAATTTTTGAAGTCTTTTGTTAATAAATTTTTTTGCATCAATTTGAACTTGCTCTTTTGCTGCGTTTTCAGAATAAATATTATTATTTTGATCATTGTAACATTTATTCCAATATTTAAATCCTGTGGAATATCTAATACCATCTTCTTCCAAAAATGATTTTAAATCTGACATTGGTAATTCAAATCCAACATCTCGGTTTTCGTTTCTATAAACACTTGCATGAACAATACCTTGTTCACCAAACAATTCATTTTCAACAGAATAATCATTTGCAAAAAGAACCAAAAAGTTTTCTGTTCTAACAGGATAAAAAATTCCATTTTCAGGAATGTCATCACTAAGTAAGACACTTCTTGAATCTAAAATTGTATATGTAAAACCATAAGACTTAATAATCTTTTCAATTCCAGGACGATAACCTAATTCTGGTAACCAAAATCCATCTGGAAGTTCGCCAAAAGTTTGTTTATAAGCATGCAAACCAGTTTCAATTTGGGCAGAAACAACTTCTTTCATATCTGCATAATGAGGCAAAAAGACATCGCTACCACAAGTTGCAAGTAATTCAATATACCCTTTTTGCATACAATCTGAAAAAGCTTTTATAAGATTTTTATTATATTTTTCTACAAATGAATCTTTTAATATCTCAACTTCTTTAATTTTATTATGAATATTTTCTACAATATAACTATCACTTGAACATCTAGAAAGTTCATCTGCACTAAGTAAAATTTGTTTTTCCAAATATTCAACATACATGTCTTGAATTTCACTTTCTTCCAACATTGTACATAAAAGAGGAGGTAAAACCAAACCAAATTTACACGGAATATTATCTTTTTCAAGATTTTCAATCATATTCAAAAGAGGAATATATGTTTCAGAAATTGATTCAAACAAACTGTTTAACAAAGGTGCATTTTTCTTCTTTTCATCACCGTAAAATCTAATAAAATCTTGTTTTGCTTTAATAACAAATACCAAATTTTTTAACATAACTCTGAAATCCTTAAACTAAATAAAAGACTGTCTGTGATTTTTATACTGTTCCATCAACATTTCATTAATGCCAGACAATTGAACAATTTGAGAATATTTTGATTCAGTTCCTAACTTTAAATTATCTTCTAATGAGGATACTTGAGGAATTTCCATAATAGGAGAAAAAGCCAATACATTAATTCCTGTTGGCAAAACAGAAATCAATTCAACTTTAATAAATCTTTCTCCTTGTGGTAATAATACGTATTGTTCTTGAGAAGTTGTAGAACAATTAACTTCAAAGGCTTCTTTTGGTTTATTTTCAACCTCGTTTTCCATAGAACAAATTCTTAATTTTAAAACACAACCATCATCTTTTATAGATTTATAATCGTTTTCACTAATATTCCAAAAAACAAATAACCATGCTGGATTACATAATACACAAGACACCTGAGATTCATTATAATTTTTTGGTAAAACAAATTCTTCAACATCAGAATCTGAAGCAATTTGCATATCATCTTCTTCGTTATTAAATTCTTCAACAATTTCTAAAATTTCAGAAATCAAAAAGCGTCTATCTAAGTTATCAGGAACATCAATTCCATATTTATCTGCAAGATTACTTAAATCAGAAAATGATAAACTCTCTAAATATTCGCGATTTATAAACTCGTCATTCATAATGGATATATAATCTTAAAAAATCATTTATTAGTCAATATGAAAAAAAGATAATTTTTTTTGAAAAATATACTAAAGTCATTTTTTATTTAACCGATAAATAGAATATGACAATAATGAGCGGGCGGTAGACATCCAGACGCCTGCGTTGTTTATTTATTAGGTTTTTAATAAACCAAAGTTTAAAAAGTTGAAAAGCGTGTGAGGCTTTTCAACTTTTTTTTTTGCACCAGCCTTTTTTACTTAACTTTTTTTCTAAATTATCCGATAATATATACGATAAAGGTCTTTCTATATGGAAAAAATAAAAACTAATACGTTAAAGCCAGGTCTATCATTTACTGGTGATTTATACATCGACAATCTTTTTCTCTTAGTTCCTCACACAGCCCATATATCAGAAGATTTAATAAAAGCTTTAAATTTATGGCAATTTGAAACTCTGGAATTAGAAGGAAAATTAAGTCTTGGCGGTGATATTGGTTTAAATACTCTTGGTGATGAAAACGAAATTATTGTTTCTACACCAAAAGAAAAACTTGGTTCTTCCATAAAGAAAGTGATCGAAGATTCAAAAAGCATAAACATTGCAAATAACGAAGCTCTTAGACTTGATATGGTAAAAAATGTTTACAACGAATATGCAAACTACATTGAATCCCTTTACACACATTACGCTACACACAAAGAAATCAATCAAGAAGAACTTTCTGAAACAGTTCAAGAATTATGTATTTTTGTAAAAGAAAACAGAAGATTCATTTTAAGAATTTTATCAGAATTAGAATTGAATAAAAACTTCCTTATTTCACACTCACTAAAAACAACAATTTTTTCAATTGCCATTGCATTACAGTTACACATGACACTTTCTAAGATGATTGAACTAGGAATTGCTTGTATTTTACACGAAATTGGAATGTTACAGTTGCCTCCACAAATCTACATGGGAACAAGACAACTTACACCTGGCGAAAAAGCAATGATTTCTAAACACCCAGTATTTGGTTATTCAATTTTAAAAGATATGGGATTTCCTCTTACAATTCAACTTGGAACATTGGAACACCACGAAAAAGAAAATGGAACAGGATATCCAAGACGTCTTACAGGCGATAAAATTTCTCCTATTGCAAAAATTATTTCAGTAGCTTGTTCCTATGAAGCAATTACTTCAAAACGAAATTACAAATCAGAACGCTCAACATTTGAAGCGATTTTGGAAATGCTTTCAAACAACAATAAAATATACGACGAAAAAGTAACAAAAGCATTATTGCACACAGTTTCACTTTATCCAATTGGAACATACGTTTATTTGCAAAACAGAAAAATTGCAATTGTTACAGACGCAAATCCAAATGAACCAAAATATCCAACTGTACAATTAGTAACAGAAAGAGAACCAGACGGCTCACCAAAGATTGTGCATACAAATTTGCCAGAAACAGCAATTTTAAGAGTTTTAACAAAACAAGAAAAAGCAGATGTTCTTAAAATTGTTGAAGAAAAGTATAAATTAATAGAAGAAGCACAAAAAATGGCAGAAGTTGTTAATCAAAAAATACAACAAAATAAAGTAGAAAAACAAAAAATAACTTCTGGTACAGGTTCAAACAAGATAGAAACCGAAGAAGTTGATATAAACTTCTTTAATTAAAGAAATTTCTTAAATTCTCAACATCCTCTTCAAATTTTTCATCAATAACAGGGGGATGTTCATTAAAATACAGAATCTGTTCCATCTCTTCAAAAGTTTGCACCCCCCAAATTGGAACAACATTTTCGTATTGCTGCAAAAATCCAAAAGCCAATGGAATATTATCAACTACCCCACCACACAAAGGTTGCATTGCAATAAAACCAACATCATGTTCTTGGCACAATTTAACAAGTTCAATAACCGCATCTGAACTTAAAACATTAAAAGGAAATTGAATAGTTTCATACAAATCAGACTCAACAGCTTTAATTGCAGTTTCCAGATTTGTTGTTACAATTCCAATATGTTTAATTTTGTTTTCATTTTTTAATTCAAGTAAAGTATCGTAAATATTATCGGCCCCTGTAGGAAGAGGTAAAAATTTTTCAGTTTCAAACTGATACAAATCTAAAGAATCACAGTGAAGATTCATCAAACTTGTTTCTAAATCACATTTAATTTCAGAAGCTGTTTTGGCCGCAGTTGTTGTAGAAATAAAAACATTTTTTTTAATATCGTACAAAGCGTCGCCCAAAAGTTTTTCACTATTTTCTATTTTTCTAGAAGAATCGTAAAGATTAATACCTTCTTCGTAAGCTTTTCTTACAATTTGAGCAGCTTCATCTTCAATTTTTTCACTTTTTGAATCTACCAATCTAAAAGCACCCAAGGCCACACGAGAAATTAAAAGATTTGTTTTTCCAAGTCTAACGTATTCCATAGTTTATTTTTTTCAGGGGGCATTTTGGGCATGCTAAAGCCTGCCCAAAACCGGTGTGTTCCATCCCTATAATCGAAAATCCGTAAAAAAATAAAGCGAACAGCTTTATTTTAGGATTTACGAAAATTTGGGTTGGCCAGATTTATCTGGACCTTCCCTAACGGTCAGCCCTGCCGTTTTTAAGAAAACGTCAGTGGCTGTGGTTGCCAAGAGGCAACCACACAACTCCATACACCTTGCCTGATTTTTATCTTTCCACAGGTTTGTAATTTTTAATAGCTTTTTGAATAAATGGAACCAAATCATCAAGAGCTACTCTTTCTTGTTCCATTGAATCACGGAAGCGAACAGTAACAGTATTAAAGTTTGGATTTACACTACCATCATCATTTTTTTCGTTGATTGTTTCGTAGTCAACAGTAACACAGAATGGAGTACCAACTTCATCCTGACGACGATAACGTTTACCAACAGTTCCAGAAACATCAAAGTCTGTTACAAAATCTTCTTTTAATAAGTGTTGAATTTCTTTTGCTTTTTCAGCAAGACCATCTTTTTTCATTAAAGGAAGAACAGCAACTGTAATTGGAGCCAATTTTGGATGCAAGTGCAAAACAGTTCTGTAATCTTCTGGTTCACCAGGAGCTGCAACATTTTGTTCTTCGTAAGCTTCACAAAGGAACATTAAGAAGTTGCGGTTAAGACCAGCAGAAGCTTCAATTACATAAGGAATGTAACGTTTGTTTCCATCTTCTTGGTCAATATAAGTCATATCTTTTTTAGAATATGCTTGGTGCTGAGAAAGGTCAAAGTCTGTTCTAGAGTGAATACCTTCAATTTCTTCAAAACCAATTGGGAAGTTGTAAGTAACATCATAAGCATCTTTAGCATAGTGAGCCAATTTGTCGTGGTGATGCCATTTTAAGTTCTTTTCTGCAATACCGTATTTTAAGTAGAAGTTCCATCTGTCTTGACGCCAACGTTCAAAAGTTTCGTCTTCTGTACCAGGTTTACAGAAATATTCCATTTCCATTTGTTCAAATTCACAAGTTCTAAAAATAAAGTTCTTGAAAATAATTTCATTACGGAAAGATTTTCCAACTTGAGCAACACCAAAAGGAACTTTCATTCTGTTAGATTGAACAATATTTTTAAAATCTACGAAAATTGACTGACAAGTTTCTGGGCGAAGATAAATCAAATGTGTATCATCTGCAACAGGACCTTGATAAGTTTTGAACATAAGATTAAATTCACGAACATCTGTATATTTTTTGTCTTTATTTCCACAAGTAGGACAAGTAATATTTTCGTCAATAAATTTTTTCATTTCATCGTGGCTCATTGTATCAACAGGTTTGTCTGTTTTTAAATCATTAGCAGCACAATAATCTTCAATAAGTTTATCTGCACGGTGACGAGCATTACAACAAAGACAGTCAATCATTGGGTCAGAGAAGTGACCAACGTGTCCTGAAGCTTCCCAAGTTGTGTGATGCATAAAGATAGAACCGTCAAGACCAACAACATCATCATGAAGTTGAGTCATTTCCTTCCACCATGCATTTTGAATATTTCTCTTAAAATCTACACCAAGTGGACCATAGTCCCAAGCACCTGCTTGTCCACCATAAATTTCAGAAGATTGATAAACAAAACCTCTTCTTTTACAAAGTGAAATGATTTTGTCTAGAGTACACTTGTGTGTGTCATTTGTGTTATTTGCCATTTTTTATACCTCGCTTACGACTCTCTGGCGTGGGCCGTTATTGATTTTTTTTACAAACGCTACAGGAATGCAACGTCCATAAGTTTAAGATAACACAAAAAAACATAGTTTTCAATCGAGGAAAAGATGGTTTATTTTAAACACTTTTTACATCTATTTTAAAAATTGTTGATATGCTCCCAGTCGTGCTGCTTTGGGTCAAAACCGCGGGCTAGCCCGCTACACGCTGTTTTGCGGTGTTTAATATACGTTGCTGCTCACACAGCAGCAAAACAGAGTGTTTTTGCCCAAAGCCCACTCCTTCGCGCATATCAACACATGCAATCAC
>JAFXDY010000050.1 GCA_017521105.1 Treponema sp.
AAGATAAATTGAAAAAAGCGAGTTCAAAATGGAAAAATTTTATACAAAATTTACAAAGGAATATATTCAGGCAGAAAAAGAAAGATTAAAGAAAAAGCCAAAAAAATCTGCAAAAAAGAATTCGCAAAATAATGTGATTTTTGAAGAAAAAAATGGTAAAAAATCACAAAATGTTGATATTAAATCACAAAAAAATGTGAATTTTGGCAAAAAAAGTGATGGAAAATCACAAAATAATGTTATTAAGATTCACAATAAGTTTGCAGTTGTAGAAGCGTTGTTCAAAGAAAATAAATTAGATAAAAAATCTCAGGAACTTTTGGAAAATTTTGACCGAGTTGTTCAGGGAGTTCGTCCGCTAAACAGCAAGCAACTTCAAAAACTTCCAGAAAATATTAAGGCACTTTCGCATCAATTAACAGATCAACGTTGCGACCGCCGCCTTGGCTACATGAACGAAAGTGTTCAGCTTTCTTCCTATGTTAGATATTACACTTGGTGGAATCTTGTTCGTCTTACAAAATTGTTTTCAAATCTGCCAGCAGAATCTTTTCCAAATAAAGAATGCATTTGTTTAGATATTGGCTCTGGCCCTTTAACATTGGTTATTTCTCTTTGGCTTTCTAGACCAGAATTGCGAAACATAAATCTTACTTGGTATTGTCTTGATGTTTCTTCAAATTCTATGGCTTTGGGCGAAGATGTTTATTTGTCTATTGTGGCTCAAACAGGCGGAACTCCATGGAAAATTGTTAGAGTAAAAGGTTCTTTTGGAACAGGAACTTTTATTAAAGAAAAAGCAGATTTTATTACTTGTGCAAATATGTTTAATGAACTTGACCAGGCAAGTGATATGCCTCCAGAGTTTCAGTCAAAAAAATATTATGATCAGCTTTGTTCTTATAAAAATGATGATTGCAAATTTTTATTGATTGAACCAGGGGTTCCAAAATCGGCACGAACACTTTGTCTTTTGCGGGACAGATTTATTAAAGAAAATTATGATTTGATTGGGCCTTGTTCACACTGTGGTGAATGCCCAATGAATGGATTTAAAGCTTATACAGGAAGCCAAAACAAATGGTGTAATTTTGCTTTTTCCACAGAAAATGCTCCTACAAAACTATTAAAACTTTCTGAAAATTCAAAATTAACAAAAGATAGAGCTACTTTGATTTTTATTTCTGTAGTTCCAAATAAATCTTTTGACAATTCTACAGTTGTTGAAAAAAATATTTCCGAAAAACAAGACAATTCAATTTCTGTTAGAATTATTTCTGATTGCATGAAACTTCATAACAACTCTTTTGCAAATTATGGTTGTAGCAAAATTGGACTTGTTCTTGTTAGTTCAAAAATCGAAAAAGCTTTTAATAGTGGCGATTTGTTAAAAATTGAATGTTCACAAGACATAAAAAAACTCCCGATTGATAAAAAATCGGGAGCTAAATTAATTTCTTTATAATAAAAATTAATTATAGAAGAAAAATTAGTTTATTTTGTAAATTTTCCAACTAATGCAAGAACCCATCCTACAACAACCATGTAGAAACCGTAAGTTGCATTTTTAAGGAATCCTTTTGCAATTGCTTTGTAAATTGCGTTATCTTGGAAACCAATTACTAAAACAATTCCACCAGCAATACTTGCAATAACAGCAACTGTTTTTACCAAGTCAGAAGATGGAAGTTTAATTCCAAGCATTGGAAGAACTGCATAAGCCAAACCAACAACAGCACCAATAAAAATCAACAAAGCACCAATTGTTACAAATCCGCCATTTTCAAAGTTGATGAATTTGAAACCGTTTGCACTAGAACCAAAAAGTCCTTTGAACATTGGACAACAGAATCCAATTGTTGTAATAGCCATACCAATTAAATATAAGTAGCCAATAACATTACCTTTCTTTTTTCCCATTTTTTTCTCCTTTTAGGCCAGGTTTTATAGAAAATTTAAAAAAAAAGTCAATAAATAAAATTTGCATTTCATTTATTGACTTTTCTTTATGTTAGAATTATAACATGGTATTATTTTTTATACAAATAAAATTTTTTCATCTTTACATAATTGCTGAACAGCTTGTCTTCCTGTGTAAACTGCAATAGGAAGACCTCCAGGCATTTGAATTCTTTGGCCTGCAAAATAAACTCCGTCAATTGTTTGTAATTTTTGAGGATAATTATCTTGTGTTCCACCCTTTTTCCAAACGCTCATCCATCCACCTTGGTAAGAACTGCAATATCTTTCGTAAGTGCATGGAGTAGCAACATCAATTGCTTCAAGATTTTCTTTTACTTGTGGAATAAATTTTGAAACTGCGTCTACAAAAAGTTTTCCAAGTTCTTCTTTTTTTGCTTTATAAGTTCCGTCTTCTTTAGCCATTTTCCAGAATTTGTAAGAATCACCAATGAGTAAACATGTCATTGCACTTCCACCTTCTGGAGCATAATCTTTATATTTTGAATAATTGTTAATTCTAATTTCGTTCCATTTGCAACCACAATATTCAAGAGGTTTTTCTAAAGGCAAAACGCAAGTGTATGGCAAATGTGATAAATCGGCTTTTACCCCAAGACAAACAAAAACATTTTGTTCAGAAATTGCATTTCTTCGCATTTTGTTTACCCAAGGTTCATCAATCATTGTGTCAAATAAAGTATCAACAGCATTTCTTGCATCTTGAGTAATAATTACAGCGTCAGCAAGCATATCCCCATTTTTTGTTTGAACGCCTTTTGCAACGCCGTCTTCTACAATCACGTTTTCTACTTTTGTTCTAAATTCAATTTTTCCGCCAAGACTTTGGTATGTATCTAACATATTTTGTACCAATTGAACAGAACCTCCTGCAGGATATCCACAGTCGCCACTGGCAAAAGAACCCAAAGTATAAATAAAAGAAAGTGCATTGTATCTGTAGCCAATTACGCTCATCAAAAGATGACGAAGATTTTTATTTTTAAATTTATTCACATATTCTTCGTAGCTTTTGTTTACTAAAAAAGGAACTCGCAAAACTGCTGGCAACATTGGAATAAACATAAAAGGATTAAATCCAAATGGTGTTTTGCATTTACAACCAGGTGTGTCAAAAACTGGCATATAAAATCTTGAAAATGCTTTTACGTCTCGACACATTTTATTTATCATTTTTTTATCTTCGGGAGCATATTCCAAAAGAGCCTTTTTCATATCTGGCAAATAACGATATAAACAAAGATTTTTGTCTCCATCTAAAAGTGTATACAATGGATCTCTGTTTTCAATTGGATTATTTTCTTTTAGAGCTCCAACTTCTTTCCAAATTTTGTTTAAAGGAAGTTTTGGCGATGAACCTGTTAGCCAATGCATTCCGCCTTCAAAATAATATCCTTTGCGACTCCAACTTGTAGAAAGTCCACCAAAAGTCATGTGTTGTTCCAAAATTGTAACATCAAAACCTGAACGTGCAGCATAAATTCCTGCAGAAAGGCCAGCAACACCAGCGCCTACAATAATTACCTTTTTTTTGTTATTCATAAAACTATCCATAATTTCCAACTTGATTTTTTGATTATAAAAGATAATATTCTGTTCATTCTATCCTATTCCATAATTAAATGGAAGATTATTACCATTACAGATAATATTTTATTCCCATTTTCTGTTATAAATATCTTCTACAGCTTTTGTATATTCTGGTTGTTTTCCGTCTACAGATTTTTCATAAACATTCAAACTTTCTTCTATTTTGAGCCTAGGATTTGCATTTTTTCTACCTTCAATTAAGACCAAATTCGGTTCTTTGCCTGCAAATGGGTGAATAAGCTGCATTCGTTTTGGTTCAATTTTGTGCTTTATCATGCTTGAAAAGATTTCTGGAATTCTAAAAGGTCTATGAATCATAAAAAATTTTCCGTGAGTTCCAAGTAGGTAATCTGCGGCGGTAATGACATCTTCCAAAGTGCATAAAACTTCGTGGCGAGCAATTGCTTTTGCATCTAAAGGGTTTTGTTTGCCGTGTTCGTTAATCATATAAGGTGGATTTGAAAGAACAACATCAAAACTATGTTTTTCAAAATCATTAGAAACTGTTTTTATATCACCATGTACAATTTTAATTTTTTCTTCAAGTTCATTCATTAAAACACTTTTTTTTGCTAATTCAACATTTTCTTTTTGAATTTCAAGGCCTGTAATCATTTTTGCCCTTGATTTTCCTAACATAAATGGAATAATTCCATTCCCTGTTCCTAAATCAAAAACCAAATCATCTTTGCGAATAAAATCAAAAGCAAAATCACTTAGCAAAATTGCATCAATTCCAAACTTAAAACGTTGGGAATCTTGAATAATTTTGTATCCGTTTTTTAACGTATCAATAGTTTCCATAAAAATAATCTCAATAATCTATAAAATTATAAAAAACTTTACTTTATTTGTCATTATATTTATTGATTTTAAGGCATTGCAAAAAAAAACATTATAAGAAAAATAATAATTTACAAAATATAAATTCCTAGTGTATATTAACATATACAAAAAAAATGCTTTAGGAAAAAAATGATAGAAAGAATTCAAAAAATTATTAACAAAGTTTGTGAAACATTAGAATATATTATTGCAGCCATTGTTGTGCTTGCTTTGGTAATTTCTGCAATTTCATATTTGCCTGTAATAAAAGATTTATTTATTAAAACTGGAAATTCAGAAGAATTTTTGATTTTTCTTGAACAGATTTTTAACTATGTTGTTGGTATTGAGTTTATTAAACTTTTATGCAAACCAAACACAGAAAATACATTTGAAGTGTTAATCTTCCTTGTTTCACGACACATGATTATTGGTAACACAAGTGCCTTAGATATGTTCCTTTCCGTAGCAAGCATTGCAATTCTTTGTGTAATTCGTCGCTTACTAAACACAAAATTTCGCCACGAAAAGGATACTGATGAAACAGAAGATAATAAATAATTAATCTTCCTTTAATAATCGAAGTGCGTTTTTGTACAAAATTGCATCTCGCATTTCGGCTGTTAAATCTAATTTGTTAAAGCGTTCAAGTTCGCCTTCGTGATCCCACATTGGAAAATCTGAACCAAATAAGAATTTTTCGTAGCCGTGGTCGCGAATCATTTTGTTTGCAGTTTCAACAGGCAAACTAAACAAAGATGATGATGTATCAAACCAAACTTTTTTTCCTACAAGATGTTCCATTGAATTTTCCCATTCAGAATAACCGCCAAAGTGAGCCGCAATAAGTTCAATTTTTGGATGTTTTTCTAAAACATGAGCAATTCGTTTTGGTCCAGAAAAATCATATCTTTTGTCGCCAGCGTGAACAATTACAGGCAATTCCAATTCAGTAATAACTTCGTAAATTGCATCCATACGAGGACTATCAATTTGGAACAATTGAAAATCTGGATGAAGTTTTACACCACGCAGACCTTCAGCTTTAATACGTTTAAGTTCATTTTCAAAATTATCATAATCAGGATGAATTGTTCCGTAACCAACAAATTCTGGATAATCAATTAATTCATCAATAATATAATTGTTAATTGATTCAACTTGCATAGCTTTTGTTGCAGTAGAGTGAACAATGTATTTTGAAACCCCAATTTTTGAACCACTTTTTACAAGTTCTTCAGGAGTTCCAATATAAGACATTTCCAAATTATAAAAATCGCCAATAGATTTTGTTGCTTTTTCTGCAATTTTTGGCGGGAAAATATGTGCGTGAAAATCAATAATCATAAAAAAAATTATAGTGAATCGAAATTAAAAAGACTAGCATTTTTGCAAAAAAAATCATCAGACTGTAAAAACTGTAAAAAAATGTATCATATTGCTATTATTGCGTAAGAGAATTATAATAGCTTATCAAATAAATAAGGTCAAAATAAGGTCTAAAAAATGGAAAATACAGTTTCAAATGCAGATATTATTCTTCACATTTTGATTACAGTAGGAATTATTGTTATTTCTGCAAAGTTTATTGGAGTTACTACAAAAAAAATTGGCATTCCCCAAGTTGTTGGAATGATTCTTGCAGGGCTTTTGTTACGTTTTATCCCTTGGTTTCATAATTTTGGTGGAGTAGAAACAAACGTAATTTACAACGAAGCAAACAAATTTATTACATACATGGCCGAAATTGGTGTAATTTTAATAATGTTTTCTGCTGGATTAAGCACAAACCTAAAATCACTAGTAAAATCTGGAATAAAATCTACAATTATTGCTTGTATGGGTGTTTTTGTTCCTTTTGTAATGGGAACAATTATGGCTTTGTGCTTTTGGGGCTTTGACGGTTTTGGAACATTAAACTTTTTTAAGGCAATGTTCATTGGTACAATTTTAACAGCAACTTCTGTTAGCATTTCTGTTGCAGTCTTAAAAGAACTTGGAAAAATTAGAACAGATGTAGGACAAACAATCGTAAGTGCCGCAATTATTGACGACGTAATAGGAATTATTGTTTTAACAATTGTTTTGGGTGTTAGTTCTGGAAGTGGCGGATACTTTACAATTATAGTAAAAATTATTGCTTTCTTTATTTTTGCAATAATTGGTGGATACCTAATTTACAAATTTTTCTCTTGGTATGACAAACGCCATCCACATTCACGCCGCATTCCAATTTACGCCCTTGGTGTAGCTTTGATTTTTGCTTATGCCGCAGAAAAATTCTTTGGAATTGCAGATATTACAGGTGCTTACATTGCAGGAATCGTTTTGTGCAGTCTTTCTGATGCTTCTTACATGGAATCAAAAATTGACATAAATTCTTACATGTTCTTTAGCCCAATCTTTTTTGCTAGCATAGGTTTAAAAACAAATCTTTCTGGCATGGATATGTCTCTTCTTTGGTTTGCAATTGCATTTGTAATTGTTGGATGTATTTCTAAAATAATTGGATGTTCAGGAGTTTCAAAACTTTTAGGCTTCAATGGAAAAGAATCTTTGCAAATTGGCTACGGAATGATGGTTCGTGGGGAAGTTGCCCTCATTGTTGCAACAAAAGGCCTTTCCGTTGGACTAATTGAATCAAAATATTTTACTTCAGTAATTTTACTAATAATTATTTCTTCAGTTTTAGTTCCAATTTTCCTTAAAAAATCGTTTTCAAAAGAACAAAATCAAATAATTAAAGAAACGAATTAAAATAAGGAGCAACCTTAAAACTAAATAAATAAAAAAACACACCCCTTCAAAAAGCAACTACCTTTCCAGCTTTTCAGGGTTCCGCTAGCGCTTCATAAAATAAAAAAATGCTAAAAAATTGCTGAACACAATTTTTCTAAACGCATTTTTTTATTTTACAAGCCCTTACAATCTGGGCTAGGCAAATTCAAAGGGACATAGTCTAAATATAATAACTTGTTAAAATATCATATCTAGGTTAAAATATTACATCCCCAAATAAATGAGGTTTTTATGACAGATATTGAAATTGCTCAAAGCAACAAAATGGAACAAATTACAAAAATTGCGGCTAAAATTGATATTAAAGAAGATGCCCTTGAAATGTACGGGCCTTATAAAGCCAAGATTACTTTTGCAGAATTAAAAACTTTGCAAGAAAAAGCAAAAACAAATCCTGGAAAATTGATTTTAGTTACAGCTGTAACTCCAACTCCAGCTGGTGAAGGAAAATCTACAGTTTCAATTGGGCTTGCAGATGGACTTAACAAAATTGGTAAAAAAACAGTTGTTGCATTGCGTGAACCAAGTCTTGGACCTTGTTTTGGTGTAAAAGGTGGAGCTTGTGGCGGTGGTTATGCACAAATTGTTCCAATGGAAGATATTAACTTGCATTTTACAGGAGATATTCACGCAATTAGTATTGCAAACAATTTGATTGCGGCTTTAATAGATAATCACTTGCAGCAAGGAAACGAATTAAACATTGATCCACGTACAATTTCTTGGAAACGCTGTGTAGATTTAAATGATAGAGCTTTGCGTAATATTACAATTGGTCTTGGTGGACGTTTGCAAGGTGTGCCACGCGAAGATCATTTTTCAATTTCTGTTGCTTCAGAAATTATGGCAATTATTTGTCTTTCAAAAACTATTTCTGAATTAAAACAACGCATTGACAGCATTGTTATTGGACAAAACTACGCAAGAGAAAACGTTACTTTTGGTCAATTAAAATGTACTGGTGCAATTGCTTCTTTATTAAAAGATGTAATTAAACCAAACCTTGTTCAAACATTGGAAAAAAATCCGGCATTTGTTCACGGTGGTCCTTTTGCAAATATTGCTCACGGTTGTAATAGTGTAAATGCAACTTTGTGTGCGTTGGCAACAGGAGATTACGTTGTTACAGAAGCTGGTTTTGCGGCTGATTTAGGTGCAGAAAAATTCCTTGATATTAAATGTCGTTCGGCAGGATTGAATCCAAGTGCAGTTGTAATTGTTGCTACAATTAGGGCGCTTAAAATGCACGGTGGTGTTGCAAAAGCTGATTTGGCAAAAAAAGATTGTGCTGCGTTGGAAAAAGGTTTTGAAAATCTTAAAACTCACATTGAAAACATTGCAAAATTTGGGCTTCCTGCTGTTGTTGCAATTAATAAATTTATTACAGATACAGACGAAGAAATTGAACTTATTAAAAAGCTTTGTGATTCTGTTGGTGCAAAAGCGGTTCTTTCTGAAGGCTGGGAAAAGGGTGGCAACGGAACTACAGATTTAGCAAAAGCTGTTTGTGAAATTGCAGAAAGTGGAAAAGCAAATTATCATCCACTTTATGAATTGGATTTGCCACTTACAGAAAAAATTTCAAAAATTGCAAAAGAAATTTATCGTGCAGAGGGTGTTGATTTTGCTCCTGCAGCATTAAAGAAATTGCAATCTTTTGAAGATGCTGGCTACAAAAATCTTCCTGTTTGTATTGCAAAAACTCAAAATTCAATTAGCCATGACCCAACTTTAATTGGCGCACCAAAAGGATTTACATTCCCTGTTCGTGATGTTCAATTGTATGTAGGTGCCGGATTTGTTGTTGCTTTGGCTGGTGATATTATGACAATGCCTGGACTTCCAAAAACTCCCGCTGCGTTGAACATTGACGTAGACGACAACGGCTGCATTTCTGGGTTGTTCTAGAAAGTTTGGGTTGCGTGCGGGTGGTCGTCCTTTTTTTTTTCTGGACTGCCACGCTTCGCTCGCAGTGACGTGCATTATGAGTTATATTTCTTCTTGTCATTACGAGCCGAAGGCGAAGTAATCCAGAAAAAGAATTAAGAATCTTTTTTACCCTAAAATTACATTCAACCCATACACATCTTCTACACCAGAAACTTCAATTCCACCCATGCCCATGCGAAGGGGAAGTTCAATATCTAAATCATAACGGTCGCCAATTGCAACTGCATTTTCTGCGGCCGTTTTTGTTAGTTCTAGGGCTTTTTCAAAAGGTTCACGGGCTGGTTTAGATTTATAGCAAGTGTCTAATCCTACAATGTGTTCAAAAAAATCAGAAATGCCAATTACTTCCAACGTTTTTCGAGCAGGTTTTACAGGATTGTTTGTAACGCAAATTAATTTATATTTTTTAGACAAAATTTGTAATTCGCAAATTAATTTTTCATCCCGAACTAAAAAATCTTCTGGACGCATTAAATCATTTCGCCACTTTACACTTTGTTCAATTGGAATGCCAAAATTTGTTAAAAGATTTCCAAGGCTAATTTTTTTTCCGTTATTTTCTTTGGCAAAGTTTTTTCTAAAATCAAAAACAAGTTTTCGAGCCTCATCAGAAGTCATATTTTTTAATTTTGCAAATTCTCTTACTTGGCAATCAACTTGTTCGTAAGCGTAAGCGCTGTTTGAGTAAAGTGTGGAATCAATATCAAAAATTAAAGTTTGAATAGTTTGTGGAATTTTATGGATTTTCATTTTAGTAGTTTTGAATTACCTTTTTAATGCATTTTTTTGATGCGTCCAAAATTGAATCAAAATAGCCCATGCCTTTTAATGCGGCACAAAAATCACCAAGCAATTCTGCGTGAACACAATTGTTTGCTTTTGCAATTTTAAGATTCATTTTTTGCGCTTTTATTTTATTTAAATAATTATCTTTCCCTTGACCGCCAGAAACAACCATCACATCAGAAAGAATAATGTTATTTTCTTGTAAAATTGATTTTATTTTTTTAATTCCAGTTGCAGCAACTTCAACTCGGCCATCTTTTGTCATTTTGTTGCTGTTTGGAATGAGCAAAGAAATATTCCAAAGATTTGGGAATGGTGATGGCAAAGTTCTAAATCCTTCTGCAAAAATCTGTTTATTGATGCAAATGTTAATTCCTTCGCTTGTGCCACAACGATCTACAATATCACCAACGGAATTTGTGCCAGAACCAATAATTGCCATTACAAAATCTGGACCACCACAAAAAACAGGAAGATTTTTTGGAAGATCCAACATTTTGCTTTGTTCTGGTAAAAGATTTCCTGCAAAATCACCAATCTCTACAAAAGGCGGCATTTTTTCTGTTGGAATTCCGCATATTTTTAAAGCTTCATCTGTCCAATAAGCAGCTTCGTAGCGATTTTCGGGCAAAATTGTAATTGGGTTTCCGGTTAGTTGATACAAAACGTATTCTGGACCAGAAAAAATGTATTTTGATTTTTCAAATTCTTTTGGAAAGTTATTTTTTAAGTGTAAGATTTTTGGCAAAAAAAGTGAAAATTTTATCAATGGATTATCTTTTTCAGAAAAATCATCTAAAATTGGAGTTTCTTCATCCCAGCGAATTGTAAGTCCATTTTCGGTTACAACTGTAGGACCGTTCCCAGAAACGCACATTCCAATAATGTTGCATTCAGATTTATTTTTTAATTTGTTAAATGCAAAACGCAAAGTTTGTAGCCAATTTGAACCACAAAACCTTGCGTCTTTTTGAAGATTTCTTGCGGTTGCTAAAGAAACTAAATCACCCTTCATTGAAATTAATCCAACTTTTAGAGATGTTGTTCCAATATCAGCCGCAAGAATACAGTCAGTCATAAAACTTTAGTTGTCCTTGCAAACTTCATCTTTTAAAGATTCATCTTTGTTAGACTCTTTGTTACTTTGTTTTAAAACCTTTTCAATTATATTTCTGTTATCAAGTAATTCACCCAAAGATTGATTGTAGTGAATGCGAGTAATTACGTTTGCAAAAAGTCCACTAACATCTGTGTTGATGTACCATTCGCGTTTTAGTAATTCTTCGTGATAAACTGCATTTGTTCCAATAATTCGGTAGAACAAGCCTTGTTTGTAAGCTTCGTCAAATTGTTCAATTGCATTACCTGTAAAGAAAGGCAACGAAATTGCACAAATAACTTTTGTAGCACCTTGTTCTTTTAAGAATTCCATAGCTTTAAGTAAAGTTCCACCAGTTCCAAGCATGTCATCTGCCATAAAAGCAACTTTACCTTTTACATCACCAAGCAATTTTACAGATTTAATATTTGTTGAATGAGCATCTTGAGTAACAATTGAATAATCTCTTTCTTTATAAATCATTGCCAAAGGAAGTTTTAATCCAGAAGCGTAGAATTTATTTCTATCAATTGCCCCAGTGTCTGGAGAAACAATTACTAAATCTTCAGTTTTACCAGATAAATCAACAATTTTGCTTAATTCTCTGATAACTTGATAACTTGCATGAAGATTATCCAAATTCAGGCGAGAAAATGCGTTTGGAATTTCGCGAGAGTGCAAATCAAGAGTGATAATTCTTGAAACACCTTGCATTTCGTAGATGTGACCTAAAAGACTTGCAGTTAAACCTTCACGTCCTTTACGTTTGTGTTGGCGTGCGTAAGGATAAGCTGGAACAACTAAAGTGATTTTTTCTGCCCCTGCCATTCTAACTGCATCAATTGTAACCAGCAAAGACATAACGTGATCATTTACTGTCATTACAACTTTGTTTTTACCACCGTTGAGGGAAAGAACTTCGTGATTCTCAACGTCTTGGAAAATGAAGACATCTTTTCCCCGAACAGTTTCAAGAAGTTCGGTTTTTACTTCTCCATTTGCAAAATACGAAAACCTAGTTTTTACCAAAAAATCAGGTTGACGATATTTGTTTGTAGCTCCTCTTATGCACAAATCACTAGTTTGCAAATCGTTTTGCAAATTAATTTTGTTCACAAGCTCTTCTTTATTCAGCTCATAACGCTTTGATACAACATCGTTCTTCAAAGTGAAGCGGTGTTTGTACATGTGTTTAAGGTGCGTTATGACTTCATTGGCGAAAGCTTCGCCACCAGGACACGCAACAATCGCTAGACTTGTTGGTTCTGTATAAGGCATAATTAGACCTCTTTATATGTGGGATTTGGTTTTAGATTATCACAAAACACATTCTTTTACAATTGGAAAGAAACTATTTGCCGTACTTTTCAATAATTTCGTTAATTTGATCACGGTAAAGAGCCGCTTGTTCGTATTCCATGCGGTCGGCACATTCTGTCATTTCTTTTTGAAGAGCTTTAATAAGTTTTTTTCTGTCAGAAGCATTAAATAAATTAACACCGTTTTTCAAAACTTCAAGATTCATAGAAGCTCCGTCTTCGGCGTCTGCTTTTTCGTGAACAAGAATATCTTCAACTGCTTTTTTAATTGTTTTTGGGGTAATTCCATGTTCTTGGTTATATTTTTGCTGAATTTCACGGCGGTGTTTAGTTTCGTTTATAGATTCTTCCATTGCTGCACTCATATGGTCGGCGTACATAACAACCATGCCGTTTTCGTTACGAGCTGCACGCCCAATAATCTGAATGAGCGAAGTTGCCGAACGTAAAAATCCAATTTTGTCTGCGTCAAGAATTGCAATAAAACTTACTTCTGGAAGGTCAATTCCTTCACGCAAAAGGTTAATTCCAATAAGAATATCAATTTCGCCAGTTCTAAGTTGTTTTAAAATTTCAACCCGCTCAAAAGTGTCAATTTCCGAATGAATGTATCTTACTTTTAAGTTTAATTCTGTTAAATAGTCTGTTAAATCTTCTGCCATTTTTTTTGTAAGAGTTAAAAGCAAACAGCGTTCTTTTTTTTCAATTCTAAGTTTTACTTCTTTGTAAATGTCTTCCATTTGACCTTCACTAGGTCTAACTTCTACAATTGGGTCCAAAAGTCCTGTTGGACGAATCAACTGTTCCACAACTTGTGTACTTTGTTCAATTTCTTGTGGACGTGGAGTTGCAGTTACATAAATTATTTGATTCATTTTTGCATCAAATTCTGCTTTTTTTAACGGACGGTTATCAAAAGCAGATGGCAAACGGAATCCAAAGTCAATTAAGTTTTGTTTTCGGCTTCTGTCTCCTTCGTACATTGCACCAATTTGTGGAACAGAAACGTGGGCTTCATCAATCAAACATAAAAAATCATCTGGAAAATAATGCAAAAGTGTTGCCGGTGGTTCTCCAGATTTTCTGCCAGAAATTGGTCCTGAATAATTTTCAATTCCAGTGCAAGTTCCCATTTCTTTTAGCATTTCAATATCATAAGTTGTACGAGTTTTTAATCTTTCTGCTTCAATGATTTTTCCCATTTTTTGAAATTCTGCAACCCGTTCTTCCATTTCTTTTTGAATTCTATCTGTTGCCACAAGCAATTGGTCGTGAGGAACAACAAAGTGTTTTGCAGGATAAAAAACTGTTTCGTCAATTTCGCCAGTTGTATCTCTGTTTAATACATGAAATCTTCTAATTCTTACAACTTCGTCCCAATCTAGTTCAATTCTGTACGCTTCGTCAGTTTCCATGTAAGGAGGAAAAACTTCAATTACATCACCAACAATTCTAAAGTTTCCTCTGTCCAAAACATTGTCGTTTCTTGTGTATTGAAGTGAAATCAATTTATCTGCAAAAGATTTTGTATCTAAAGTTTGACCAATTTCCACATGAACACGCATTTCTTTGTATAAATCTGGCATTCCAAGACCATAAATACAAGAAACTGTTGCAACTACAATTACATCACGGCGTTCCATTAAACTGTAAGTTGCGGCAAGTCTTAATTGGTCAATTTCTTTGTTAATGTCGCAATCTTTTTCAATATAAAGGTCACGGGCCGCAACGTAAGCTTCTGGTTGGTAATAATCATAATAAGAAACAAAGTATTCAACGGCGTTGTTTGGAAAAAAAGTTTTGAATTCTCGGTAAAGTTGGGCCGAAAGTGTTTTATTGTGAGAAATAATTAAAGTTGGTCGCTGAACTTTTTCAATAATTTTTGCCATTGTAAAAGTTTTTCCAGAACCAGTTACACCTTTTAATGTTTGAAATTTATCTCCACGCAAAAAGCCTTCAGAAAGTTTATCTATGGCTTGTTGCTGGTCTCCACTAGGTTCAAATTCGCTAACAACTTTAAATTCTCTCATAAATCTAACAGTTCCTTAAATTACAATAATTACATACATTACATTCGTCCAAGCATTTCTTGCAATTGCAAAAGTTTAGTTCTTAAACTACGAATTTGGTCCAAACTGCTCATAATTTTTGATTGCATGTAAATGTCAAAAATGGCACCGTCAAACAAAAAATCTCCAAAAGAAGAAAAACCAAACTGCATACGATAATCTGTTGGAATTGTAAGCCCATTTAATTGATTTTGAAGTGTTTGCAAATGAGATGATATTTCATTCATTGTGTTGCTTGCGGAATTTAATTTTCCGTGTTTGAACAAATCAACAATCAAACCGCCACCAAAAATATCTAAAAATCCCCAGTTGCGAGCACTTTTAAATTTTCTTTCTGCTTCATCAATTAAAGGTAAAAGAATTCTAATTGTATTTTTTGCGTTGTTTACATTTACTAAATCAGACATAAAGACTCCTCATAAGTATCAATTATATCGCAATAATTTACAATAATAAATTGTATATTATATACTAAATTCATTTCTTTACATTTTAACAGAAAAATATTAAATTTAATAAAATATTATGAGTTTAAATTGCAACGAGATAAACCTAGTTTTAGAAGAATTATCAATTCAAGGTGCTTTTATTCAAGATATTATTCAACCTGGATTTGATACCTTGGCACTTTACACTTACAAAGAAGGAACTGCAAAAACAGTTTTAATTTGTACAGCTCAAAATTCTGTGCGCTTAAACGAAACTAGAAGAAAAATCACAAAGAATAATAAGCCTCTTAGATTTATGGAATTTTTAAAATCTCGCATTAAAGGTTGTAGAATAAATTCCATTGAACAAATTGGGCTTGAACGTGTTGTAAAACTTGAACTTTCTCACAGTGAAACAGAATTTTTTAATTTATATATTCGTCTTTGGAACAATGCCGCTAACGTTATTCTATGTGATCAAAATGATTTAGTTTTAGATTCAATGTTCCGGCGTCCTGAACGCTACGAAGTAAAAGGTGAAACTTTTATTCCTCCTGCTGTAATTCAAGAAAAATATGAAGATTCTTTACAAAAGTTTCCTGTTCGCCAATGGGAAAATCAGCATGTAAATCAAAATAATCCTGAGTGGGTTGCAAAATCTTTTAATGAATATATTGATTTTTGGTACGGTGAATTTGCACAAAGTCTTTCTCGTGAAGCTTTACTAGAAAAAGCTGAAAAATGGTATAACTCAAATTTAAGCAAAAAAGAAAATGCTTTGAATAATCTTTTGCAAAAAAAAGAAAGTTTTAAAAATGCAGATAGTTTAAAACATCAAGGCGATTTAATTTTGGCTTACGGACATTTAATTTCTGAAGATTCAAATTTTTTGGAATGTGAAGATTACGAAACTGGAAAAACAGTTCGTCTTGTAATTAATCCCAAAAAATCAGCACAGGAAAACGCCGCAGATTATTACAAAAATTACAAAAAAGCTGTTTCTGGTAGCGAAGAAATTGAACACGATATTGAGATTGCAAAAAAACAAATTGAAAAATTAAACGCACTTTACGAAGAAATAAAAAATGAGCCAAATCCTGTAAAAATTGAACAACTTTTACGCAAAGACACAACACCAAAGCAAAAGCAAAAAAAATCTCATCCAGGTTTGGAATATGTTGTAAATGGTTGGACAATTTATGTTGGTCGTGATGCCAATGAAAATGATGAACTTTTGCGTCGGCACGTGCGTGGTGAAGATATGTGGCTTCATGTTAGAGATTTTCCTGGTGGATATGTTTTTATTAAAGCTCAAAAAAACAAAACGGTTCCTTTAGATATTTTGTTAGATGCGGGAAATTTAGCGGTATATTACTCTAAAGCTAGAAATGCGGGAAAAACTGATTTATATTACACCCACGTAAAATATTTGCGCCGTGCAAAAAATGGTCCAAAGGGACTTGTTCTTCCAACTCAAGAAAAAAATCTTTGCATTACACCAGATAGACAAAGACTTTCAAAATTAGATTTTTTGCATAAGGAAGCTCAAATATAAAATGAAAAATGCAAAAACTATTCAACAAATAAAACCTATTTCTTCTTATTCAAGTGTACATCCTTGGTTTAGTTTATTGTTTCGTTTTAGAACAGCAAAAAAAGGGTGGAAACTTGTTTATACAGTTCTTTGGGATTTTTTTATTTTACAAACACTGCAAAAATTCAAAATAACAAAAAGACCTGTTATTTTTGTTGATACTGATTTAGATGAAAAAATTCCTTTTGATCCTTCAAAAGTAAAAACATATATTAATTTTATACCTTATTTTTTAAAACCAACCGTAATGCTAACAAAACGAATGGGATACAAAAACGCTTCACCATATTTAAATGAATACTTAGACTTTATTTCAAAAATGTATAAAAATGCGGCAACCATTTACAGATTTTGTATGACAACTACAAATCGTCCAAATTACAAAGTAGGAAAAGAATTCAAAACTATTCATGCAGCAGATCCTCACCTACTTTGTGTTCCAAGTTTGCATGTAACAATTGCCGCCGGAACTTATGCATGGTTTAAAAACTTTTTTAAATTAAATCTTTTAGATAAAAATGAAACAAATTTTTATGAAAATGAATTATTACAAGAAGGAATAAAAATTACAGAAAGCGTATTATTTGTAAAACAACACAGCGTAAATTGTATTCCTATCGCTTTATATATGCTTTCTTCAACAATGAATAAAAACTTTTTTTCTGTTCACGACGCAGATTTTTTTATGTCATCACTTTTCGAAAACACTCCAGAAATTCAGCCAGAAGTAAAAAAAGAAATTCAAGAATATTTTAAATACATGTATGAACGATCTTTCTTAGAACATATTTATGAAAATAAATGGCAAGATTGTATCAAAAATTGGCTAATTGAACATGCAAGAAACACAAATCAAAATCCAGAAGTCCTGGAAAAACGATTATAATAATTCATTTTTTAAAATTTTTTTCCGATAATTCTTTTATGAAGAAACTATTATTTATTCTTACATTTTCATTATTCATCTTTAATTTATGTGCTTTAGAATTATACAAAGAATTATACAAATCAAATGTAACAGCTTCTTTTTACGCAGAAGATTTTCACGGAAAAAAAACTTCCAATGGTGAAACTTTTAATATGTATTCTTTAACTTGTGCACACAAATCTTTACCTTTTGACACAATCCTTAAAGTAACAAATCTTGCAAATGGAAAAACTGTAAATGTTCGTGTAAACGACAGAGGCCCATTTGTTCCAAACAGAGAAATTGATCTTTCAAAAAAAGCAGCAGCAGAACTTGGCATGATAAAATCTGGAACAACAAAAGTAAAATTAGAAATTGTAAAAAAAGGTCCTAATACCAAATTAAGCGTTCAAACTGCAAACAAAGCCGCCCAAATGATGGCAAAAAGATTTCCAAATCAAGTGAAAATTCAAGAAAAACCTTCTTCACATAATCACAAAATCACAATTAATAAAAATCAAAATTACAACATTCAAGTGGGAGCTTTTTCTACAAAAGAAAGTGCAAATAAAACAGCACAACTGCTATTAAAAAATGATATAGAAAATGTAGTGTTTCAAACTTCAAAATCTACAGGGATTGTAAGAGTTGTAATAAAAAATGTACCTGGAGAAAATGTTCAAAAACTACAAAAAAAATTAGAAAAATTGAATATTACTGATTATATTGTTAAAAAAAATTAGGGCTAAAAGTTTTTAGCATTTTAGCCCCATAATCTAATTACAATAGATTAGAATTTAGCTTTTCTTAAACGAACTTGTTCAATATCTTCACAGAACAATTGGCGCAAGTCATTTAATCCAAGAGCCATCAAAGCCATACGGTCAATACCAATTCCCCAAGCAAGAACAGGACAATCAATTCCCATCGCTTTTGTAACTTCTGGACGGAAAATTCCCGAACCACCAAGTTCAAACCAACCTAAAACTGGGTGTTTAATGTGAACTTCAATTGAAGGTTCTGTAAATGGGAAGTATCCAGGAACATATTTAACTTCTGTAGCACCAGCAATTTCAACAGCAAACATTTCAAGCATACCCAAAAGGTCACGTAAAGTAACATCATTACCAGCAATAATACCTTCTGTTTGATAAAAGTCTGAAAGGTGTGTTGCGTCAACCTTGTCATAACGGAAACATCTTGCAATACCAAAATATTTTCCAGGAATCTCTGCTTTATGAAGTTGGTGAGCAGACAAAACTGTACCCTGGCTTCTTAAAATTAAACGACGTGTAAATTCATTATCAAAACAATAGTTCCATCCACGGCTACCAGTGTTTCCACCGTTTTCGTGAACAGCTTTTACATTACTCAAATATGGTTCTTCAATTGATTTTGCGTGTGTAGGATTTTTCAAACGGTAAACGTCATGAATATCGCGAGCCGCATGGAACTGAGGCATAAACAACGCATCACCATTCCAGAATTCTGTTTCTACAAGAGGACCATCAAATTCTTGGAAACCTAAAGAAGTAAGTTTATCTTTTACAGATTCAAGGAACTGAACATAAGGATTTGTTCTTCCTGGAATAATTCTTGCAGGAGGAATTGCAATGTTGTATCCACGGAAAGTTCCGTTCTTCCATTCTCCACTTGCAAGCATTTTTGGTGTAATTTCACCAATTTCGTTTCCTGTAATTCCAGCTTTTTTAAGTTCTTCTGCAACTTCCGCAGCACAAGCTTCCAATTGGAAATATACAGTTTCTCTTTCAATCATTTTGAACGGAGCATCTGTTGCACCACGTTTTTTTGCAAGCCCATTCATTGTTTCAACTTCAGCAGCAGACAAATCATCTTTATTTAATAATCCGTTTTCTGCACCACAAGCCTTTTTAAGCAAATCAGAAGTAACAGTAATTCTTTCTGGTAAAGCAGCCCCTGTATATTCAACTTTCTTTTCTGCATTCATTTTAAGAACGCCTTCTTTTACCAATGGACCAAAAGCAGAACCAACATCTTTTTGTTCAAGTCCAAGACCTGCTGCAACTTCTGGCATAAGTTTTGCACCATTATCTTTTAAGTAAGAAACCATGCGTTCTTCAACAGTTCCAGTTTCTGAAAGTGCTTTACCCATTTCTGTAATTTCATAATATGTATGTGGAACACGCTTTGTTTCTTTTAATAATTCTTTACCAGCAAGCCAAGAAAACGCTTGGTTAGCATGACCTTCTTTGTAATCTAATTCTTTTTGAAGTTTTTCTGATGTAAGTTCATCTTTACTTGAATAATTTAATAAAACTTTAATTTCAAGTGGGTGAAGATTTTTGATAATGTTTTTAATATCCATTTTTTTTACCTTTTATATATAAAATCTTTTAGTAAATTTTTTATGATTAAAAAAAAATAGCCGGTCTTCCTTTTTTGAAGACACGGCCATATTATACAATATTTTACATAAAATAAAAATACCTATTTGTTAAATTTTACATGAGATATGTATTGAGCTTTTCTTTGACCTCTATCATCTTTAAAAACTCTTTCTCTATCTGGTTTCAAATAACTATATGAACGATAATATGCAAAACTTTTTTTTGTTCCAATACCATCTTCTTCTGAATAGTGATAGTCTTTGTCAGCACTAAAACGAGTTTGGAAATCTTGTAAACAAGCCAAAACTGTATTCATTGCTTCTCCTCTATCGTATGTTACTAATAAAGTTGTATAATAAATACGAACTTCATCATACAAAGGAAAATACTCAATTTTAACATCTGCGTTTTTGTCTGTAACGTGCTGTTCTTCCGGAATGATTACTTCAAGTTTTGTCTTCTCCGAATCGAATTTACCTTCATTTAAGATATTGTCTACATCTGCCATTGGTTGTGCAAACGTTCCAGCGATAAATGCAAATCCACAAAAAATAAAAGTAATTAGTTTTTTCATATTGAAACCCCCACATGTACCCTACTAATACACATTATAATTAATTATTGTATCATATTCCAAGAAAAAATCAAGTTTTATTGTATATCTACCTTCATCAATTCCAATTAATGGTTCTTTTCTTATTAAGACAGAGCCTGTAATTTCTTTTGGTTTATTTTTTATTTTTGCTCTGTAATGTTCCCGAACAGCATTTTTTAAAGCATCTTTTGCTGCAGCTACAATTCCATCAAAACCATCACTTACATTCCCGTATCCATAACCGTGAATTACAGGATTTTGAATTGAAGCCCATAAATTATAATTATGAACTTGAAAAGGAGTTCTAGTATATTCACACCAACAATTTAGTCTTTCATTTTCTACCCAAGCAGAAGAATATGATATTCCGTAAATTTCTGCCTCCGACAATTTTTTTTCTTGAATTTCAAAATATTCTTCTACATTTCTAGCTTTATCAGAAGGTGTATAAACAAAATCCCAACCATAAACCATTCCAGAAATCAAAAACGGTGCAACTTCCTTTATTTTTTGAATTGGATATTTTTCGGCATCAAAACCCTCTTCTTGCATCAATTCTGGATATGCATCAACTTCTGCCCACAAAGGAATTCTAATATGCTCTTTTACGGAAGGCGTTTGAGCAAATAGAGAAAACAAAAATAAATGAAAAAAAATAATTATTTGTAAGCGTTTTTCCATACTTTTATAGGATGAATTCCCATTCTAACTACAAAATACAACCAAGCTGTAAAGAACCCAAATAAGTGAGTATAGTGTGCAACATTAGAAACTGTAAAAATTTGGCTTCCCAACTCAATTACTGTATATATAACAACTAAAACTGGCGCAGGTATCGGAATAATTCCCCAAAAAAAGAAAGTTGATCTAGGATATAAAACTGCATAAGCATATAAAACTGCATAAACTAATCCGCTGGCACCAACTAAAGTTGCGTTTTGCCCCGTAAAATAATAATAAAAATAAGACAGCACTCCACTTAATGCCCCTGTTACAAAATAGAACATCAAGAATTCTTTTGAGCCAATTGTTTTTTCAACCTGTGTTCCAAAAATTAATAGCCCCAACATATTAAAAAACAAATGAGACAAATTCCCGTGCATAAACATATAAGTAACAAATTGCCAATACATTTTGTAACGAGCAATTGCAATTGAATTTAGCGGAAAATATATATCTATATTCTGAAAAAAGCGTCTTGCATAAAATATAAGAACATTAAGAAGAATAAGGATAAGTGTGTATCTATTGTAAGAATAAGTAAAAGGTCTTCTTAAAAAATTTCTATTTTTCATTATTTTTTTGCCTTAAAGACTGTAATTCTGTTTCTTCCATTCTGTTTAGATTCGTACAAAACGCTATCAGCTTGGTTTACAAGAACATTAGACAAAGTTACTGGATTTTTAGAAGAATCAAAAACAGAAACTCCACCAGAAATTGTAACATGAAGGTGTTGGTCATTATAAACAAAATCATATTCATCAATTGTTTGTCTTATTCGTTCTGCAACAATTGAAGCTTCTTCTTTACCAGCACCTTTTAACATAACTGTAAATTCTTCACCACCATAACGACAAGCAACATCGTTTTCTCGAAGACTTCCTTTAATTAGTTCTGCAACTTTTGTTAATACAAAATCGCCACATTCATGACCATAAGTATCATTAAACTTTTTAAAGAAATCTATATCAAACATCAAAATTGAAAGATTTGTTTTTTGCAACATAGCTGTATCCAAAGCATCTGTAAGCAAAGTGAAAAAATAATACTTTAGTTTTAAATGTGTCATCATGTCTGTAGAAGACTTTTCTAATAAGGAAGCATTATTAATTGCAACAGAAGCCAAAGAAGCAATAGACATAATTAATTCTTTTTCATAATCGGTGTACGAAATATCATTTTCTATTGCAATTCGTTCCTGTAAAACCAAAATTCCATTTAATCTGTTTTTTTGTAACAATGGAACTATTAAAGTTGGAGATAATTCGTCTATAACTGATAAATCTGGAGAATTTTTAGTCTGTTTTTTTAGTTCTTCCATTGTAATTGGTTTTTGAAATTCAAGTAGCTTTGAAACAATTGAAGATTCCATAGAAATAGAAGGAAGTTCTTCATTCGGTACTTCTGTTTTTGATGTTTCCAAAAAAAGTCTATCATTTGAAATTAAATCACGAACAAAAATTTCTGCTCCAAGAACATGCATTTGAGCCATACAAATATAAACAATAGCTTCAAGAAGATTATTAATTTCAAGGTTTTCAGAAAATGATTTTGCAATATCTAAAAGTTGCTCTAAATCGTAGATACGTTTTTCAAAATGTACGGCTTGTTCAATTTGAGCTTGAGAACGAACTAATTCCATGTCATCAATTAAATGAGATGGTTTATTCTTTTTTAAATTTTTCTGTTTACTCACGAATGAATCTCCACATTATTATTAATAATAACATAATTTTTCATTATATCAAAAAAGAATTTCCAATTAGCGTATCGTTGCTCCAAAAAGTTCGTATTATCTCTATTTCTAGAAGACATCATTAATACCTTCAAATTTGATATAATTTCACTAGACGGTTTTTTTGCATCTGCAAGTAATTCGCCTAAATATTTATACAAAGTAAATAAATTTCCAACTTCAGTTTGAAGAATTTTATGAACATCATTGTTTATTGTTATTACCATTTTTTCTAATTTAAGATAGAAATCTTTGTCTTTTTTACTGTCTTTAATATAACTTTCCAAAATAGCAATATTATTTCTTTGCCCAGCTTTAAAAGTTCCTTCAAATTCTTCTAAAACTGAATCTAAATTAATAACAGAAAAAACAGCCGCAGAAAAATTAGTTTTATATGTTGGATTATTAAAAAAGCCTTCTATAACAAGATCATTTAATAATGCTTTTACAATTGAAGGTACATAATTTTTTACAAATGTTTTTAGAATTCTAAAAGGCAAAACCCACATAAAAGAAAGAGATGTTTCACTTTGCAACATTGAATTATGTTCAATATCATAACCAAAAACATTTTCCAGCGGAATATTATCAAACAACACTGTTAATTCTTCTGTAATTTGTTCATCTTGGATTTCTGATTTAATTCTTTGCTCGTCTGCGTCAAAACGAGTTTGCAACATTTGAGCAAATTCTTGTCTTGGAGAACCTGTATAAATTGCTTTTTCTGGTTCGTATAACAAATCTTCTTTACAATATCTGATTAATGTCTTTAATTTTTCTGGTGGCAAAACTTTTTTAAGAACAAAATTAATTTTTTTAAGGTTTCCCATTATATTATTTTTTTCTTCTTCTGAAATTTCGTATCCCTTTCTTAGTTGGGCCAAGGCCAAAATCTCATTTGCCATTGTCATATTAATAGACAAATCTGCAGTTTGATAATATAAATCTTCCAATAAATTTTGCGCTTTTTGAATTGGTACTTCATTATAGCTTGGCGTATATCCTAAATCTGAAGAAATAAACGAAGAATCAAAAACTTGCAAAAAAGTAACAAAATTATATCTACAAAATTCAACAAATCTTCTTAACAAAAGAATATCTGCGTCCATTTTTTTAAAAGTTGGAGAATTTAATTCTTTAAGGATTTTTTCAAATTGAGATTTTTGATGAATATAAACTCTGTCTACATTGTTTTTTTCGGCCAAAACATCATTTTTTCTATTTTCAAAAGAAAGTCCCTCTATTATGTTCTGACTTTCTATTGAATAACCTGTCATAATTAATTGGGCTTCAAACCTATGTTGTCTTGGTAAATCTATAGGACTTACAGTTTGAGAAAATAAATTGTCTAATGGTTTTGTGTGTTTGTAAATTGTATAAAGAGCTTCGCCAAAGTTTGGTTGCAAAAAACCATTTTTACAGATAGAAGGTTGAAATTCTCTGATTTCTTGTTCTAACTTTTTTAGTTGTTGTTTTTTCTGAACCTCTGGAGATGATTTTTTAAAAATCGACTCAAAAAACTCAGAAATAGCTTGAAAGAGTCCCATACCCCACCTTATTTTTATTAATTATATCAGAAAGGTACTATTTTAGCAATGAAGAAAATATGTCGGTATAGTCTTTTACTGTACTTGCATGAACAATTTGAGCTCGCAAAGCAGCTCCGTTTTGAATTCCTTTTGAATATGCGGCAAATCGTTTGCGCATTTCCATGCAAGCATGTTTTTCGTTTGTTTCTTTTACAAGTCTTTCTAGTTCTGCAAAACCAGTTTTAATTCTATATTCAACAGGAACAGGTTCGTATTCTCCAGTTGTTAATAATGATGTGGCATCTTTAAAAATAAAAGGATTTCCCATAGCTCCACGGGCAAACATTACGCCATCAACACCAGTTTGTTCCAACATTCGTTTTGCGTCTTCTGGCTTAAACAAATCTCCAGAACCAAAAACAGGAATTCTGCCATCAATAAATTCCACAAGTTCTTTCATTATGCCCCAGTCAGATAATCCTTCATAACCTTGGGCTCTTGTTCTTGGATGAATTGTAATTGCACTAACACCAGCATCTAACGCCGCTTGTGCAGCTTCTTTCCAAGTAATGCTTTTTTTATCCCATCCAGAACGGATTTTTACTGTAACAGGAACTCCACCATCTTTTGGCTCTCCACCAGCGGCTTCTACAACAGCTTTAGCAATTTTATACAAAAGTTCAGGTTCCTTTGTTAAAACAGAACCAGCTCCAGATTTTACAATTTTTGCTACAGGGCAGCCACAATTTATATCAATACACTCACAATTAGTTTTTTCCAAAACAATATGTGTAGCTTCTTTCATTGAATCGCATTCGCCACCAAAAATTTGAACAGCGTACGCTTTTTCATTAAAAGCTCTAGCCATCAAAGTTTCTGTTTTGATATTTTTGCGAACTAAAGCTTCGGCACTTACCATTTCTGTGTAAGTAAAACACGCACCATTTTCAATACAAACAGAACGAAATGCCGAATCGCTGTACCCAGCAACTGGTGCCAAAAAGAGATTTCCTTTAAGTTCAATATTTCCTATTTTTACTGGATGATACAATGCCATAGTCTATTCTGGAATATTGAATGCTTTACAACTGTTTGTCCAAAGTTGTTCGCTTAATGCTTCTAAATCCATATCTAACATTTCTGAAAGGAACTTTGCTGTAGAAGGAAGATATGCTGGCATAGTTCTTTTTCTTTCTCTAAATTCAGCAGGAATCATAAATGGACTTTCAGTTTCAATTAAGATTCTTTCAACTGGAATATTTAATACAGTTTCGTGAAGATTTCTTGCATTGCGATATGTTAAATTTCCAGCAAAACTGAACCAAATATTTTTATCTAAACATCTTTTTGCATATTCAGCATTTTCTGAATAACAGTGCAAAATTGCTCCAGCATCTGGCATTCTTTCTGTTAATACATCATACAAATCATTTCCAGCATCTCTGTTATGAATAATTACAGGAAGATTGTGTTTTTGTGCAATTTCCAATTGAGTAATGAATAATTCAATTTGAGAACGTTTATCTCCAAATTGTTTGTAATAATCCAAACCTGTTTCACCAACTGCAACAACATTTGGCAATTCAAGATTTTTTTCTATTGTAGCAATCCAATCTGCACCAGGATTTGTTACTTCAGATGGCGCAACACCAACAGCATGGTAAATACCAGGAACCGATTTTATATTTTTATAAACTTTTTCAAAGTCGTGCAAACTATTATTAATACTGATTATTCGTTGAACACCAGCTTGTTTTGCTTGTTGAATAACTCTTAATTGTTCAATTGGATTATCATAAATTAAACCAATGTGAGCATGTGTATCAAAAAATTTCATATTCTTACTCCTATTAAAATAAAAAAGGATTCTTAACATCAAATGTTAAAAAATATAAGAGACCGAAAAAAGCCCCTTATTTTTATGAGAAAAATTAATTGAAAAATTCAATTAATAAACAACTAATATCCTTCGATAAAGATAACATAGGATTTTTTTATCGTCAATGATAAAACCACAACTTTTATTTTTTGTTACAAAATTAAAAGAAATCATAGGTGTTTTATCTGAATTTCTGTTTTGCCCTTTTTTGAAAGGTTCAGTATATTTGACAATAAATAAGTTCCTATGATATAATTTTAAATAATTGTCTTTTATGGGGTAGACTAATTGCCAAAAACACAAAAAGCTTTTAAAAAAATTGAAAAAAGATTCGCTTCAAATGTATCAAAAGGTTTTGGTTCATTTCTTAAATCTATTGGTTCTTTTTTTGTAAAAGTATTTAAAGTTTTTGATAATAAACTTACAGTAATGATTGTTCCCCATTCTCAAACAAAAGTAATCAACTTTCAAACAAACTTATTTGCCTTATCGTTAGGTGTAATTCTTATTGCAGGAATTATCTTTTCATTTTTCTACTATAACAAAAAGGCACTTAGCACAAACAAAGAAATTTCAACATTACTAGAACAAAACAGAGAAACTCTTGCAAGCTTAGATGAATTAAGAGATGAAAACACAAACTTATTCCAAGCTGCAAAAAGATTCCAAGTTTCTTTATCGGATGCGCTTTCGCTTTTGGGAATTACACAAGTTGAACAAAACAATCAATCTTCTGTTTCTAACAGCGACTTAGCTTCTTTGTTTAGTACAAAAAATATTAGTAATGGTTCTTCACCAGAAGTTGTAGATATTCAAGAATTAACTTCTTACCTAGAAGGTGCTGTTGAGCCAATTGAACAAATTGGAAAAATGCTTAAAACACAACAAGATTTGTTCAAAGAAATTCCAAGTATTTGTCCTGTAAGAAATCCTAACTATCATATTTCTATGGCTTTTGGACCAAACACTCACCCAATTTATGGAACTTGGTATATTCACAAAGGATTAGACTTCTCTACATGGAGATCTGGTGATGCGGTTTTGGCAACAGCATCTGGACAAGTTGTAACTGTAACTTTTGATAGTAGTTTTGGTAATTACATTATCATTAAACATAAACACGGAACATACACTAGATATGCCCACCTTGATTCTGTAAGAGTAAAAAAAGGTCAAACAGTTGAACAAGGTGAAGTTATTGGAACAATCGGTAACACAGGTATGTCTACAGGTCCTCACCTTCACTACGAAGTTCATATTGGATCTGACGTTGTAGACCCTGCAAAATATATTAATATTAAATTAGCAAAATAGGTTTTTATGGCACTTCGTATAGATGACATTTCTATTAACACAATCATTGGAAACGGTTCTGCAATCAAAGGGAACATTAAGGTAAATGGTTTTGTTCGCGTTGATGGCGATATTGATGGTAACCTTGAAACAGACGGAAATGTAATTATTGGTGAAAACGCCCGTATTCGTGGTAACATAAATGCAAAATCGGTAATTGTTGGCGGAATTATCTTAGGAAACATTTTTGCCGACGAAAACATTAAAGTATTAACAAAATCTGTTGTTATTGGTGATGTTCTGGCCCACAAAGTTCAAATTGAAGATTCTGCTTTAATTAATGGAAAATGTATTTCTATTAGTAATGATGAAGATTATAAAGTGGCAACTTCAAAATACTTACAATCTCGGGCAATTATTGATAAGGTTTCTCTTTAATGAGTGAAATTAATCCTTTAGGTTCATCTTTTTATTTTTCTGGTCTACAAAATGCAGCAAATAGGGCTGCAAAAAATGAAAAAAAAGAAAAAATTTCTTCGTCAAAAGTAAAATTTAGTGATATTCTTAAAAACAGCGAAGTTTCTGAATTTGAATTACAGGGCTTTCCTTCTGAAATTGCAAATTTATCGGTAGAAGATGCCGCACTTTATTTAAAAGATCAAGTTGATCTTCTTGGGGATAAATTTGCAGAAACTCAATCGCCAGAAAGCATTATTGAATTTAAAAATGCTGTACAACAATTTGTTAGATTTGTTGTGCTAAATAATTTTGAAGTTTCGGTACAAGCCAGAAAATTACGAAAACCAAGAGCTTCTATGCAAAACTCTTTTTCTAATTACAGTTTGCCACCAACTTTAGAAATCAAAAAAGTAAAAATTAATACGATTAATCAAAAACTTGACGCATTAACAAGAGATATGTTAATGAATCAACAAGATAACTTTAAAACATTAGCACAAATGAACGAAATAAAAGGCTTGATTATAGACTTTTTATCGGAATAAAATATATATTATAAACGGAAAATATTATGAGTGATTTATTTGTAAACAACATAGACAACGAAGCAGAAAATCTTGCAGCATTAGAAGATAATGACATAGAAGTAATTGAAACTGAAAACCTTGTTTTTGATTATCCTCTATATCAATTAAAATTAGACTATTCTAGCGAAACAATATATGCAAAAATGCCAGACAATTCAAAACTTGAATCTGGAATTTTTGTTGTTATTCCAACACGTTACGGTAAAGACTTAGCACAAGTTCTTGGACCTGTAGAAAAACCAATTGGAATTAAACAATCAGACATTGTAACAATAGACAGAAAAGTTACAAAAGAAGATTTAGCAAAAAGAGAAGAACTAATCAAAAAAGAAAAAGAAGCTTTTCCAATTTTTAAGGAAAAAGTTGCCGCTCACAAATTAGATATGAAATTAATAACAACTCACTTTTTGTTTGAAGAACCAAAAGCGTTATTTTTCTTTAGTTCAGATAACAGGGTTGATTTTAGAGAATTAGTAAAAGATTTAGTTTCTGTGTTTAAAATGCGCATTGAATTGCGTCAAATTGGCGTAAGAGATGAAGCAAGAATTACAGGTGGTCTTGGAGTTTGTGGGCGTCCTTTCTGTTGTCATTCAGTTTCTGATAAACTTCGCCCAGTTTCTATTAAAATGGCAAAAGACCAAAACCTTTCTTTAAATTCAATGAAAATTTCTGGACAATGTGGAAGACTTCTTTGTTGTCTTTCTTACGAATATGACTGGTACAACGAAGCAAGAAAAAAACTTCCTCAAGAAGGAATAAACATTCACTACGATGGAACAAACTTTAAAATTACAGAAGTAAACCTTTTAACTTCTATGATTAAAATGTTTGGTGAAGATGGAAGACTTTTGGAAGTAAATGCAAAAAGATTTTATCAAGACAGCAACAATCGTTGGAAAATAAATTAGATTTTTGTACCTTTCTCTTGAAAAAATGGACTTATAATTTATACTATAAATATGACAATAATTAATCAAACTTTAGACTATTATTCAGAGTTTTTTCCAACAACCGAAAATCAAGTTGAATTTATTGAACGACTTGTAGGACCTCTTCAACAGCCTGTAAAAATTTTAAACATTGAAGCTGGGGCTGGTGTTTTGGCCGAAAAACTTGCTGAAAAACACGAAGTTATTGCCACAGACAGATATACATCATTCACAAACCTTATTAATAAACGAAAATCTTTTTCTACTAATAAATTAAATGTGTTTAACATTGAACCAATTGACATTGGCAGATATTTTGGAAAACAATTTGTAGATTTAATTTTTTGTCTTGATAGCAGAGTTATTTTTATGAAAGATTTAACTCTTATTAAAAAGTTTCTTTTTGATTCAAAAATGATATTAAAAGAAAATGGATATGTTGTGATTGAAGTTGTAAACTTTGCAAAACTAAACTTTGAAGAAGATTCAATTCAAATGCCAACTAGAGAAAGTTGCCGAGGTTCACTTTACACAACAATAATCAAAGATAAAAAAACTGCCTCTTATAGACTTTTTCAAAATATTGTTACCACAAATGATACTGTTATTGAAAAAGTAAAAAATGAAGAAGTTTGGCCAATTTCTAAAGATACGTTTACAAGTATTTCTAACGAACTTGGTTTTTCTTCTGTAAACTTTTTTAGTGACTTTAATGGAGCTTCCTATTCAGAAGATACAGACAATTTAATTTGTGTGTTTAAAAAATAGTAGGTTTGTTTTAAACACTATTTGATACAAAAACTACAATGGCGTTGAGACGCTCCCAGTCAAGCGAACTGTAAAAGATGCTATCGAACTTTTAAGGAATGTTGATTTAGGTCAAATGGTTCGCTACGCTGCCACCATTTGACAAACAAAGTTCGGCGCACTTTTCAGATTCGCTTTCCTTCG
>JAFXDY010000051.1 GCA_017521105.1 Treponema sp.
CGCTCCCAATCTGCATATACAACTAAATCATTGTTGAACGCAATGTTGTGTTTTTCTAAAGTTTTTTTACATCCTTGCAAGCGAATTTGAGTATGAAGATTGTCTTCTTTTCCGGCAACAATTGCAATTTTCTTTTTTCCATTTTTGATTAATGTTTCTGTCATTTGCATTGCCGAAGTTAAATCATCAATATTAACACTTTGAATGTCTTTGTTTTCTGGAAAAGCATAGGTCATTACAAAAGGAATGTCAAATTTATTTGTTTCTATATAAATGTTTCTTGCGTGTCCGGCAATGTAAATAATTCCATCTACTTTTATGGAAATCATTTGATTTATTGCTGTATTGATTATGTGTGAAAATTTTTCTTTGTTATCCCAACAATCAACGTGTTTTGTATATAATCTAAGGTTTTCTAAAACAACACGATAATCTTTTTCTTCTAGAATAGACATAATTCATTCAATTATCCAAGGAGAACTAAAAGCAGTTAAGTCTTCTACAATAAGACCAATGGTTTTTGTTTTTGTTGCTCTAAGACCTCTTGCCATAATATTTGGTCTATAACCAGTTTCTTTAATAACTTGTAAAATCCTTTGTCTTGTTTCTTCGCCTACGTTAGATTTTCCGTTTAAAATATTTGAAACAGTTGCAATGGAAACATTGCATCGTGCTGCTAATTCTTTTAACGTAATCATTTATTTTCTCCTGGATTTATCATTTTTTTTAAGGCAACAGTGCGTTCTACAATTGTTGGGTGGGAATAATTCCAGAATACGTAAATTTTTGGTGGAATTAATTCAGAAAGATTTTCACTGTTTAATTTGATTAATGCGTTAATTAAATCCATTGGATTTCCTGTTATTTTTGCTGCGTATTCATCTGCCTGATACTCGTGTTTTCTTGAACTAAAGGAAGTGAATGGAGAAATTAATTCAGAAATTGATCCGTAAATTGTGATTGCCAAAAATAATCCAATAAATTGAACTTGTCCTACATTTTCTGGTGTAATTGAAGAAAATCCAAAACCTGAATAAAGTTGAACAAATTGTGCTATTTTATATAGAACAAACATTAACACAAATTCTAACGGAATTACAAAAATTAGTCGTTTTAAAATGTGTTTTAATTTAAAGTGACCAAGTTCATGACCTAGAACTGCTACAAGTTCGTCTTCTGTAAGACTTTTTACTAAGGTGTCGTACAAAACAATTCTTTTTGATTTTCCAAATCCTGTAAAATATGCGTTTGAATGATTGCTTCGTTTTGAGGCGTCCATTATAAATAGTCCGTCAGAAACGAATCCTGAAGATTTTAAAAGATTTGTGATTTTTTCTTTTAAAGAACCTTCTTCTAAAGGGGTAAATTTATTAAAAAGTGGGGCAATAAATTTTGGGTAAATTACTTGCATTAAAAATGTAAAGGCTATCATTACTGTAGCTAAAATGAACCACCAGGAATTTGTGCATTTTACAAAGAAAATAGAAGCTACAAAAGATAATAAAGCTGCCAAAATTGATGAAATGATTAAATCTTTTATAAAATCAGAAATCCAAAGCTTTATGGTCATTGTGTTGAATCCAAATTTTTTTTCTAATTTGAATTGTTTGATTAAGCTAAATGGAATGCTTAAAATTTCTTCGGGAATAGAAGAAAAAATCATAAATAAAAAGAAACATAAAAAACTAGAAAGAATTGAGTGTGGAAAACCTGCAATTTTACAAACTAAATCAAAAATAAAAGGGTAAAATCCAAATAAAATTAGTGATAAAGATAAAATTAACGAACAAATTGAAGAAGGAATCCATAAAAAATACTTTGCGTTTTCGTATTGGCAAATGTTTTTTAATTTGTTTGTGTCAAAAGATTCTTTTGCAAGTGAAATATCTTGCAATTCTATGGGAAGTTTTCCTCCGTTGATTTTTCTGGCTCTAAAATCAATAAACTCTAAAAAATGGTTAATTAAAAAAGTGATTATTGTTCCTGCAATAAAAATTAAAACAAAGGGATTTGTAAAATTAACAACAAAATTCATAGCGTTAATTATATAGTAGAAATGAATAATATTAAAGATAATTGTTTATTGTGGTGTGGTTTAAAAATTAATTTTACGCGTCAAAAGAAAAAATTAATCCCGCTTGAATTTGGGAACCTGGAATTAAATATTGCGAAGTTGCTGCTTGTTGAATTTGTTTTTGATATTTTTGAATTAAAACATCAACTTGTTCGTCTGACATATGTGTAATTTTTTCTTTTTCAACACTTGCAGTTTTTGCATTTGTAAGATTTTCAATTAGGGAATTTAAAATTCTAATTTTACTAATAGAAACTCCGCTTTGATCATTTTTTGTTACAACACCAGAAACATGAGAAAAATGGGAATATAAAAGTGAATTTTGACTTACCGGAACATAGAGTTTTCCTGTTCCTGCCGAAGAGATTGTGCTGTATGTAAATGCATTCATATTTCCCAATGACGAAATCATAAAATCACCTTTTTCCTATACTATAGATTTCGGAAAATTAAAATTAAACTTGAGAAAATTTGTTGCTTTTAAGCATTATACTTTAATTATTTGCTATTTTTTGGTATAAATATCTTATGAAAGTTGCAATTTTTTTTGGATCAAAATCCGACACAAACACAATGAAAAAAGCTGCTGATATTCTTAAAGAATTTGGTGTAGAATACAAAGCTTTTATTATTTCGGCTCACAGAGCTGGTGCTTTATTAAAAGAAACTGTTGAACAAGTTGAAAAAGACGGTTTTGAAGTTATTATTGCTGGAGCTGGTTTGGCTGCGGCGTTGCCTGGTGTAATTGCGGGTGAAACAACTCTTCCTGTAATTGGAGTTCCACTTGAATGTATTTCTGAAAAATCAAATGGTCTTGGTGGAATGGATTCTTTGCTTTCAATTGTTCAAATGCCACCACAAATTCCTGTTGCTACAGTGGGAATTGGTAATGCAAAAAATGCAGGTTATTTGGCTGTTCAAATTTTGGCAATAAAATATCCTGAGCTAAGAGAAAAATTAAAAGCATTCAGACAAAAACTTGCAGATGATGCAAAATCTACAGGCTTAGATGTTGAGTTGTAATCTCTAGTCATAAATTAC
>JAFXDY010000052.1 GCA_017521105.1 Treponema sp.
TACGATAAATAAGACAATTCAGAATTCGGAATTCAGAATTCAGAGAAAGAGATGGACTGCCACGACCTAAAGGTCTCGCAGTGACGTAGTGGGAGCGTCATTGCGAGGAGCGAAGCGACGTGGCAATCCAGAGGAATTAGAATTAAGAGGGTGGGGGAAGTCTCCCCCTTAAAATCCCCGAATAACAGGAAGTTCCGTGGAAAAAAAAGAAAAATCGTAGATTTTTCGAATCCGTGTGACAATAAAAAAAAGGAGATGAAAAAGTGAAGTATAATTTTCCAGAAAATCTTTATACAGATGTTCGTATAGAGAAAAGAAAAAGTGCTTGTTTTCAATTAAGAAACAAAGAAGTTGAAAAAAATTCAGAAGTAGAAACTATTACTGCAATGATTCGCGTGTTTGACGGAAAAATGTGGTACACAAGTCAAACTGATGATATAGAAAATATACAAGATAAAATCGATAATCTTGCAACTTTGGCAAAACCAAATCCAAAAATCTTAAAAAATCCAATTGTAAAAAACTTGGGCGATTGTAAAGATTCTGTTTTAGTTTTTACTGGCAAAAGAGATTTACGAAATCTAACTGCAGAAGACAGAGAAAATATTGTTCGTTCTTATTACAAAAATTGCGAAAAAAAATCAATTAAAGAGATTAAAAATTATGGAGTTGGATTTGATTATGATTTTGCTGAAAAATCATTTTATTCAAGTAAGGGCGCAGAAATTATTCAAGATTATCAGCGTTGTCATTTAGTTGTTGCTTATGAAGTAAATGTAAATGATGTTCCTTATGGAATTTTTAAACAAATACATGAATTTGACTTTGATAAACTTTGGAATAGAGAAAACGAAGTTTTTGAAGAATTTGACCGTGGTTTTGACTTTGCAAAAAATGCAGTTGATGTTGTTCCTGGAGAATATACTTGTGTTTTATCTCCAAGTGTAACATCAGTTTTTACTCACGAAAGTTTTGGTCACAAAAGTGAAGCAGATTTTATGCTTAATGATAAAACATTGCAAGGTGAATGGCCAATGGGTAAAAAAGTTGCTTTTGAAAAAGTTTCAATTGTTGATGAAGGCGATTCTTTTAATCACGGATACTGTCCTTACGATGATGAAGGAAACAAAAAGCAAAAAGTTTATCTTATAAAAGATGGCATTTTAACTGGGCGATTGCATGATGCAAAATCGGCAGCAACATTAAAAGAAAAACCAACAGGAAATGCTCGTGCACAAAATGCAAATTTTACTCCAATAGTGCGAATGACAAATACTTACATAGAAAATGGGACAGAAGATCCAGAAGAAATTATTAAAGGTGTAAAAGACGGAATCTATGTTTATGATTGGAACTACGGAACCGGGCAAGAAACTTTTACAATTCAGCCAGCAAAATGCTACAAAATAAAAGATGGAAAACTTGCCGAACCTTTGCGAGTAAATGTTATTACAGGAAGTGTTTTTAAAACTTTGTTTGATATTGATGCTGTTGGAAACGATTTGGAATTTTTTAGCGGCTCTTGTGGAAAAGATGAACAATGGGTTCCGGCAGGAACAGGTGGGCCAACAATTCGCGTAAAAAAATTAACAATCAACTAATTAAAAAAGGAAACAAAAATGAAAGAAAAATTATTTAATGAATATAGCAGTTCTAAAGTTGGAATTCAAGAAACACAAATTGTTTCATTTGATAAAGTGAATAAAGAAACTCATTCATTTAGAGTTCACAAAGACGGATTTGTAGGAATTCATTATCAGCAAGGGAAAATGACTGATGAAGAAGGTTTTTCAAAAGCTGAAAAAAACTTGGAATTAAAGCGTCCTTATGAATTTGAATTGGAAGAGGGCGTTCGTCACAGAAATCTTCAGAAAAAAGAATATTCAGATAAAGAAGTTATGGATTTTGCAAAAAAAGGTCTTTCATATTTGAAAAAAACATACCCGCAGTTTATTTTTGATGGAGCTTTTGTTCAAAATATCAATTTTTCTTCTATGAAAAATGAAAAAGGGTTGGATTATTCAACAAAAGATTCTCATGTTTTTGTAGATATTTCTTTTAAGCATGTAGATAGCAAAGAAATGTGTGACGGATATTTTTCATTTAGTTTACGAAAATTCAGCATAAAAAAATTTAAAGATATGGCAGACGCATATTTGCAAAATTTTGAAAAAACTGTTGAACTTCCAGATGAAATTATTATTTACGATAAATATTATGGATATACTTCTTTGCTAAGAAATTGTTTAGATGCAGAATCTCTAAAAAAAGGAACTTCTCTTTTGTCTGGAAAAATCGGTCAAAAATTATTTGCAGATGATTTTACCGTTACACATGATACTTCAGACAAAAATGCTTGGATGGGCGATTTTTGGGATGGAGACGGAGTTGTAAATAAAGGCGATAAAGTTACATTTATTAAAAACGGAAAATTGCTTCGCGGATATGCAGACAAAAAAACAGCAAAAAAATATCGTGTAAAAAACACAGGCGGTGCAAACGAAAATTATTTAGATATTCCTTCAAACGGAAATTGTTCAATGACAATTAAGCCAACAAGTAAAACTGCAAAAGAATTATTAAACGGTCGCCTTGCAATAATTCCAGTTTTGGCAAGTGGTGGCGGTTTTAAAGAAAAAGGCGAATACACAATGCCAATTCACACAGGCTTACTTACAGACGGTGAAAAAATCTTAGGACGAGTTCCGCCTTTTACAGTAAAAAGCAATATGTTTGATATGTTTGGAAAAGATTTTATTGGAATTACAAAATATCAACCGTTACCACCATTGAACGATAAAGGTATTTTGATAAAAATGGAAAAAGGGGAAGTGTAATAAAATTCAGAATTCGGAATTCAGAATTCAGAGAAAGAGATGGACTGCCACGACCTAAAGGTCTCGCAGTGACGTAGTGGGAGCGTCATTGCGAGGAGCGGAGCGACGTGGCAATCCAGAGGAATTAAGAATTCAGAGGAAGGGGGAAGTCTCCCCCTCGGTCAATAAGGTATAAAGATAAGCTAAAAATTGCTTTCGCAATTTGTTTTAAGTCGCTGCAAGCAGCTTACCAAGTTTCTTTCAGAAACTTGCGCTTTTCTATTCAACACCGACCGCCAGCGGTCTTACACACCCCTTAAAATCCCCATATAACAGGAAGTTCCGTGGAAAAAAAAGAAAAATCGTAGATTTTTCGAATCCGCGTGGCAATAAAAAAGGAAAAATTTATGCAATTTGATAAAGATTTATTTTTTTCGCTTCATCCTAACTTTTTTGAAAAAGATTATGTAAAAAATATGGATTCCGACGAAGTTTTTGAAGAAATGATTTTAGAACTAAAAGATTTTTTTGAAGATGAAGTTGAAATTCCAATTCCAAAAGGAATTACATTTGGTTTTTGGGAAAAAAGTGTAAAAGACCCAATAATGCAAAAAGCAATAAAAGATGTAGAAGAAGATTGGCTTGAATTTTTTAATGAAGATTCAGATGAAAAAGTTTTTTGTGCATTTGATGGCAACAAAATTGCATCTTTTTGTGCACTTGGACCATTTGGAACTTACAAAGGTTTAAAAATTGCGGGGCCTGGTTGTGTTGGAACTGTTCCAGAATATCGACGCAAAGGAATTGGACTGAAAATGGTTCAAAAAGCAACCCAAATATTAAAAGAACAAGGCTACGACATAAGCTACATCCACTGGACAACATTTGTAAAATGGTATGGCAGACTGGGGTATAAGACAATTGTAAGATGGAATAGAGAAGGAATTGTTGAAAATTCAGAATTCGGAATTCAGAGAAAGAGATGGACTGCCACGACCTAAAGGTCTCGCAGTGACGTAGTGGGAACGTCATTGCGAGGAGCAGAGCGATGTGGTAATCTAGGAAATTAAGAATTAAGAAAAAATCATAGAAAGAAGTGGGAGAAAAATTATGATAATTGAATCAAAAACAATTGAATTAAAAGATGGAAGAAAGTGTGTTATAAGAAATGCATGCGCAACAGATGCGGCACA
>JAFXDY010000053.1 GCA_017521105.1 Treponema sp.
CCTTGTTTATGTGAATCGTGGAAAAGTTTTTAAAATCATATATGAAAATTTCAAGAAAAACATTCCAGCTGATTTTAATTCCTTCTGTATAGAAAATGAAAAATGGCTTAATGATTACGCTTTGTTTATGGCTGTAAAAGAAGCACACCAAGGTGCTTCATTTTCTACTTGGGAAGATGATATTCGTCTTCGAAAACCAAAAGCTTTGGAAAAATGGTCAGAGTCTGAAAAAGAAAAAATTGAATATTACAAAATGCTTCAATATTTCTTTTTTAAACAATGGCGTGCTTTAAAAGAATATGCAAACGAAAAAGGAATCTACATTATTGGTGATATTCCAATTTATGTTTCGGCAGACAGTGCCGATTTATGGACAAATCCAAAACAGTTTTATGTAGATAAAGATATAAAACCAATAGATGTTGCAGGTTGCCCTCCTGATGCATTTACTGCCGATGGTCAATTATGGGGAAATCCTGTTTACAATTGGGAATATCACAAAAAAACAAAATACGAATGGTGGAAAAACAGAATTGGTCATTGTTTTAAAATATATGATGTTATTCGTATTGACCATTTTAGAGGTTTTGATGAATTCTACTGTGTTCCATTTGGTTCTGAAAATGCAAAAAAAGGGGAGTGGAGAAAAGGACCTGGCCTTGATTTATTTAAAGCCTTAAAAACTGAATTTGGTGAACTTCCAATTATTGCAGAAGATTTAGGTTTTTTAACAGATTCTGTTCGAAGTCTTTTACGGGATGTTGGATATCCTGGAATGAAAGTTTTACAATTTGCATTTAATCCAGAAGAAGAAAGTGATTACATTCCTCACACATATATTAAAAACACAATTGTGTACACAGGAACTCACGACAACGACACAATTTTGGGTTGGAATACAAGTGCTAATCCTGCCGAAGTTGAATATGCAAAAGAATATTTGCGTGCAAAAGATGCAGAAGAACTTAGACAGAATATGATGATTCAAGCTCTTTCTTGTGTTTCTAACACTTGTGTGTTGTGTATGCAAGATTTAATAGGTCTTGATTCTAGTGCAAGAATGAACAGTCCTTCTACCGTGGGCTTAAACTGGAAATGGCGTGCTTTGGAAAGTGAAATTACAGAAAAACAATTTGAATTTATAAAATATTATTCAAAATTGTATGGAAGAAATTTATAAGTCCGGTCAAGGCCCGCTTTGTTCAAGGCCTTTGCCCGTCCATTTTTAGGGGTTGTGCTAAACCCTAAACAAAAATCCTCGTGGAACACCACGAGGATTTTTGCTTTTATGATATCTCTGTTACAGAGTTTACAATATTGAACAGTGATTTAAATCCTGTTGCTGTAAATGCTTTATCGGCTTCGTTAGACATAGATAAGAAGTAGAGCTTGTTACCAGCTTCTACACTATCATTAAAAGCAGCCATTAAAAAGCCAATTCCTGAATTGTCCAATTCAACAAGTTCAGACATATCTAATACAATGTTGTTTTCCAAAACAGCTTGATATAGTGTATTTTGGAATTCACCGATTGTATATGCATTTAAAGCACCTTGTAATTCATATAAAAAATAGTTTGCACCTTCTTTTTCAATTATAGCAAGTTTATCCATATTCTTTTACCTCAATTAGCTCAAATCTGATTTATTAATCAAATCATCAAGTCCTTCAAGAGAAGACATATCAAAATCATCTGGGAGTCCAAAATCATCACCAAAACTTGATGCAATATCTTCTGTAGTAGCTTTTTCTTCTACTGCAGCCTGATTTGTAACACTTTCTTCAATATCAAATGGTTCTACAGAATCCATTGATGGCATAACAAAATCACCAAAATCTTGAAGTCCTGCAGCAGCCATAAGATTTTCTTCAGAATTTAAAGAATTATCTACAGAAGGCTCAATAGAAGGTTCAGCTCTTTCTTCTGGAATTGAATCATTTTCAGAAATTTGGGATGTTTCTGCTGTTGCTTCCTCTGTAGAAGATTCTTCTGTTGTTTCTTCTTTATTTTCTTGGTCTTCAGTTTCTTCTTCATAGTATTCAACTGAATATTCGTATTTTAATACTAAAATAGAAACGTCATCTTCCATTTCTTTTGACATAAATTTAAGTAAAGATTCAAATGTAAACTGTGCCATACGTTGAGCAGGGTAGGTTGAGTTATCAAGCAAAGCTTGTTGAACACGTTCTTTACCAAACTGTTCACCACGAAGTGAGTGAGAGTTAATTAAACCATCTGTACAAGCAAGAATAATATCACCACGGTTTAATTTAATTGTTTTTACAGACAAATAAGGAGAAATATCTTTTACGAATCCTAAAACGTGTCCCGAACCTTGAATTTCAATTACGTTGTTGTAAACTTGTGTATACATCATTAAAGCTGGAATACCACAGTTGATGTAATACATTGTGTCTGTTTCAAAATCAATTAAAGCAAAAAGTCCGGCAAAGATTGTTCCTTTTCTAAGAGAGTCACGAACGAATGTATTTACTTTTGTAACTAATTCTTTAAAATCGTGAGTTTCGCTTAAATATGTTCGAATAATAGATTTTAAGATGACCATATTCATAGAAGCGGCAATACCTTTACCACTTAAGTCACCAACTACAAAAAGGTGGCGAGTATCTGTAAGACGAATCAAATCAATAAATTCACCACCAATATTGTGTGAAGGAACCATCATATAACCAGTATCAACTTTTGGATTTTTGATGTGGTCAATGTTTTCCTGAATAGAAGTAATGATTTGCGAAGACATCTTAATTTCGCGGTTTACAACGTCAATAATATCTTTGTTAGAAATATTACGCATGTAATAACCGAATACGAAGAAGTATGAATACAATTTTGTAAATACGTTGTAGTCATATTCTTTGTAGTGGTCCCCAGAAGCTTTTTTGCCAAGGGTAATAAGACCAAAAATGTTGTGTCCTTCGTTTAAGATGAACAAAGCATCAGATTTTGTATAATTAAAGAATTCTTCCAATTCTTTTGCAATTGGAGCTACTGCGTGATCTTTTTCTATTTGTTGATAAATTACAACGTTGATATTGTTGTTTAATAAATGATCAAAAATAGGGTTGTTAGCAGATATTTTTTGCGACATTTTATTTGAAGAATAAGCTGTATCTAATTCATTTTGATTTGTAAGGATGTACGCATTTAAAGAAGAACTTTCTACATTTCTTTTTAGAATGTCTTTCATTTTGTTTGTAATTTCATCCATACTTGCATTTTGATAGTTTATAGAAGCTAAAGCTTTTTCCAAAGTATGTTCATAATCTGCTGTATAAATTTTTGAACTTGAACCTAGTAAATCAGAAATCCATAGTGCAAAAATTATTCCTGCAATAGAAGCAAAAATGAATGCAATTAAGTAAGGAGTTCCAATAATAGAGTACTCTGGTTGGAAATAAGCAAATCCAATACCAATTATTACTCCAGGTACAACGTATGACAAAACAATTTTTAACATTGAAACAAGAATACCTTTTCCAGAAGGAACAGATTTCTTTGTTAATGCCATAATTGTAACGATGAATAATAAAATATATGAGTAAGGGAATAGCAAAGAAAATGATGGAATTTGTGTTGCAATAAATTTAATGTAGAAGTTTACAACCCACATTAAAGCTATACCTTCTGCAATAATAAATGTTTGGTATTTTTGAATTTGAGAAGCATTTTTTTCTTGATAAATGGCAAGGAACAAAACTGAAAAAATAGGTAAAATAAATTTGTAAAAAGCATTGTAAACAGAAACCCAAGTCCAAGGAAAATATGTTCTTGCATCTCCAGAGAATAAGTATTCAGAAGCAATAACCATTCCTTTTTCAATTGAAAGGTCATACGACTTAAACTGAATAAAAGAAATAAAGACTGCCAAAATACATAAAGCATATTTTAATATTTTGGACCAGAATTTTTTTGTATCAAAACTAAGCGATAAAATAGCAAAAGAAAAGTTTACAAAAAGAATTCCTTCAAAAGACATAATAATGCTTAAAAGTGGAGTAGATAAATTTACTAACCAAGTACTCTTAAAAGCTAAAAATATAGTATATAAAAATGATTCTACAGTGGCTGTAAGTAATGTTATTGAAAAAGTACTAGGCTCTTTTGAATCAATAACAAGTTTTTTATCAAGAAAGAATGTAAGAGTAACAAAAATACATGTGGCAATTAAGTTTAATAAAATATATGTCATATTAGTAACCTACCTTTGCAATCATCATTGTAACGTCATCATGAAGCTTTTTATCTCCATTGTATTTCATGATCAAATCAACAATGTCATCAACAAATGCTTGTGGAGTTTTTCCAGCTCCAGCAATAAGTGTCTTTTTAAAGATATCTGTATCACCAAGTTCTACACCACTGTCATCCATAACTTCAGAAACACCGTCAGTAGCAATTAAAATTGTATCACCACGGAAAAGACGTTTTTCTGCAACTTGAATATCTCCCATATCCAAAATTCCAATAAGCGAAGCGTTTGAAGTAAGAGGTTTCATTCTGTAACCGTTTGGTGAAGGTGAAAGAATGATTGGATCCGACATGGAAGCATTAATATATCTAATTTTCATTTTTTCTGTATCAATAATTCCTAAGAACAATACTGTATATTTATCTTGAAGGTGCATTCCTTTAATTGCCTTATCTACAGCGTGAATTACACCAACTAAATCTTCCTTATCTTCAATAATTTTTACAGTATTCATTACCAACCCCATAATAAGGGCCGCTGGAAGACCTTTACCAGATACGTCACCAAGCATTAACAAAGTCTTATTTTGGTCAATTGGAAGAATTGAAAAATAGTCACCCGATACGTTTACAAGTGGACGGAAATATGTGGCAATTTTTAATTTTGGAATGTTTGGAATTTTCTGAGGCAAGAATGATTGCTGAGTTTCTGCAAGCTGTTCCCATTCTTTTGTTGTTGCCGAAATTTCAGAAAGAGTTGTAATTGTTTTTGAACGAGATACAAAACGTTTGTATTCTTCATAAAGTTTTTCATAAATTTCAACGTCAAACAACTTTGTATATTTACAGAATACATAAAGATGATATTTATTGTAAACAAGGAAAAATCCTCTAGATTTTTTATAATTTGAAGTAACACCAATATGTCTATCAAAGAAGAAATGTCCGTCTAACCAAGTGTCAGAAAAGTTCTGGTCTAACTTTGTTCTTGTTGTTTCAGAAGTAGTAAGTCTGTTTGGACTGTTGTATAAGATATAATTCTTTGATCTGTCTACTAACATTACAGAACAGTCACCAACTTTTTCTAAAACATCGCCAATTACCGAATAAAATTCATCTAGAGTATAACAAAAGCGTAATCTATCTATAAATTGATTGATTAAAGTTGTTTCTCCAGATTCCAAAGTATCGTGTATGATTTTTGAATATAAAAAACTACGAATTTTTGTGCATAAAAATACAACCGTAATAAAAATAGCAGAAACAAGAAGGAATGTAATTAATGATTTTTCCTTACTTTCCCTTGGAGGAACTAAAGCCAAAGAGACAATGATAAACAATAATATTGCTACAACATTTATTAAAATTAAAGCTAACTTTTTTCGCGTTCGATACATAATTACCCCCATAAAAAGTTGATGATTAAATTTTTCACTTATATATCATATCACAGTATCGGAAAAATTGCGAAAAAAAAGTAGAGTAAAAATAGATATTTTGAGTAGTTTGTAAGTTATCGTTGATTCAATTTTGAAAGTGAAATTAATCCAGGTTCTTTTTTAGGATTTTCAATTTCCATAAATTGTTTGAGCAAATCTTTTTGTTTTGAGTTAAGTTTTGTTGGAACTTCAACTTGAACTTGAATGTAAAGATCGCCTTTCTTTGAAGAATTTGTATACGGAACACCTTCATTTCTTACTCTTAAAAGTTTTCCGTGTTGAGTTCCTTCTGGCACTTTTATGTCAATTTTCTTTCCGTCAAGACCTGTAACTGTCACTTCGCAGCCTAATACAGCTTGGCTCATTGAAATTGGGACAGCACAGTATAAATCGTAGCCATCACGTTCAAAATATTGATGATTTTCTACGTGGATTACAATTACTAAATCTCCTGCTGGTCCGCCGTTTTCTCCTGCGTCACCTTGACCAGAAATTACAATGCGTTTTCCGTTGTCTGTTCCAGCTGGAATTTTTAATGACATAGATTTATTTTTTTCTTGAATTCCAGTTCCTCTACAGTAAGCACAAGGTTTATCAATAGAAGTTCCTTTTCCTCTACAAGTTGGACATGTTTGTTGAATTGTAAAGAATCCGTTGCCTTGACGAACTTGACCAGCACCGTGACAAGTTGGACAAGTTTTTTTAGAAGCTCCGGCTGCTGCACCGCTTCCGTGACATTGTTCACAAGCTTCGTTGTGTTTAAAACGAATTGTTGCTGTTGTTCCGTAAACAGCGTCTTTAAATTGAATATTTAAATCGTAGCGTAAACTTGAACCGCTTGAAGGACCACCTCTTGAACGTGAAGAACCTCCAGAAAATCCTCCACCAAAAATGCTGTCGAAAATATCTGAAAATCCGCCACCAGCTCCACCAAAAAGGTCACTAAAATCATGGAAAGCGTGAGAATACTGAGCACCGCCTCCTTGATCCATTCCTTCTACACCTGCAAAACCATATTGATCGTACAAAGGACGTTTTTTTTCATCTGAAAGAACTTCGTAAGCTTCTGTAGCTTCTTTGAATTTATCTTCAGCTTCTTTATCTCCAGGATTTCTGTCTGGGTGATATTTTACAGCTAATTTTCTATATGCTTTTTTAATTGCTTCTTGATCTGCTGATTTTTCAACGCCTAATACTTCGTAATAATCTCGTTTTGCCATTTTAATTTACCTTAATTTAAAACAATTTAAAGTTAATATATCAAAAAAAGAACCCTTTCGCAATGGAAAACTAAAAAATAGATTTCTCAAAAGAAAGGGCTTGTTTTGGGATAACTATTTATTTTTTTTTATTAGTTATCGTCTTTAATTTCGTAGTCTACATCGTCTGCTGAACCTTTATTAAAGCTTGAAGCTTTGCTTTGTTCATCAGCTGATGCATCTTCAGAAGCAGCGGCTGCATCACCTTCTGGTTGTGCACCTTGTGCTCCTGCTCCTTGTTGTTTATAAAGTTCTTCTGCAATTTTGTAAGAAGATTGTTTTAATTCTTCTGTTTTTGCTTTGATTTCTTCTGTGTTATCACTTTGCATTGCTTGTTTCAAAGCTGCAATTGCATCTTCAACTTTTTGTTTTTCTGCACCGTCAATTTTGTCGCCTAAATCTTTAATTGATTTTTCTGTAGCGTAAATTAAACTGTCAGCTTCGTTTCTAGCGTCAACACCTTCGCGTTTAGCTTTATCTGCAGCAGCATTTGCTTCTGCATCTTTTACCATCTTATTGATTTCGTCTTCGCTTAAACCAGAAGATGATGTAATTTGAATGTGTTGTTCTTTTCCTGTTCCTAAGTCTTTTGCAGAAACGTGAACAATACCGTTAGCGTCAATATCGAATGTAACTTCAATTTGAGGAACACCACGTGGAGCTGCTGGAATACCAACTAAATCAAAACGTCCCAAAGTTCTGTTTTGGTCAGCCATTTCACGTTCACCTTGTAATACGTGAATAGAAACTGCTGTTTGACCGTCTGCTGCTGTAGAGAAGATTTGACTCTTCTTTGAAGGAATTGTTGTGTTGCGTGGAATA
>JAFXDY010000054.1 GCA_017521105.1 Treponema sp.
GGCGACGACGTTTACAAATCTTTAGATATGCTTAGCGGTGGTGAAAAAAGCCGCATTGCCTTGTTACAACTTTTGCTTAGTCCTGTAAACCTTTTAATTCTTGACGAACCTACAAACCACCTTGATATTCACTCAAAAGATGTGCTTTTAGAAGCCCTAAAAGGTTTTGGTGGAACTGTAGTTTTTGTTAGCCACGACCGCGGATTTATTGAACAACTTGCCACTCGCGTTTTGGAACTTAAACCTGGTCAGTTCAAAAATTTCCCAGGTGACTATCAATTTTATATGGAGCAAATCCAAAAATTTGAAAACGCAGAAAATCAAGAAGGAGGGAAAAGCCTTTCCCTCGCTTCAGCTACAGAACCTTCACAACGTTCAGGTTCTGCATCTTCCGCTACCCATTCTAGCGGGGGAGACCCCCGCAACGCCCCCCAAAACGTTTCTGAAACTAAACTTTCTTGGGAAGTAAAAAAGAAAAAAGACGCCGAAAGACGCAAAATAGAAAAAGAAATTGCAAGACTAGAAGAAGAAATTCTTTCTTTAGAAGAAAAAAAATCTGAACTAGATGCAAAAATGGCAGATCCAGCAGTTTACTCCAACGGAGAAAAAGCAAAATCTGTTCAAAAACAAATAGAAGAAATTGCACAAAAAATAGAAGTCGCAACAGCCGCCTGGGAACAAGCGTCAGAAAAATTAGAATAGACGTCGGTAAAGGAAGCAAAGAGCTAACACGAGGAACTTTATGGAAAAAGCATTATATTTAATTCCTGTAACTTTGGGGGAAACTTCCATAGAACAAGTTTTACCTTCATACAACAAAGAAATCATTGTAAACATAAAACACTTTATTGTAGAAAATATCCGTTCTGCACGACGCTTTTTAAAAAAAGTAGAACAATCAATCGATATTGACCAACTCACATTTTACGAATTAAACAGACACACAGATACACGCTTTATTAGCCAATATTTGGAACCATTAAAAAAAGGTGAATCAGTTGGCATAATTTCGGAAGCTGGATGTCCTGCCATTGCCGACCCAGGTGCCGATGTTGTTGCAATTGCTCAAAAACAAAATATTAAAGTTGTGCCTTTAGTTGGACCTTCTTCAATTTTAATGTCTGTTATGGGAAGTGGCTTTAACGGCCAAAGTTTTGCTTTTAACGGATATCTTCCAGTAGAAACTCCCCAAAGAGTAAAAGCATTAAAAAAACTTGAATCAAAAGTTTGGAACGAAAATCAAACTCAATTGTTCATAGAAACTCCCTACAGAAACTTAAAAATGCTTGAATCAATTTTGGCAAACTTAAAACCACAAACAAAACTTTGCATTGCTTGCGGAATCACTTGCCCAGAAGAATACATAAAAACTCAAACAATAGAACAATGGAAAAAATCAAAACTTCCAGAAATCAATAAAATTCCAGCAATCTTTTTACTTGGAAAATAAGTGTTTTTTTATGTAAAGTTTTATGAGCACCTTTTTTAATATAGTAGAATTTCCCTATGATTTGTGATATTATTTAAGTTGTATGTTGGAAATAAATGTAAAAGATGGCTCACCAATTGGTTTTGGCGCAGTTCAAGTTGCAGGTGGTGTTAATTTTTCCATTTACAGCAAAGACGCAGAAAAGGTTTGTTTATGCCTTTTTGAATCTGAAAATTCAAGCGAACCATCCCATACAATAGAATTAGACTCAATAAAAAACAAAACTGGTGATATTTGGCATGTTTTTGTAGAAGGACTTTCTGAAGGTGCGTTGTATCTTTATTTAATTGACGGTCCTTATGATCCTACAAAAGGAAAACGTTTTAATGTAAATAAATATTTGTTCGATCCTTATGCAAAAGCCTTTTCTTTTGGTTCTGTTTTTAAATCATATAATAATCTTCATAAAAAAGGATTTGCAGAAAATAAAGGTGGAAAAGTTTTAGACTTATCTGATTTTCCAAAGTGTGTTGTTGTTTCTGATGATTTTGATTGGGAAGGGGACAAACCTTTAAATTATCCTTTGGAAGATACAATCATTTACGAAACTCACTTAAAAGGTTTTACTGCTTCTGAAACTTCAAATGTAAAATCAGAAATTAAAGGAACTTACAAAGGTTTTACAGAAAAAGTTGATTATTTAAAATCTTTGGGAATTACTTCTGTTGAACTTTTGCCAATTTTTGAATTTGATGAAAACGAAAATGGAAACACAAACCCAAAAACTGGAAATTCTCTTGTAAATTATTGGGGATATTCTACAATTGGATTTTTTGCTCCAAAAACTTCTTATGCTTTTGATAAAACTCCTGGTGGAGCTGTAAAAGAATTTAAGCAAATGGTAAAAGAGCTTCATAAAGCGGGAATTGAAGTAATTTTGGACGTTGTTTATAATCATACTGCAGAAGGAAACGAACAGGGCTATACATTTAGTTTTAGAGGAATTCAAAATGATGTTTATTATTCACTTCCAATGAATGAAAAACAATATTATATGAATTTTTCTGGATGTGGAAACAGCGTAAATTGTAATCATCCAGTTGTGGCTCAGTTTATTTTAGACAGTTTACGATACTGGGTTTTGAATATGCACGTTGATGGATTCCGTTTTGATTTGGCTTCTATTTTAACAAGAGCCGAAAATGGAACTCCAATTCCTTTTGATATGCCTTCTTTAACACAAGCTATTAACGAAGATCCTGTTTTGGCAAATACAAAAATTATTGCAGAACCTTGGGATTGTGCGGGGCTTTATCAGCTTGGCGGATTTCCTGGTGGAAAAAATAATCGTTGGTCGGAATGGAATGGTCGTTTTAGAGATGATATAAGAAGATTTATTCGTGGTGATGAAAAAGTTGTTACTGCTGCCGCTACAAGACTTTGTGGAAGTTCAGACTGTTACAATCACGATGGAAGAACTCCACTTGCTTCAATCAACTTTATTACTGCTCACGATGGTTTTACTTTAAATGATTTAGTAAGTTATAATTACAAACATAACGAAGAAAACGGTGAAAATAACAGAGATGGTTCTGATGACAATTTAAGTTATAATCACGGATTTGAAGGTGAATGTACAAACCCAAAAATCGAAATGCTTCGTCTTAAAAAAATAAAAAGTTTTTTAATTTATTTGTTTATTTCCCAAGGTGTTCCAATGTTGCTTGCCGGGGACGAAATGCGCAGAACTCAACACGGAAATAATAATGCATATTGTCAAGATAATGAACTTAGTTGGATTGATTGGACTTATGCAGAAAAAAATAAAAACTTAGTTGAATTTACAAAAAAATTAATTCAATTAAGAAAAAATCATAAAGTGTTCCGTAGAAATCAATTCTTTGGTCATTCTACAGACGCAATTTCAAATCCAGAAATTACTTGGTTTGATTCCAACGGAAAAATGTTAGAATGGAGCAAAGCCAACAGATTTTTGGGATTTAGATTAAATGGTCAAAAGGTTGATAATGATTTTTACATTGCAACAAATATGGATCTTTATGATTTAACAATTACATTACCGCCTTTAACGGGTTCAAAAAAGTGGTACAGAATAGCCGATACCTCTTTTGAAAGCCCTGAAGATATTTTAGAAAGTGGAAAAGAAGAACTTTTAAATGAGCAAAAAAGATATGTTCTTATTTCTGGTTCTTCAGTAATTTTAATAAGTAAATAAAAGATTTTCTTAACGGTTTTCTATTGAACACCGACCGCCAGCGGTCTTACACACAGGAGGACAAAAAAAAATGAATTTTAATAAAGAAGAATTTAAGGCTAATTTGTCTGCACGTCTACGTCGCCAGTATGGAAAAGATATTTCTCAGGCAAATAAGCATGATCTTTTTGATGCAGTTTCGGCTTCTGCTTTAGAGTTTATTATGCCAAATTGGATGGAAACTCGTGCTGAATATGATAAGAAAAATACAAAACAACTTTATTATCTTTCAGCAGAATTTTTAATGGGAAGAGCCATGAGTAACAACCTCATGAACTCAAAAATCAAAGAAGCTGTAAAAGAAGTTCTTCAAGAAATGAATATAGACTTCAATATGATTGAAAATGAAGAACCAGATGCAGGGTTGGGAAACGGTGGTTTAGGTCGTCTTGCTGCTTGTTTCTTAGATTCTTTGGCAACTTTAGATTATCCTGGACATGGATACGGAATTCGTTATGAATATGGAATGTTTGAACAACGCATTCAAGACGGATACCAAGTTGAATATCCAGATAACTGGCTTGCTCACAGAGACCCTTGGGAAATCAAAAGAAGCGATTTAGCAGTTACTGTAAAATTTGGTGGAAATATTGCTTATGGAAGCACTCCAGATGGACAGCCACGTTTCTATATTGAAAATGCAGAAGAAGTAACAGCAACACCTTATGATATGCCAATTATTGGATATGACACAAAAACTGTAAATACTTTGCGCCTTTGGTCTGCAACTTCACCAAACGGATTCGATTTACAACTTTTTAATAACATGGATTACAATCGTGCTGTTGAACGTCAGAACAGTGCAGAAAACATTAGCCGCGTTCTTTATCCAAACGATTCAGGTCCAAGTGGAAAAGCTCTTCGCTTAAAACAACAATATTTCTTTAGTTCTGCTTCTTTGCAAGATTTAGTTCGTCACTATGTTGCAGATCACGGAACAGATTTTAAGAAATTCCCAGAATTGCATGTTATTCAATTAAATGATACACACCCAGTAGTTGCAATTCCTGAACTTATGCGCATTTTAATTGATGATTATAATGTGGGTTGGGATGATGCTTGGTCAATTGTTACAAAAACATTTGCTTACACAAATCATACAATTTTGGCAGAAGCATTGGAAAAATGGCCAATCGAAATTTTCCAAGGTTTACTTCCACGCGTATATCAAATTGTAGAAGAAATTAACCGTCGTCTTGTAATTGAATTAAGAGAAAAATTCCCTAATGATTATTACAAACACGAACACATGGCAATTATTCATAACAATATGGTTTACATGGCTTGGCTTGCAATTCATTCATGTTTTAGCGTAAACGGGGTTGCTGAACTTCATACAAAACTTCTTAAAGAAGCTGAACTTAAAGACTGGTACACAATTTATCCAGAAAAGTTCAATAATAAAACAAACGGAATTACACAACGTCGTTGGCTTTTGAATGCAAACCCATTGCTTTCTGACTTTATTACAAAACGCATTGGTCATGGTTGGGAAAAAGATTTAACAAAACTCAAAGGTCTTGAAAAATTTGTTGATGATGAAGAAAGTTTGAATGAACTTATTAAAATTAAAATGGAAAATAAACAAGTTCTTGCAGATTTCTTAAAACATACTCAAAACGAATTCCTTGACCCAGAAAGTATTTTTGATGTTCAAGTAAAACGTCTTCACGAATATAAACGTCAATTGTTAAATATTTTGCACGTAATGTATTTGTATAATAGATTGATTGAAGATCCATCGTTTAATCCTCCAGCAAGAACATTCATCTTTGGTGCAAAAGCTGCCAGTGGATATCGTCGCGCAAAATCAATCATTAAATTGATTAACACTGTTGCAGACAGAGTAAACAACGATCGTCGTGTTCGTGGAAAAATTAGAGTTGTGTTCATTGAAAACTATCGTGTTTCTGTGGCAGAAAAAATCTTCCCAGCAGCAGATGTTTCTGAACAAATTTCTACTGCAGGATACGAAGCGTCTGGAACTTCAAATATGAAGTTTATGGTAAACGGTGCATTAACACTTGGTACAATGGACGGTGCTAACATTGAAATTTTTGAAGAAGCTGGAAAAGAAAATGGATTTGTATTTGGTCTTTTAACA
>JAFXDY010000055.1 GCA_017521105.1 Treponema sp.
ATGCTTCCTGAAGAAACTTACAATGCATTAAAAAACACTATGGAAGATGGCACTCCGCTTGATTTGGATGCTGCGAATCAAATTGCTGAGGCAATGAAAAATTGGGCAATTTCTAAGGGAGCAACTCACTATTCACATTGGTTTCAGCCATTAACTGGTATTACTGCTGAAAAACATGATTCATTTTTAACTCCAGCTGCGGAAGGCAAAATCATTATGTCTTTTAGCGGAAAAGAACTTATTAAGGGTGAACCTGATGCTTCTTCATTTCCAAATGGCGGAAAACGTTCTACTTTTGAAGCTCGCGGATACACTGTTTGGGATCCTACTTCGTATCCGTTTATTAAAGATCACACTCTTTGTATTCCAACTGCATTTTGTTCTTACACTGGGGAAGCGTTAGACAAAAAAACTCCACTTTTGCGTTCTATGGAAGCCTTGAATGAACAAAGTTTGCGCATTTTAAAACTTTTTGGCAACGAAGCAAAACATGTTACTACAACTATGGGACCAGAACAGGAATATTTTTTGGTTGATGAAGCCCTTTATCAAAAACGTAAAGACTTAAAAATGTGCGGCAGAACTTTGTTTGGAGCAAAACCTGTAAAAGGTCAAGAAATGGATGACCAATATTTTGCTGCAATCAAGCCTCGCGTAATTAAATATATGGAAGAATTAAATACTGAACTTTGGAAGCTTGGTATTTATTGTAAAACTGAACATAACGAAGCGGCTCCTGCCCAACACGAAATGGCACCAATTTTTACAACATCTAATCTTGCGGCAGACCAAAATCAGCTTACAATGGAAATTATGAAAAAAGTTGCGCGCCGCCACGGACTTTTGTGTTTGCTTCACGAAAAACCTTTTGAAGGCGTAAACGGAAGTGGTAAGCACAACAACTGGTCTATTGCAACAGACAAAGGTGAAAATCTGTTTTCTCCTGGTAAAACTCCAATGGAAAATGCTCAATTCTTGTTGTTTTTGACTGCGGTAATTAAGGCGGTTGATGAAAATCAAGATTTGCTTCGTTGTATTGTTGCTAGTGCCGGAAATGACCACAGACTTGGAGCAAATGAAGCGCCTCCTTCAATTATGTCAATTTATGTTGGTGATGAACTTGATGCTATTTTGAATGCAATTCGTAAAGGAACAGATTACGAAGATGCAAAGAAAAAGAAAATGACTATTGGTGTTGATGTTTTGCCACCAATTCCAAAAGATTCTACAGACCGCAACAGAACAAGTCCTTTTGCGTTTACAGGAAACAGATTTGAATTCCGTTCGGTTGGTTCTAATTTGTCAATTTCTGGGCCAAACACAATTTTAAATGCAATTTTGGCAGATGCTCTTAAATCTTTTGCAGATGAATTAGAAAAATCAGACAATTTTGACTCTGATTTGCACAAATTGATTAAGCGGGAAATTACAAATCACTGGAATATTTTGTTCAACGGAAACGGTTACGGGGCAGAATGGATTGTTGAAGCAGAAAAACGTGGGCTTAAAAATTACAGAACAACTCCAGATGCAATGGAACATTATCTTGATGAAAAAAACATCAAACTTTTGGGCGGTCTTGGCATTTACACAGAAGACGAAATGCGAAGTCACTACGAAATTAAACTTGAAAAATATTGCCAAACTTTGAATATTGAAGTTGAAACTATGATAAAAATGGTAAACAAAGACATTTTGTGTTCATCTTTTAAATATATGAATGTTATGGCAGATACTTCGTATAAGTTCCAAAAGATTCTTTTGAGTGGATTCTCTGGTAATGAATTATTGTCTGATTTGAATAAATTAGTGCGAAACTTAATGCAAAACACTAAAAATTTGGAAAAACTTCACGCAAAAACTAGAGAAATGAAAGATTTGCTTGAAAAATCAAAATCATACGCTTACCAGATTTTGCCTGCAATGGAAGAAGTAAGAGCGGTTGCCGACCAAATTGAACTAATTTTGGGCGAAGAATACAAACCTTTCCCAAGCTACGAAGATTTGTTGTATAGCGTGCAATAATTTTTGTAATTGGTGGTGGTCAGATAAAAGAAATTCCTACAATTGTTGGTATTGGAACAATCATAACAGCTTTCTTTATGGGGCCTTTGATTGAATTTTTTAATGTAAAAATTGCCCGACCTTTTTTGGGAAAAGAAAAAGAATAAAACTATTTTTTTGAAAATAATATTTTTCTCTTGAAGTCTATTAATTTTAAATATATACTTATTCTGTATTTACAAAAACTTAAAATTTGTCATTTTAAGGAGTTATTTTATGGTATTTGGTGCTAATTACACTGTTCCCAAAATGATTAAAGATACTGTAGATAAGTATCCAGAAGTTTATGCTCAGTACAAGCGTTTACCAAACAACGAATTTGAGCCAATTACATACAGAGATATGTTTCAATATGGAATGGATTTTGGTGCGGCTCTTATTAGTATTGGTGTAAAAAAAGAAGATAAAATTGGTTTAATTTCTGATAACCGTGCAGAATGGCAGCAAGCCGACATTGGAATTATGGCAATTGGTGCTATAGATGTTCCTCGTGGATGTGACGCTACAATTATTGATTTGGAAAAAATTCTTTCAATTACCGAAGC
>JAFXDY010000056.1 GCA_017521105.1 Treponema sp.
ATACTTTTGGTGACATAATTTGTACAAATTTCTAAACCTTATGTACAACATAGCGCACTTTTCCAACAATTCTGAAATCTTCGCTTTCACCGTTTTCAAACATAGGTTCATATATCTTATTGTCAGAGATTATTTTTACGCAATCTTTATCTCTTTGTAAGCGTTTTACAAATCCTGCACCTTTGTAATTAATTGCATAGATTCCGTCTGTGCCATCGTAACCAAAATTATCAAAGATAATGATGTCATCATCAAACAAAGTTGGTTCCATAGAATCACCACGAACATAGGCTGCACAGATGTTATCCTTAAAACGCATAAGAGATTTTGGAATTGTTACGTATTCTAAAATTTCAGCTGTATCTGGAAGTTCCTGGCCTTTTCCTGCAGAAAAAGCTTGTTCATAAACTGGAATATTAATTATATCTTTTGAAACCTTTTCAGGATAAACTAAAAATTCTTCCATAGTCATTCCAAAAGATTCAACGATTTTAATTCCATCTTCAAAACTCGGAAGTCTTCCAAGTGAGATTTTGTTTCTAAGAGAACCTAATAAAATACCTGTTTGATTGCAAAGCCATTCTTGATTTTTATTAAGCTCTGCAAGTTTCATCTTCACTTTCTTCCAAAAGATTTCTGCATCCATATTTATATTATACATCAAAACAAAAAAAAGAAAATAACCAAACGGTTATTTTAATTGACAATCAATGAAAATATTACTATCATAATTATAGTTATGGTAACAGGATTCCCTAGCCCAGCTCAAGGCTATGAAAGTAAAACAATAGATTTAAATCAAATTCTCATAAAACATCCTTCTGCAACAGTCTTTATGCAGATCGAAACTTCTCGTTATTCAAATATGGGGATTTACAAAGGAGATTTATTAGTCATAGACAGAGCAAAGAAAATTACTCAAAACAGTTTAGTAATCTATGAAGAGGATGGGCATTTTGTTTTAGGAAGGGTTTGTTACATTCAAAAAGAAACTGTAATAACAGGCTCTATTATTCATGTTATTCATACTGTAAAGGATTTATGATTTTACACGCGGACGGAAACTCATTTTATGCTTCATGTGAACAAATTTATCGCCCAGATTTAAGAGGAAAACCTGTTGCTGTTCTTTCCAATAATGATGGCGTAATTATTGCTTTAAACAAAGAAGCAAAAGCTTGTGGAATCAAAAGAAGAAACATTTAATGGAGGCGGTAGATTCGATAACTTCTGTTTATGGCCGTCGATCAATTACTCTTGTGAAATCTTATGTAAAAGATGGCTGGCAGATGAAACGGGAGTTTTTAAGTCCATGTGTAACAATAGATTTTGAAAAAATACCAAGTGTATATTAAAAAAGTTTTATAGTGTGTCGTTAGTTGGCACACCACCTGATATATAATAAATCAAAAAAGTTTTTGGTTTTGAGGGGAAATTTTTATGTAAGGAGATAGCAATGGAAGTAATGGATGAATTAAGTTTCAAGATTTTAGCAGATGGTCAACAAAAAATCCAAATTAATGAATTTAGAGACATCGATGTGGAACTTGGATTTTCTGAAAAAAAATTACAACAGTCTATACCCGAAAAATATTCCTCAATGCAAACTGAGTTTAATTCAGCAGAATTAATAAACTCTGAAAAACGAACCAAATATTCAGTAATAGCTTATGAACTTACAGAAATTAATTCAATTTATAATACAAGAGATTTTAAATTGTTTAAGTTTTGTGAAATTGAATCTGTTGCAAAATATTTAAGAAAACTTATTAGTTTACTTAGTTTAATTAATAAGAATTATGAAAATACAACCAAAGAACTTACTCACTTTGATAAAAGTAAACATTCAGAAAATTATGCTCAATATTATTGTGCAAAGGATGTTATCTCTAATTGTTTCTCATTAATGTGTGAAATTAAAGCAAATATAGATGAAATTATCTATGATGAAAATTGTATTTCAGTAAAAAGTTCATATGAAGAACTAAATAATGCGTTAAAAATTCAATTATCTTTACATACAATTCCAGCATCTCTTGCAGAAGTAATTAATACAATTTTTCCTGGAATTCCTCTTACTAAGTTTGAAACAGAGAAAATTGATAATAAGAATTGGCCACAATTTTCCTTTTTCTGCTCTTGGGTACAAAAACTAGATTTGATTTTTCATTATTTCGTTGAGAATTTAATTAATGAGTTTTCATATTTTTTTACATCAGAAGAATTCTTAAATAATCCTATTGGAAAAACTGTGTTTGTTGTTCCTTTTCATTTGTATAAGAAGTTAAACTTCCGAAAAAGTGGTTTATTTCGTAAAGAACGATTTTTTTTGGAAACTTCAACTACAAAAGATAAAGTTTACAAAAAGTACAAGGAATTATATTCTGAAATAAACGATGAACTAAAGAAGATTCTCAAAATTACCAAAACAGAAAAAGAATTAGCTGTAAATCTATCTGGTGAAACTGAAATCGAAAACTTTATTTCAGCTTATTTAAATAAATATCAGAATACTACCTATGGTTCTATTTCAAAACTGGAAATACATCTAGAAGATCCTTGTCTATTAGAAAAGTTTGAAGAATTGCTTCTTACTACAAGATATTTCTTAATTTCAAAATTGGACGATGGTAAAAATCCATGGGAAATTAAAAATTTCAGAAGCTTAGATATGAAGCAAAAGGATATTGATACTGTTGTATTTTTTACTATTTTTTATCGTTATTATTTTAATCAAAATAATACAAGATATATTCCACAAGCACAGATTTGCAGGTTGTTAAATCTTTTTGCCCATACGCAAGACCCTCTAAAAAGGATAAATACACATTTTGCAAAATACTGTAAGGAAGATAATATTGAAAGTTTGTTTTCAGCTAGTTTTTGGGAAGAGTTTTACCCTATTTTGTTGAAATGAAAAACAATTTAATTTTTAAACAATTAGTTTAATGATAAAATAATAATATTGCAGTAAGATACAAATTATCGGGGGAACACCGGAGAAATCCGCCCGGCCTGCGTTAGCAGGTACGCCCATCTGTAATTTAGTTTGTTCCATAATTTTTTTCTATTTACCTATTGACGAACTAGGTAAATAACATTATCTTTTACCTATAACTTTAGTAGGTAATAACTATGTTTTCAGTTTTTTATTTTGAATTTCTAGTTCGCCACAATTTTCGTTATGGGCGGATGTGCTAAAAAATCTCTTCTCAAAAATTGATTAAGTTCGTAAATCGAGTTTTTTATCACACTATTCTCAATTATTTTATAGGAGATTTTTTATGTCTAAATATAAATTTGAAACATTACAACTTCATGTTGGTCAAGAAACACCAGATTCTGCTACAGATTCTAGAGCGGTTCCAATTTACGCTACAACTTCTTATGTTTTTCATGATTCTGCTCATGCGGCTGCAAGATTTGGTTTGCAAGATGCGGGTAACATTTATGGTCGTTTAACGAATACAACTCAAGATGTTTTTGAAAAACGAATTGCTGCTTTGGAAGGTGGTGTTGCGGCATTGGCATTGGCTTCTGGAGCTGCGGCTATCACTTATGCAATTGAAGCGTTGGCACAAAACAATGGGCACATTGTGGCTCAAAAAACAATTTACGGCGGAACTTACAATCTTTTTGCTCACACTTTGCCAAATTTTGGAATTACCACAACTTTTGTTGATATTCACAATCTTTCGGAAGTAGAAAAATCAATCAAAGAAAACACCCGGGCAATCTACATTGAAACTTTGGGAAATCCAAACAGCGACATCCCAGATATTGATGCTTTGGCTCAACTTGCTCACAAACACAATCTTCCTTTGGTGGTCGATAACACTTTTGGAACACCTTATTTAATTCGGCCAATTGAACACGGAGCAGACATTGTAATTCATTCTGCAACAAAATTCATTGGAGGACACGGAACAACTCTTGGTGGAATTATTGTAGATTCTGGTAATTTTGATTGGAGTTCTTCAAAGAATTATCCTGGAATTTCAGAGCTTAATCCAAGTTATCACGGAGTTTCATTTGTTCAGGCTGCAGGAAAAGCCGCATTTGTAACTTACATTCGGGCAATTCTTTTGCGAGACACAGGGGCTACAATTTCGCCTTTTGCGGCATTTTTACTTTTGCAAGGAACAGAAACTCTTTCTTTAAGACTTGAACGCCACGCTGAAAACACAAAAAAAGTTTTGGAATATTTAATAAATCATCCTTTGGTAGAAAAAGTTAATCATCCAGCTTTGGCTTCTCATCCAGACAATGAACTTTACAAAAAATATTTTCCAAATGGTGGCGGTTCAATCTTTACTTTTGAAATAAAAGGTGGCCAAAAAGAAGCTCACACTTTTATTGATAACTTAAAGATTTTTTCTTTGCTTGCAAATGTGGCTGATGTAAAAAGTCTTGTAATTCATCCTGCAACAACAACTCACAGTCAATTGAACAAAGAAGAACTTTTGGACCAAGGAATCAAAGAAAATACAATCAGACTTTCCATTGGAACAGAGCATATTGATGATATTATTAATGATTTAGAAAATGGATTTGATGCAGTAAAAGCAATTCAATAGTTTTAGTTTTAAAATACGAGGTGAAATTATGTCTAAAATTTACAAAGGAATTGATCAATTGATTGGAAAAACTCCATTGGTTGAACTTACAAATATTGAAGAAAAATTTGGATTAAAAGCAAAAATTGTTGCAAAATTGGAATATTTTAATCCGGCAGGTTCTGTAAAAGATAGAATTGCAAAAGCAATGATTGATGATGCAGAAAAATCTGGAAAACTCAAAAAAGATTCTGTAATTATTGAACCAACTTCTGGAAACACTGGAATTGGACTTGCTTCGGTGGCTGCCAGCAGAGGTTACAAAATCATAATCGTTATGCCAGAAACAATGTCTGTGGAACGTCGTCAATTGATGAAAGCTTATGGTGCAGAACTTGTTTTAACAGAAGGTGCAAAAGGAATGAAAGGTGCCATTGCAAAAGCCCAGGAATTGGCACAAGAAATTCCAAACAGTTTTATTCCAGGGCAATTCGTGAATCCTGCAAATCCACAAACTCACAGAGAAAATACAGGTCCAGAAATTTGGGAAGATACTGATGGCAAAGTTGATATTTTTGTGGCTGGTGTTGGAACAGGTGGAACAGTTACTGGAGTTGGTGAATTCCTAAAATCAAAAAACAAGGATATAAAAATTGTGGCTGTAGAACCTGCTTCCTCTCCAGTGCTTTCAACAGGCAATGCAGGAAGTCATAAAATTCAAGGAATTGGAGCGGGATTTGTTCCAGAAGTTTTGAACACAAAAATCTACGACCAAATCATCACTGTAGAAAATGAAGATGCCTTTGAAACTGGAAGATTAATTGGAAAATCAGAAGGTTTTTTGGTAGGCATTTCTTCTGGAGCTGCAACTTGGGCTGCCATTGAACTTGCCAAAAAACCAGAAAACGCAGGAAAAACAATTGTAGTTTTATTGCCAGACACAGGAGACAGATATTTATCAACAGATTTGTTTAAATAAATTTAAATAATGTAATGATAAATGAAGTTTCCATCTTTTTTGAATAATTGATAATTCACTAAGATAAATGATTTGTTTGAAAGACAAGTATTGTGATATAATCTTTTAAACAAATCATTTTTTGGGAGTAAGATTTTATGATGATTTCTACAAAGGGAAGATACGCCTTACGTGTGATGATTGACCTAGCAGAACATTTTGCTGAAGGATACGTTCCCATGAAAACTGTTGCCGCAAGACAAAATATCTCCCTTAAATATATTGAACAAATTATGCCTGCCCTTTCCAAAAACAATTTGGTAGAAGGAATCCACGGAAAAGGCGGCGGCTACAAACTAAGTCGAAATCCAAAAGAATACACAGTGGGCGAAATCCTCCGGCTCACAGAAGGCGACCTTGCTCCTGTCAACTGCCTAAAACACAACACTCCCCCATGCGAAAAAAAACAAACCTGCAAGACCCTTTCCATGTGGCAAGATTTTTTCACCCTTACAAACAACTACTTTGACGGAATAAAACTTTCAGATTTATTAGGGTAAAAAACTACAATTTTCGAACTTTTTCTTCTATTATATTAATCACTTTGATAAACTCTTCGTCGCTTTTTCCAGTGGGGTCGTCAAGTTGCCAGTTGTCGTCAAAGTCTTTTCCAATGTAGGGGCAAGTCACATTGCAGCCCATAGAAATTGCCACATCAACAGAAGGAATGTCGGAAATCAGCTTAGAATGTGGACTATATTGGGTATATGGAAGAAGTTTATGATAACAATGAGACCCGGGTAACGTCGGCAAGAATTTTCTTGCCGTTTTTTTATCCTTTTTCTCCTAATGACTTCATCAATCCATTTACACCTGCACTACTCTTTCTGATATATTGTTTTCCAGCATGTTTTACAATAAAATATGAATGATTTAATACAGTTAGTTTATAAACTTTACAGTCATTTTTTTCAAAGAGGAATTGCTTTTGGTTCATTATACCCTCCTCTTTTTGTTGTAATTTTGCTTGGTTTGAAATTTTGCAAATTCTGATTTCAAGTTTATTGGTGTTGAAACAGAATTACGGATATATTCTTTGATGTTTTCCAAAAAGAGTTCTGGATTATCTTTGAGTTGTTCTTCCCATTTTGTAGTTTGGCTTATGTCAGCAAGTAGTTTTGCAGGAGATTTTGTTAGTCCTTCTAAGAAAGCTTTTCCTAATTCAGTAATAACTATATCCTTTTTGTTAAACTCGATATATTTTGATTTTAGTAGTTTTGGAATGAATGTGTGTCTTGTTGCAGCTGTTCCAAGTCCAACTAGTTTTCCTTCTGTTTCTATTGATTTTGGATTTTCCATAAATGCTAAAATAGATGCTTCATTAAAA
>JAFXDY010000057.1 GCA_017521105.1 Treponema sp.
AAGCAAAATTCTTCCATAAGGTAACAAATCTTTTGCAAGTGGAATTAAATCTTCTTCTGTAAGAAAAGGATCAATTGTTAAAGTTAAAACAACATCTTGTCCACGTTGGCGAATTTCTTTCATAAAATTAAAAGGTTCGTCATCTGTTCGGCCCAAAACTCCACCTAAATATGGGAAATAATCTTCATAAGGATAATCCCAAGCGCCAGATGCTTTTTTATCTGTTGGGATTAAGCTTGCACGAGTTGGCCATTCTTTATCTTTTGGATAATAAGTGTACATTAAACTTATTCCACGATGAACTTTGCCAAGTTTTCGTAAAATGTAATCTTGATTAACATACAAAGCCCGTTCGCTTCCAACACCTAAATCTAAGGCGCATTTTGAAGGTTTTAAAAATACTGATTTTGCTTTTTCCATAGGTAAATTATACTATGGGTTTGTTAAATAAAAAATGAAGAAAAATCTATAAAAGTTGTAGGTTTAATGGTTACAATTTTTAATGAATATATTCCTCTACTATTTTTTTTTTGATTGTGCTATATTTTATTTTATGAATTACATTGAACAAGAAATGCCAAAAGCCGGAGACACTGTTATTGTTGGAATGTCTGGCGGCATTGATTCAACTTTAACTGCACTTTTGTTGCTTGAACGTGGTTGTAAAGTAATTGGTGCCACAATGAGCCTTTGGGACGGAAAACTTCCGGAAGGTGTTAATATAGAAGAATTGCCTCCAAGTTGTTACAGCCCTGCGGAATTAAAAAATATTGAAGAATGTCGGGCTTTTTGTGAACAACACGGAATGGAATATTATGTGGTTGATGTAAAGCAAGAATATCAGGATTTTGTTCTTAGTTATTTTAAAAATGAGTATCGTTCGGGACGCACGCCAAATCCTTGCATTCAGTGTAATGCAACTGTAAAATTTGGGGCTTTTTTAAAAGGTCTTGAAAAATTGAATGTTCCTTTTGATTTTTTTTGTACTGGTCATTACGCAAAAATTGTTCGCCCCGAAAGTGGCCTTTTTGGAACTGACTGTAAACCTTGTATGATTAGTGGCGCAACTGATGTTACAAAAGATCAAACTTACTTTTTGTACAGAATTCCTTCTACAATTTTAGAAAAAGTTAGGTTCCCGCTGGCAAATATTACAAAAAAAGAAGTTTTTGAACTTGCCGAAAAAGCAAATCTTGCAGCGGCAAAACGTAAAGAAAGTCAGGATTTTGTTGGTGAAGAATTTTTTGATATGATTTTTTCTGATAAACCTAGCGTTCCTGGCGATATTGTAGATTTGGACGGAAAAGTATTGGGCAAACACAAGGGAATTGAGCATTACACAATTGGCCAACGACGAGGGCTTGGTGTTGCTGTAAGCTACCCGGTTTATGTTCAAGCAATTGATGCTAAAAAGAACATTGTTGTTTTGGCTCCAAATGATGCCTTAAATGCCCCATTTTTAATTGCAGATAATTTTGTTTGGCCAGGAAACATAGAACCATCTGAACCTGTAGAAGCAATGGTAAAAATTAGACTTGCAAGCCGCCCTGTAAAAGCAATCATTGAAAAATATGTGCCAAAGGAAGACGAAATTCAAGATTTTTGTGGAACTTCTTGGAAAGTAACTTTTGAAGAACAACAACGGGCCATTGCACCAGGACAATCGGTTGTAATGTACAAAGACGGTGTAATTATTGGCGGCGGAATTATTGCCAAGGTAGGAAAATAATGACAGATTTAGAAAAAGCAAAAGAAATATTCCAAAAAGAAAACTGCACTTTGGTTTTGTGTAAAGGTGATGATGTTTTTACTAGCGACCAAACTGGAATTAAAAAACTTGTTGAACTTGCAGAAGGGGACAAAGATTTTTCTGATTATTCTGCTTGCGACAAAATTGTTGGGCGTGCTGCAGCGTTTTTGTATGTGTTGCTTGGTGTAAAACATGTGCACGCGACGGTTATGGCTAAGCTTGCAATACAGATTTTGGATCGCGCGGAAATTACATACAGTGCCGACACCTTTGCAGACACAATTCAAAACCGCCAAAACACCGACATTTGCCCAATGGAAAAAGCAGTAATTCGTTCTGGCTCTCCAATCAAAGCGTTGGAAGACATAAAAACTGAATTAAAAAGATTGTCTGTATAAGCCAAATTACTTTGCAGAATCCAGATATTTTTGAAAGATTTCTGCGGCAATTCCGCAAAGTTCCCCGCATGGGCGCTTTTTATAATATTCATTTGTCCGCGCTTCAGAAACAGGGGAACCTTTTTTTATTCCCAAAAGTTCGCCACAAACAATTGAACCATTTGCATTTTCAAATTCCTTTGCAAGTTTTTGTCCAATTGCATAAACTTCATCTTTTGCCTCTTTGGAATCCGAATCAGAACCTTTGAAAAGCCCCAAAGCAAGCATCATCCCACTAACGCAACCACAAACTTCCCGCATTCGGCACATTCCACCACCAAAAGGCTGCGCAATCTTTTGCATAAAGCTTTTTTCAACCCCCAAAGATTCCGCAAAAACAGTAGAAACCGCCTGAGCACAATTCATTCCAGATTTAAAATTTTTAATTGCCTGTTCTTTTGCCTGTTCCGAAGTCATTTTTTCCTCTATTTTTAGTCTTAAT
>JAFXDY010000058.1 GCA_017521105.1 Treponema sp.
GAATTGCATTTTCTTCTTTTTCTGTAGAAATTAATGTTGCAAATGAAAATGGAATATTTTCTGCTGGGCGTTTTTGCCCATAAACTTCTGGAACAAGTTCATCTGCGTACACAAATATAATTTGTTTTTCTGTTCCTGCTAAAAGTGGTGCAACTGCAGCCTTAAAGCAGTCTGCAAAGTTGTTTTTTGATGGATACAAAACAGAGTATCCGCCAGTTAGTTTAAAAGCCAAAGTTGCCAAAGCCACCGGTGTATTAAAAACTGAAAGTGAAAATCCTGCTGGAAGAATCATTTCGTCTTCAATTAAAGATTTGTTGATTGTAAATTCTCGTTCAATTTCACCACGCAACGAACAAAAAACAATTTTTGTTTCTTTATCAAAAGAATCTGGATTTTTGGCATTTACGCTTTCTATCAAATTATGAATTGTGTGAATTGTCATTTTTGAAATTTGACTTAAGCGACGACGGAATAACGGATCTGTATATTCCAATTTTGGAGAATCTTTTGTTTGTTCAATTTGCACATCTGATTCACCTTTTGCCCATTTTTGCCAATTTTCTTTATTATCTAACAAACCAGGAGCCCAAGGTGAAATGTGTGATAAATATAATTCTTTCATTATTTTTTCTTAAAACAAAGCAATGAATATGCGTTTGAACCCAAATTATGGTGTGCACAATCTAGTTTAAATCCTGCTTCTTCAATTGCATCTACAAGTTCTTGATAGCGATACATTTTGCTGTTTCCGTTTGCAATACAAGTAAAATATAATGAAGTTCCTTGTAAAGCATAAGAACTTGCTTCAAATTTTTGTTGATCCCAAAGAGGTTCCAAAACCCAAACATTTGTGTTTTCATTTGCAGCTTCGTGAACTTTTTTAAGAATTTTTGTTACTTGGTGTAAAGAAAAACAATCTAAGAATTGACTCATCCAAACTGCATCTGGATCTTTTGGCAATTTTGTTGATTCATGCAAAACGTTTCCAACGCTAAAACTTACTCTGTCTGCAAAACCTGCTTCTGCGGCATTTTTTTCTGCAACTGCTGTTTGACCTGGTAAGTCACAAATTGTCATTTTTACATCTGGATTATATTTACAACAAGTAATTGACCATTTTCCTGTGTTTCCACCAATGTCTAAAATTGTTTTTGGATTTTTACTGAAAACAATTGGCAACGCTTCTGGGAATGCAATGTCTGAATAAAAATGGTCAAAATCGAACCAACTTTTTTTAGCTTTTTCTGGAAGTGTAGAAAGAGCTTCGTAAACAGTTGTCCATTGGTCGCCAAAAACTTTTAAGCCTTCTGGTTTACCATTTACAATTGATTTTTCTAAGTCCCAAGCACCTTCGTAACAAATGTCGTTTGTGAACCAAAAATTAACTTTACAAAGGTCGTCTTCTAAAAGCATCCAACCAATTTTTCCAAGTTTATATTTTTCTGTTTTTGGGTCAGAAACGGAATCTTCTGTTAATTTAATAACGTTCATTCCGAGTGCCATTTCACAAAGAACACCAACACCATATTCCGAAACATTTGTTTTTTCTGCTAAGTCTTTTCTTGAAATTCCTTCATCATCTGCGGCTTCAATTGCTTGCAAAATTCCAAGATTAATCATAGTTTTTATTGCTTGAAATGCCAAAGGCGCAAAAGCAATTTTGTTTGCTTCAAATTTTGCGTCTACAGCACGAATATTGTCATTTTTAAATTTGCTAATGTCAAAAAAAGATGAATCCATAGGAAGACTCCTAAAAAAAAACTACAATTGAAGAATATTGAAAACAATGCTAAATTTCAAGTAATGTTGCAAAAATATACATTGTATTGCATTTTTTTCTTGTTTATTCTAGAATAAAAAAAGTATCTTTATATAAAGGTGCATATTTTTTTGAGGCTGTGAATTTATGGAAGTATTAAAAAGAGAAATTAAAAATGTTATTATTTCTTCATTGCAGCTAGAAGATATTACTCCAGAAAATATTGTGGATTCAGAACCTTTGTTTGGAGAAGGCTTGGGGCTTGATTCAATTGATGCGTTGGAATTAGGCGTGGCCTTAAAGAAAAAATTTGGTGTAAAATTTTCTTCAGAAAGTGAAGAATCAAAAAAACACTTTGCATCTGTAGATGCTTTAGCAGAATACATTACAGCTCAAAGAGCTGAAAAATAAGTGAGGATATATTATGTCTAATGATGAAATTTTTGCAAAATTAAAAGAAATTCTTGTATCAGAATTCGAAATTGACGAAGCTGATATCACAAAAGATGCTCTTTTAGGAGATGATTTAGACTTAGATTCTATTGATTCAATTGACTTAATTGTAAAAATGAAAGAATTTATGGCTAAAGACAAAGGAAACGTAGATCCTTCAATCTTCAAATCTGTAAAAACAATTGGCGATGTTGTTGAAGCTCTTGTTCCTTACATGGCATAACAAAAACTAATGAAGAAGTTCCTAAAAGTTCTTTTTTATGTAATTGCGGCTGTTTATCCTTTTTTGGTTTTTACATTTTTAGTAATACTAAAATTACCAACAAGGATTCTTTCGTTATGTATTATAGCGTTGGCAGCTGCATTCTTTTTAAGTGCAACAGGGACAAAAAAAGCCGGAAGTAAAGAAAGTAAAAATGCATTGGATTGGAAACCGTTGGTTAGTTCTGCATTGTTTCTTACAGCCGGCATTTTTTGTTTTATAACAGGAAAAGAAGTTTTTTTAAAACTTTATTCTGTGGTAATTAGTGCAACTTTGTTATTTGTTTTTGGCAGCACACTATTCTTTAAACCAAATTTGATTTTTAGGTTAGCAACTTTAACTGACAAATCAATTATTGGTTCTTCTTATGAAAAAGCTGTTTATTCTTATTGTCAAAAAGTTACTATTATTTGGTGTTGTTTTTTTATTCTAAATGGTTTTGTTTCGGTTTGTACAGCTTTTGCCGGAAAATTATTTGGAGTAAACGAAGAAGTTGCAAATACAATTTGGTCTGTTTATAACGGTGGAATTTCTTACGTTTTAATGGGACTTCTTTTTGCAATTGAATTTATTGTTCGTAAAATTGTGGATAAAAAAATGATTAAAGCATATCCTATTACAAAATTTAAAAGTGATTCTAGGAAAGATGATTATGTTCTTTGTTATGAAGATTATTGGACAAAGAAAAAATATAAAACTTGGAAAGATTTTTTAATTGATACTGCAAAAGTTCGTAAGGCTGTAAATGCCAGTGGCGCAGATGAGTGGATTTTGCACTGTGAAGATTATTGGTATTTTCTTGTTACTTTTGTTGCGTTGTTGCAATGTAAAAAAAGTGTTTCTTTAACTCAAAACATTTCGGAATCTTTTATAAAAGAAATGAAAACTCCTGGTGTTCAATTATGGACAGACGTAAAAATAAATGATTCTGATTTTACTTTTATTCCAGATGTAATTGAAAATGCAGAACTTCCTTTGGAAGAAGAAATTAGAACAACTCCAGAAATTAACGGTGAAGAAACTAGAATTTTCTTGTTTACTTCTGGAAGTACAGGAAAACCAAAAGCAGTTCCTCAACGAATGAAAGAATTTGAAGAAGATAATGCTTTTATTATTTCTAAATGGGGAAAAGAAATTTGTGCAAGAAAATTGGTTACAACTGTTAGCCAACATCATATTTATGGATTTTTGTTTGGAATTTCTTTGCCTTTTACTTTGGGCGTTCCTTTTAGAAGACACAGAATTGAATTTCCTGAAGAATTTGAAAAATTAACTGATGAAAAATATGTAATTATTGCTACACCTGCATTCTTAAAACGAACTGTGGAGGTTGAAGAAAATTTAAATATGAAAGATGTTTGGATTTTTAGTTCGGGAGGGGCGGTTAGCCCAGAATTGGCTGTTCAAACTGGAAAATTGTTTAAGTTTTATCCGTTGGAAGTTTACGGTTCAACAGAAACTAGTGGAATTGCGTACAGACAGCAAGATAAAGATGGCCTTGTTTGGACTCCTTTTGATAATGCAAAAATTTGGCTTGGAGAAGATGGCTGTTTAAGAATTATTTCTCCGTATATTAAGAATCCTGAAGGTTTTGCAACTGCCGATTTGGCAGAAATGCTTGAAGATGGAAAGTTTTTATTAAAAGGTCGTTCGGACAGCATTGTAAAAATTGAAGAAAAAAGAATTTCTGTTACAGAAGTTGAAAACAGATTATTGGAAACAAAATTGGTTAGAGATGTAAAAGTTATTGCTCTTTCTAATGAAGTAAGACAATATTTGGCTTGTGCAATGGTTTTGAATGACGAAGGTAAAAAGAAATTTGAAAATACAGAAAAGTTTTTGATTAATAGATATTTTCATGATTTTTTAATGCAATATTTTGAAAATGTTGTTTTGCCAAAAAAATGGAGATATTTAGATAAGCTTCCTACTGATGTTCAGGGAAAAGTTCATAAGCAGGAAGTGATTGCACTTTTTGAAACTGAAAATAAAGAATAATTAAGGATAAAAAAATGAGCGAAAATTTACACGATATTGTAAACGAAGAAGTTTTATTGAATGAAGACGGAAAAGTTATTTTGGAATTTGTAATTCCTGTAACAAGTGATTTTTTTGATGGTCACTTTCCAGAATACAAATTGCTTCCTGCTGTTGCACAATTTGAAGTTGTAACAAGATTTTCAAAAAAATATTTTGGTACACAGCGTTATGTTCCAAGTATTAAAAGAATTAAATTTTCGGCACCAATTAGACCAGACACAAAAGTTCACTTAGAATTGAATTATAAGGCAGAAAAACAATTGGTTCAATTTAATTTGAGCGATGCTAATGTTCCAGAAAAAGTGTATTCTTCTGGTAGTTTTAATGTTCTATCGGAATAAGATGTATTTGTCATTGCGAGGAGTCCGTATAGGACGACGTGGCAATCTATTTTCAAAGCGTAAACTTGAACACTGGATTGCTTCGCTACGCTCGCAATGACGTGAGTGGGAAGGATTGCTTCGCTTTGCTCGCAGCAAAGACCAAAGTTTTTTGCACTAAGGATTGGAACACCGCCGCAGGCGTTCCTGGAACAAGCGTAGCTTGTGGAAGGAATGAGCGGATAGCGAAGTGTGGAAAGCCTGACCCAAGCCTTTAGGCTTGGGGAGTGCCCTAAAAAGAAAAAAAATATTGGGATTTTTTGAAAAATGAAATATGGTTTTGTAGTTCCTGTTTATAATCATGGCTCGGCTTTGGAAAGTGTTGTAAAAAATATTGAAGGTTACAACTTTCCAATTATTGTTGTTGATGACGGGAATGATGAAAAAAATAAAAATGCAATTGCAGAAGTTGTAAAAAATCATCCTCTTTGTGTTTTGGTAACTCGCAAAAAAAATGGTGGAAAAGGAAAGGCACTTGCAGATGGTGTTAGAAAAGCTGATGAACTTGGATTAACCCATGTTTTGCAAATTGACTCAGATGGTCAGCACGATGCAGAACGGGTTGGGCATTTTGTTGAAGTTTCTAAGAAAAATCCTGAGGCAATTATTTGTGCGTATCCTGAGTATGACGAAAGTGCGCCTAAACATAGGGTGAATGGCAGAACAATTGCAAATGCTTGGATTCATACGGTAACGCTTTCAAAACAAATTAAAGACGGAATGATTGGTTTTAGAATTTATCCTGTGGCTCCTTATGTAAAACTGTTGAATAGCCATGCAATTATTGATGCTAGAATGGGGTATGATATTGATATTTTGGTTAGATTGTTTTGGAAAAATGTTCCGGTAATTTGTGAGTCTGTAAAAGTAACTTATCCTGTTGATGGTGTTTCTAATTTTAGATTAATAAGAGATAATGCTAGAATTTCTTTAACTTATGCTAGATTATTTTTGGGTATGATTGTTAGATTACCGATTTTGATTTATAGGAAAATAAAAGGGTAGTTATTGAATGGAAAAAACTAAGGTTCAAGATAATGAAATGAATCTTCACTGGGCTGATGAACAGGAAGCAATAAAAACAAATAAACCTCTTGTATTTTTACTGGATATTGTAAAATTTATGCCAAGATGGTTTTCTTATATTATTGTTTTTCCTGTAAGTTTTTTCTTTTTTATTTTTTCTAAACGTGCAAGAAATGAAGCAAAATATTATCAAAAAGTTTTAAGAGAATATACAAATGGGGAAGTTCCAAAAAGAATTAGTGCTTATAAGCAGATTTTTTCTTTTTCTATGTGTATTGTAGAAAAGTTGGATGGTTGGCTTGGTAGATTTGATTATGACAAATTGATTAAGCATGATGATGATTTGCCTGTGATTTTGAAGCAGCTTGATGAAGGAAAAGGTGCTTTTATTATTGGATCTCATTTGGGAAATATGGAATTGCTTAGAAGTATTTCTAGTTTGAATTCTTCTGGTGTAAAACGTCATGTTGATGTTACGGCCATTATGGAAATGAATTCCACTGAACAATTTAATAATGTTTTGAAAACTGTTGATCCAAATGTTCAAATGAATCTTATTGATGCAAAGAATATTGGGCCAGAAACAATTTGTCTTATTGAAGATAAAATTAATGAAGGTGGAATGGTTTTTATTGCGGCAGATAGAACTTCGGCAAGTGCAAGAACTAGAGTTTTAACCCATAAATTTTTGGGAAAAGAAGCAGAGTTTCCTTATGGTGTTTTTATGATGGCTTCTTTGTTAAAAGTTCCAACTTATTATATTTTTGGAATGCGTGATAAAACTGTAACTTTATTGCCAAAACAGCATATTTATGTTGAAAAGTCGAATGTAGATTTTAATTGTGCCAGAAATGAACGAGAAAGCAGAATTAATGATTTGTGTTTGGAATATATTTCAAAATTGGAAAAATATGTGAAAATGTATCCGTATCAGTGGTATAATTTTCATAATTTTTGGTTGTTACAAAATAAATAAAAAAAAGTTGAAAAATGAAAAAGTTAAAAATAAATTTATAGTAAAAATTTTTGAGGAAAAGGCTATGAAGAAAGGAAAGAAATTATTAATTTTGGTTTCGTTGCTTTCGGCTGCTAGTGCTTTATTTGCGGCAGGAACAACAATGGAAGATGTTTGTAATAAGCTTGCAAAGCATCCAATTACAAAAGGTGAATTTATTCAAACTAAAACAATTAAGGCTACAAAGAGAGCATTAAAATCAAGTGGCGAATTTATTTTTAGTTTAGATGGAATTATGTGGAAAACATTAAAACCTTTTCCATCATCAATGATTGTTACAACAAAGTCTGTAATTCAAGTGGCAGCTGATGGTTCAAAAACTGTAATTGATGTTTCTGATAATCAGATTTTTGGTAGTATTGCTACAACTTTAGTGGCAGTTTTTTCAAATGATGTAAAGCAATTAAAAGCAAATTTTAACACAATATTTAATGATAAAGGCGATGGTTCTTGGGAATTAATTCTTAATCCAAAAGATTCTACAATTGCTTCGGTAATGCAAACTTTAACATTAGGCGGTAGAAATTATGCAACAGAAGCTTCTATTGATTCAATTGTTATGACAGAAGCATCTGGAAACACAATTAAATATGACTTTATTAATCAAACATATCCAGAGGAGTTAACTCAAAATGAAAAAGATAATTTCGGTTCTTAAGAATCTAGAAAACAAGACATATTTTAAAATTTGGCTTTTCTTTCATCTAGCGGTTATTCTTTTTTTTGCAATTAATTTTTTTATAAAACCAAGCAGCATTGGTGTTGATGCTGACCTTTTTAATATGTTACCAAAGTCATCGGCTGCAAAGTCAATTCAAGCGGCAGATGAAAAACTTACAGAAATAACTGGGCAAAACGTTTTTATTCTTGTTTCTAACAAAGATTTTGCTAAGGCAAAAGCTGCTGCAGTTTCTGCCTATTCACAATTAGAAAATAGCAAAAACTTTAATTCCCTTTCTTTATATAACGATATTGGCTCTTTGGATGGTGTTACAAAGTTCTTATTTGACTACAGATGGAATTTGTTAGATGACGCTACAATTGATTTACTAAACGCTCCTGGTGGGGCAGAAACTTTTGCAACTAACGCTTTAGGTTCAATTTATGGTGGCTTTACAATGCTTCCTTTGGATAATCTAGAGCAAGATCCTTTTATGCTTGCAGAACATGATTTAAAAAATTATTTGGATGCTGTGCAAGACTCTGGTGTTGCAATGTCTGTAAAAGATGGAGTTTTGGCTTCTGAACACGATGGAAAATGGTATGTAATGATTCGTGGCGTTTTGAGTAAACAAGGAGCCGCTCTTGCAAGTAAAGATAATGGTGTTTCTGAAATTTACAGAGTTTGTGGTGCTTTAGAAACTGATGGAACAGATTTTGTTTATTCGGGAACTCCTTTCCATAGTCATGAAAGTTCAAACTCTGCATCAAGAGAAATTACAATTATTTCTACAATTTCTTTGTTAGTTGTAATTGTAATGTTGCTAATTGTTTTTAAGTCGGGAGTACCTTTAGTTGTTTCTGTAGGTTCTATTCTAGTTTCAATTTTAACGGCAATTTTAGCAACTTTGGGTGTTTTCCACAAAATGCACATTTTGACATTAGTTTTTGGAACTTCATTAATTGGTTCTTGTATTGACTATAGTATTCATTTTTTTACGCATTGGGCTGGAAATTCAAAATTAAAATCTGGAAAAGAAATTAGACAGGAATTGTTGCCAAGTTTGAGCATGGCAATTATTTCTTCTTGTTTATGTTTTGCAATTTTATTATTTGCTCCATTTAATTTGCTAAAACAAATGGCTTTATTCTCTTTGGTTGGATTATTTAGTTCATATTTAACAACAATAAGTCTTTATCCATTAATTCCTTTACCAAAAGGTGAACGAAAAATCTATTTTAAACGATTGTTCAAGCCTGCAAAAAATCCTAAGCGCAAACAAATGGTTGGTAGAATTGTAATTACAGGTTTGTTTGTGGTTTCAATTCTGTCGGTTGTGATTTTTAGAAAAAATATAAGAATTCATAACGATTTGAATAATTTGTATGCAATGGAAGGTGAATTATTGGAAGATGAAATTCTTGCAAATACAATAATTCAATATAGCCCAACAGGATGGTTTATTATTTCTGGTGATACAGAAGAACAAACTTTAGAGAACGAAGAATTTTTAAGAGAAGAAATTGCTAAAATTTCAAAAGAAAAAGTTGGTTATTTGTGTACTTCTTTGTTTGTTCCTTCAATTAAAAAACAAAAAGAATCTCGTGGGGCTTGTGAAAATCTGTTGGCAATTGCAGATTATCAATATGAAGCATTAGGTTTTGATCCTTCTTGTGCAACGCAATTAAGAGAAGATTTTGAAAAAACAAATAGAGATTTTATTTCTTTAGGAAAACGAAATGTTCCTGCGTTTATTGCAGATTCCATTGCTTCATGTTGGCTTGGTGAAATTGATGGAAAATATTATTCTGTTTTATTGCCAAACAAAATTGTAGATGCAAAAGCTTATGCAAAAATTGGTGAATATAATGATAACATATATTTTATAAATAAAATGGCAGATATGGGAAAAGATTTGGATAAACTTACTATTATGGTTTTAAAATTCTTTGCTGTTGCTTATGTTATTATGTATGTTATTTTGCGATTCTTCTATAAGCGCAAAAATAGTTTAAAAATTATTTCTGTTCCATTGTTAATTGTTTTGGTTGCTGCTGCTGTTTTTGCAATTTTCAAAATAAATTTGGAATTCTTTTCGGTTACCGGTTTGATTTTAGTCTTTGGTCTTGGTTTGGATTACATAATCTATATGATGGAAAATGAAAAGGACCGAAGTAAAGAACAAGATAAAACATTGGAGCCATTTGCAATTATGCTTTCATTTATTACTACAGTGGTTTCTTTTGGTGCATTGGCGTTAAGTTCTTTTGTTCCTGTTCATTTAATTGGATTGGTAATTTTCTTAGGACTTTCTACTGCGTATTTTAGTACAATGTTCTATGACAGAAGTTTTTAATTGAAAAAGAATAAATTTAAGAATGTTTTTATTTACGAATGAATTTTATTTGTGTATCTTAATTCTAAAGGTGGTAACGCTATGAAGTATTTAAAAATATTATTAGGAATGATGATGTGTGTTTTTCTTTTTAGTTGTAAAAACGAAGAAAACAATTTTGAAGGTTCATGGAAATTAATTTCTTATGAAAAAGATGGCATTGCACAAGTAATTGCAGATTCTACTTTGAATATAAGTTTTGAAAAGAAGAATCTTGTAAATATTAGTGGAAATGCTGGTGTAAATGATTTTATGGCTACAATTGGTTTAAACGATGGTGCAATTGAATCATTTTCAGAAATTGTAACAACCCGTATGGCTGGAGATCCAGAAGTGATGCAATTTGAATCTGAATTATTGCAAACACTTTCTGGAGCAGATGTAATTGAAGTTGATATTGAAGAAAATGCAAAGTATTTAGTAATTACTAATACTAAAGAAAAATCAATATTAAAGTATCAATTCCAAACTAGTCAAAAATGGACAGTAGAAGCATTATTTTCTGATGATGAACTTGAAAACATTTCTACAATAGAAAACAAACCATATTTAATTTTGTATGATAATGGCGATGTTGCTGGTTCAACTGGAATTAATCTTATTAATATGACTTTTAAAATTGATGAATCAAAAAATGAAATTAAATTTTCTGAAGGTCCAATGACTTTAATTGCTGGTGATGGTGCTTCTTCAAAAATTGAAACTAGTTTTTTAAATAATTTAATAAAAACTGAATATTATGAAGAAAGCGGAAATAACTTAGTGTTCCTTTCTAAAGATGGAACTGTTTTAATTCAATTTGTAAAAGAATAAAAATCTTTATTGTAAAAAAGCCCTGTATTTTACACAAAATGAAGGAACCTTCAAAATGTGTAGAATACGGGGCTTTTTTTTTATTCGATAAATAGTTATAAATTCACAAATACAAAACTAAACGCTTTTCACTTTTCTTTTTTAATACTATAATTTAGTAATATGTCGTACGAAGTAACAGCAACTAGACGTAGACCGCAACATTTTGACAATTTGGTTGGTCAAGAATTTGTTGCCGAAACGTTAAAAAATTCAATAAAATCCGGAAAGATAGCTCACGCTTATTTGTTTTCTGGCCCTCGCGGATGTGGAAAAACATCTTCTGCCAGAATTTTAGCAAAAGCGCTTAACTGTGCAAATGGTCCTACAGATAATCCTTGTGGAACTTGTTCAAATTGTATGGAAATTACAAAAGGGTCTTCTCTTGATGTAATTGAAATTGACGGTGCTTCTAACACAAGTGTAGATAATATTCGTCAAATTAAAGAAGAGGTAATGTTCCCTCCTGCAAATTGCAGATACAAAATTTATATTATAGACGAAGTTCATATGCTTTCTACAAGTGCATTTAATGCTTTGTTAAAAACAATTGAAGAACCACCTGCACATGTAATATTTATTTTTGCTACAACTGAACTTCAAAAAGTTCCTGCCACAATAAAATCTAGATGTCAGCAATTTAATTTTAGACTTGTTGCAATTGAAAAAGTAAAAAATTGTTTGGCTGAAGCGGCTGCAGAATTAAATATTCAAGCAGATGACGAAGCGTTATTCTGGATTGCTCGTGAATCAACTGGTTCAATGCGAGATGCATATACTTTGTTTGACCAAGTTGTTGCTTTTAGCGATGGTCACATTACTTACGACAAAATTAAAGATAAATTAGGACTTGTTGGAATTGACCGTCTTAATTCGGTTTTTGAAGCATGTGTTTCTGCAAAAACTGATGTTGTTTTGAATCTTCTTGATGAATTTTTGCAAAACGGTGTTTCAATTGAACAATTAATTTCCAACGCAGCAGATTATTTGCGTTCTTTGTTGCTCATCAAATCTGGAATTAAAAAAGAAGCACTTTTAGGAAATTCAGTAGAGCGATACAGTGGTGTTGTTTTGCAAGCATGGAATCAAATTCAAATTGAGCGTGCTTTGAGCATTTTCTTGCAACTTTATAAAGATATTCGATATTCACTTTCTCCAAGATATGAAGTTGAACTTGCATTTAGCAGACTTTGTTGGGTTTCTCAATATGTTTCCAATATGGAAGTAAAAAAAGCAATTGATGCGGCTCAGGCTTTGTTGATGCCTGCTATGCAAAATCTTCCTGTGCAAAGTGGAATGCCACAAGGACAAAGTGGATTTTCTCAAAACGCTTCTGTGCAAAATTCTGCGGCAGCAAATCAATTTGGTAACACAGGTGCTGCTTTTGGCGGATTTGGTGCAGGAGATGCTGGAACACAAAATGTCCAAAGTTTTGCTCAGGCTCCAATTGCTGAACAAACTCAAAGTGAGCCACAAAAAACTGGGGGAATTCCAAACGGGCTTCCTCGGCTTTCTATGTTAGATTCTATGGAACGAGAATCTGGAGTTGGGGGCGGTGGTGAAGGTTTTGCATCTTCAAGTTCCAATTCTTTTGGTTCAACAGAAGGAAATTCTAGCCACCCTTTTTATAATGGCGGTTCACTGCCGCCTGAACAAACAGTGGATGGCGCAGATGACGAATGGCTAGATACAGAAACTCCTCCAGAAGAAGATTCATATTCTGCAGAAGAATACGAAAATCAAGTTTTAGACTCTTATGAAAATTCGGCTGAAGCTGGTGGAAATTCTTTTGGTTCATTCGGATCATTTGGAAATAATTTTGCGGGGCAAACACAAGGAGCTGCGGCTCAAACAGAAGAAACTTTTACTTTGCCAGATGGAAGAACAATTTCTATTGCACAACTTAGAGGAAACGTTACTGCAACACTTTCTGTGGAAAAAGGATTTATTGTTGCGGTTTTAGAAAAAACTGGTTTGTGGGAAGTTTCGGACGGTGGTGTTGAAACTACAATTGAATCGAATTTAGATTATTCAATTTTGCAAAAAAACAAACATTTAATAAGTGAAGAAATTTCTAAAATTTGTGGAAAAAATATGTATTTCAATGTTAAATTACAGGAAGTACAAAATCAAAATATAAATGAAACAAGAGAATTTCCTTTGCAGGTAAAAATTCTTGTGGACGTTTTTAGAGGGACGGTAGTATAAATGAATCCATTTGATTTATTAAAAAACACTCAGGCTATTAAAGAACAAACAGAAAAACTAAAGGAAGAACTTGCTTCAATTCGTGTTGAAGGTTCTTCTGGCGGAAAAATGGTTGTTGTTACAATGAATGGTCAGTTTGAAATGATAGATATAAAATTAGATCCAATTTGTGTTGATAATCGTGATGTTCAAATGCTTCAAGATTTGATTGTTGCGGCACACAAAAATGCAATGGAAAATGTTCAAGAACAAATCAAAGCCAAATCATCATCTTTGTTAGGTGGATTAGGCGGTTTGGGTGGCATGGACTTAAGTCAGTTTGGATTATAATTTTTGTAGAAGGTTTACAATTGAACGCTTTTGATGAACTTGTAAGTAATTTTTCTCGTCTTCCTGGCATTGGAAAAAAAAGTGCAATCAGAATGGTAAACTGGGTTTTAAAACAAGATTCGGCATACATTCACAAATTTTCCCAAAACCTTGGTTCAATTCAAGAAAAAATCAAACCATGTTCTGTGTGTGGCGTTTGGACAGAAGGTGATCCATGCGGAATTTGTTCAAGTCCATTGCGAGATTCTTCCATTATTTGTGTAGTTGAACATTCACAAGATGTTTCTACAATTGAATCACACGGAGAATACAAAGGGCTTTACCAAGTTTTGGGTGGTTTAATAAAACCTCTTGAAGGAATTGGACCTTCTCAACTGGCAATTCCCCAATTAATAAATCGCATAAAAACTTTAAATACAAAAGAAGTGATTATTGCCACAAATCCAACTGTAGAAGGTGACACAACTGCTCTTTACGTAAAAAAAATTATTCAAGAACAAGTTGGCGATCAAGTAAAAATTTCTAGACTTGCCACTGGAATTCCTGTTGGTGGTGATTTAGAATATATTGATAAAAGAACTTTATCTTTAAGTTTTTCTGGAAGAATTGGAATGTAACTTTTGGGTAAATTTATAAAAGTAAAGAAATAAAATGGGAGTTAAAATGAAAAAAAATCTATTCCGTAAAATAATTACAAGTGTTTTCTTTATATTCTGTTTTTCACAGTGTTATTCAGACACATTAACTAACGACAAAAAGCTTCAAAGCTACAAATATATGAAAACTATTAATTCTGTTTTTGATTTTGTTCAGCAGAATTACGTAGAAGAAATTGATCCAAAAATCTTGTACGAAGGTGCATTAAAAGGAATGCTCAATGCCATTGGAGACCCATACACTTTGTATTTAGACGCCGATGCCATGCGTGACTTAACAGATACAACAGAAGGCACTTTTGGCGGACTTGGAATTTATATTACAAAACCTTTGGAGTCAACTCCAACAAAACCTGCTTACGTAGAAATTTCTTCACCAATGGAAGACACTCCTGCTTCCCGTGCAGGGCTTCAATCTGGCGACTTTATTATTGCAATTAACGGAGAACCAACACCAGATATGACAAGCGACGATGTTTTGGAACGCTTGCGTGGTCCTGTGGGAACTTCTGTAACAATTACAATTTTGCGTGGAAAAAATATCAAATTTGACATAAATCTAACTCGTGCTTTAATAGAAGTTCCAACAATCAAATATTCAATGATTGAAGGAACATCAACTGGGTATGTTAGAATTATTCAGTTTACTCCAGAAACAGCAAAACGCCTTCAAGACGCTTTAGATTCTTTTGAAAAATCAAATTACAACAGTTTGATAATTGACGTTCGTGATAATCCAGGTGGATTAATGGTTAGTGCTGTTGAAGTTGCAGATAAATTTATTGATGAAGGCACAATTGTTGATGTAAAAAGTCGTCTTTTGTTTGAAAATCAAAAGTTTTCTGCAAAAAAAGAAAATACAACTGTAAAAAAAGGAATCCCAATTGTAATGCTCATTAATAATGGAGCGGCAAGTGCTTCCGAAATTTTGGCTGGTGCATTAAAAGATTCACATCTTGCATATCTTGTTGGAGAAAAAACTTACGGAAAAGGTTCTGTTCAACAAGTTGTTCCTTTGAGCAACACAGAAGGAATTAAAATTACAATGGCAAGATATTATTCTCCAAGCGACACAAATATCGACAAAATTGGAATTCCAGCTGATTTAGAAGTAAAAAATATTGAAATTAAACCAGAAGAAGAACAAACTTACACAGATTTATATAATTCAGGAATTTTACCAGAAATTGCAACTGAAAATCCAAATATGACAGAAAAAGAAATTGCGAAAAAAGCAAAAGAACTTGCAAAAACTTATCCAATTGAAGAACGTCTTTTAAGAAGATTGATTCGTGTGCAATTGCCTAATTCTGCATCAATTGTTTATGATTTAGATTATGATAATCAGTTGCAAGCAGCTTTGGATGTTTTTAAAACTAAAGATTTTAATTCATTGTTAAAATCCACAAAAAGTCTAAAAGAACTTCAAGAAGAAGCTAAGCAAAAAGACGAAAACGGAAAAGTTGTGGCAACAAAATAATTATGCGTCAGTTTATTGCTCAAAAATCATTTGATAAAAACGGTCTCTTAAAACTTTTAGATAAAGATTACAAATATTTGTGTCAGGTTTTAAGAGTTCGTCAGGGCGATATGCTTGATGTTCGGTTGCCAGATGGAAGTCTTCAAAAATCTACAATTGCGTTTATTGATAGTTCTGCAAGAAGCGTTACTTTGCAAATTTGTTCGGTAGCAGATTCGGCTCAAAATCAAAACGAAAAATCTGTTACTCGTGGAGTTGCGGCTTCTGAAATTCAAAATGATGGGCGGGTGGAGTATACGCTTTTTCAGTTCATTCCAAAACCTCAAAAGTTTGAACAAATTGTAAAGCAAGCTACCGAATGTGGTGTAAAAAATATTTACCCAATCATTAGCGAATATACAGAAAAAAGTAGCGTGTTGGCGTTGGAAGGTTCCAAAAAAATCAGAATAGAAAAAATCATCAAAGAAGCTCGGCAGCAAAGTGGCTCTCCAATTGATACTAAAGTTTTTGAACCAATCACTTTGGAAAAGGCTTGCCAACTTTGGACCCAAAAAGAAAATGCTTTGGGAATTGTTTTATCAGAAAGAAACGAAAAATCTCAAAGTTTAGGAAAAATCTTAAATCAAAAAGAAATAAAAGAAATATGTATTGCGGTAGGAAATGAAGGCGGAGTGAGTCCCGAAGAAATTGATCAATTAACAAAAAAAAGTCTATTTTGTGCCGTACATTTTGACGTAAATATATTAAGATGTGAAACAGCGGCTTTGTACGGAATTGCGGCTGTTCAATCATTTATGCAAGAAAAACAGTAAAACGAGGAAAACATGGCTATTGAAAGAATTTCTGTAATTGGTGTTCCAGTTGATATTTGTACACCAGATAAATTGGAAGATCAGATTTTGGAATTATTATTAAAACCTGGAACAAAGCAGATTGTATTTTTAAGTATTTGGGATTTATTAAAAGCAAGAAAACGCAAAGGTGATTTTGCTGAGTGTATTAAAAGTGCAGATTTAATTCTTCCAATTTCAAAAAGCATTTTAAAAGGTGCAAAATTTTTAAAGAAAAATGTTCCTTACAGATACAATCCTTTTTCGGCTGTTATTCAAATTCTTTCAATTATGGATTCTCATTATAAATCTTTGTATATGCTTGGCTCACATCAAAAAACTTTGCAAACTGCTGAGCGAAATGTTCATAGAACTTTTCCAAATCTTAAAATTGTTGGAAGATACGTTGGCTATTATCCAAAGACAATAGAAGCTGATATTGTAAATTCAATTTTTAAAGCCCAACCATCTTTGGTTTTGCTTGGTGATGGAATAAAAGAAAAAAATTGCTGGTCGTATAGAAGGCGTAATAGTTTTTCTTCTAGTATTTTTCTTTATTACAAAGATATTTTTGGCATTTTTTCGGAACGTGTAAACAGAATTAGTGATAAAACTTTTGAAAAAGGACAAGAAGTTTTTGCAGAAATTGCCCACAATCCATTTAAAATATTTTTGCTTTTTCCATACATGTGGTATATACTTGTTTTAGTTTGGTACAGATTATTTAAGCGCCAATAAAATAAGTAGGAACGATTGATACAGACAAGTAATTTTAATTCTATTTGTCTAATTTCCAACAGAAAAGATGTAGTAAAATTTTGTGAACAAGCAGTTGGTTCGTTGGCAAAGATTTATACAGAAAATGAATTTTCAAGTTCAATAATAAGATTTTCGAATTTTGTTTTGTTAGATTCCTCAATGGTACAAAGTGAGGAATCTTTTTTATTTTTAAAAAAGAATAAAGATATAAACAAAAAGGTTATTCTTTTAGTTCCGTTTAATAATTCTTCAAAAAATGAATTCTTTGATTTTAGTTTTATCAAAGAAAGTATAACAGTTCCTTCTTCATTTTCTTTGTTCAGACAAAAAATAGAACAATTATTGGTAGAAAAACAACTTAATCCCAAAATCTATTTTCCAAATGAAAATTCTGTAGTAATAAAAAATAATCCAGAATTTAGTGGTTTTTTGGGTGACTCAAAAGAAATTCTGAAAGTAAAAAATCAAATTATAAACATTGCAAAAAATAATCAGCCAGTTTTATTACTTGGAGAAACTGGAACTGGAAAAACTACTATAGCAAAAATTATTCATAATCTTTCACAAAGAGTAGGGAATCCTTTTGTGTCAGAAAGTATTCCAAACTTACCAGACCAATTAGCAAGTTCTATTCTTTTTGGGAATACCGAAGGAGCTTACACCGATGCAAAACATCGCCAAGGGTTGTTTAAAGCAGCAAATAAAGGCACTTTGTTTTTAGATGAAGTTGGTTTTGCATCTTTTTCAATACAAGGTCTTTTGTTAACAGTAATTGAAAATGGAATTATCCGGACTGTGGGAAAAGACAAAGAAGAATCTGTAGATGTAAGATTAATTTTTGCAACAAATTCAGATTTATCTTCAATGCGAAAGCAAGGTCTTTTAAGAGAAGATTTTTATCAAAGAATTTCTGCTTATTGTATAACACTTCCAGCTTTGCGTGAACATATTTTAGATTTGCCAATAATTGTAAAAGAATTACTAAAAGATTTAAACAAAGAGATTGATGAATATGCACTAGAAAAATTAATGAAATATACTTGGCCTGGAAATATTAGAGAACTCCAAAATTGTATAAAAAGAGCAGCAACATTTTGTAAGAGCCCATTAATTACTCAGGAATATATAGTTTTTAATGATTAATAGCAAAAATGTTATTTTCCATTTTTTTTATGCACAATAAATTTTGGTTTTGAACTTTTTCCTTGTTTTGGCAATGCTTTGATTTTTGATTTTTCGTGAATTACAAAAGGCAAAAGAACTTTTTCTCGAGTAACAAGCAAATCTCGCCCTTTATCTGTTAATTCAAGCACGTTATATTCACCAACCCGCTGAATGTATTCTTTTTCCAAAAGCAAATCTACCAAATCGTGCCAATCATCCTTTGTAAGTTCATGGCCAATAGAAAAAGTTGAAATCATATTGTGGCCATTTTCCAAAATGCGTTTATTGTGGGAACCTAAAAGAACATCAATTACATAGGCAGCTCCAAATCTGCTTTTTGTTCGCAAAATGCAGCACAAAAACTTTTGAATTGGAATAGTCATATCTGTAAGAGGTTTTGCTTCCCTTAAATTAGAACAGATATCACAACACCAACTTCCGTCCGCCTCTCCTGTACCCGCCTCATATTTTTCACCAAAATAATTCAACAAAGCTTTTCGTCTGCAAGAATTACCTGAAGCAAAATTTACCATGCTTTTTAATTTCATTTCTGCTTTTGTAGGATCCGCCATATCTGTAAAAAAGTAGCGGATTTTATGAACATCTGCATAAGTGTACAAAAGCAAAGCCCAAGCCGGTTGCCCATCTCGTCCAGCACGCCCAATTTCTTGATAATATTCTTCAATAGATTTTGGTAAGTCAAAATTAATTACAAAACGAACATTTGGCTTATCAATTCCCATACCAAAAGCCACAGTTGCAACAATAATTTTTACTTTATCTTCAATAAAAAGTTGCTGGTGCTCCCCGCGCACATCGTCAGGAAGCCCAGCGTGATAATTTAAAACAGAGTAACCTTTTTTCTTTAGTGAAACAAACAATTCATCAACTTGTCTTCTTGAAGTACAATAAATAATCCCACTTTCGTTTTTATGATTCTTCAAAAAATCAATAACTTGCGATTCTCCACTTTTCTTAGGTTGAACTTCTAAAAAAATATTTTTCCTGTCAAAACTTGTTGTAAAAATTTCAGGCTTTTTCAAACCAAGATTTTTGATAATATCCCGTTTTACCTGTTCAGTGGCTGTTGCTGTCAGAGCAATCATGGTAGCCTTTGGAAAAAGTTTTCTAACAGAAAAAATTTCCATATAATCAGGTCTAAAATCATGCCCCCATTCGCTCACACAATGAGCTTCGTCAATTGTAATGCAAGAAACTTCCAAATTTCCTTCATTTAACAAATCCCGAATCCTACTAGTAGCCAAACCTTCTGGTGAAACGTAAATAATTTTTACAAAACCTTTTTTTATTTCATCAACAGCCTTTAAATATTCTTTCCATTCCAATGAACTATTCAAAAAAACAGAATGAATACCATGCTTTTCTAAAGACGCCACCTGATTCGACATCAACGAAATCAACGGAGAAACAACAATCGTAATACCTTTCAAAATCAACGCAGGAATTTGATAACAAAGAGATTTTCCACCGCCAGTAGGCATAATTACCAACGTATCTTTTTTTGCCAAAACGCTATTAATTACCGCTTCTTGCAAAGGTCTAAAATTTTTATATCCAAAAACCGAACTAAGAACTAATTCCGGATTAGAATCAACAAAAGTACAAGAATTTATTTTCACAAAATTATTATAACAAGTTAAACCCACTTGAAAAACCCCAAATAATTTGATATATTAATAATCACAAGCCGGAATGGTGGAATGGTAGACACGACAGACTCAAAATCTGTTGCGAGCAATCGTGTAAGAGTTCAAGTCTCTTTTCCGGTATCAAGACTGTCTAATTAGTTTTAGGCAGTCTTTTTTTTTGCAGGGCGCCACCCTCGTTGCTTTCGGCAAAGCCGCAATCAACTTCGGGTCGGAGTATTCCGTGCTCGGTCACCCTCGGTGCTGCCTTCCAAAAACTTTGTTTTTGTTCAGCCACCACTGGCTCGCTCCGCTCGCCACACTCCATGTTCCTGGCGCATTAAACCTCAGGCATTACACCAACACAATCTTTCTTAAACTCAATTGCTTCTGCCATAGCCTTTCCATTAATATTTTGTTCACCAGCAATATCAGCAATTGTTCTTGCAACCTTTTTTAACGAACTAATGCTTCTTGGAGAAAACCCATAACGCAAAACCGCTTTTTCCAAAATTTCATTAGATTCCGCATCAAGTTTACAAAAAGTTTCAATTTCATTTTGAAACAAATCCCCATTTTTCTTATTTTGACGTTTCCTCTGAATACTCACCGCTCGTTTTACACCAATTCTAATTTCTTCCGTAGTTTGCAGCCCTTTCCGAACACCAATAGAGTCAACATCTTCACTTTCGTTATCCACAAAAACTTTTAAATCAATTCTATCTAACAAAGGTGCCGAAAATTTCTTCCAATACTGTTCCACAGATTTTGAACTACACAAACACAACTTATTCTTAGAACCATAATTTCCACAAGGACAAGGATTCACAGCCATCAACAACTGAAAATTCGCAGGATAACAAGTTGCTCTCCCAGCTCTACTCAACGTAATGCACTTCGATTCCAACGGAACTCTAAGCATCTGCAAAACAGAACTTCTAAATTCCCCAGCTTCGTCCAAAAACAAAACACCATTATGAGCCAACGAAATTTCGCCAGGTCTAACATCAACTCCACCACCACAAATTCCTTCAATGGTAGCCGTCTGATGTGGCATTCTAAAGGGCGGAACCCGAATCAACGGTTCATTAGGTTTAATCAAACCAGCCAAAGACCAAATTCTTGTAACCGACTGAGCTTCATCCATAGTCAACAAAGGATTAATTCCCGGAAATTTCTGAATTGCCATTGTCTTCCCACAACCAGGGGCACCTAACGCCAAAAAGTTATGACCTCCAGCCGCAGCAATCTGCAAACCACGAATCAATTTGTACTGACCTTTTATGTCTTCAAACAAAAAAGCTTTTCCCAAATCTGCAAATTCAACTTCGTCCTTGTTGTAGATGTTCACTTTTTTTTCTTTAAAAACATTAACATTCCCCAACGCATCAAAAGCGTCCCGCAATGTTTCTGCTCCATAAACCAAAGCGCCTTCTACTTCCAAAGCCTCATCCAAATTTCCACTAGGAACAATACATCTTGTAATTCCATTTGCAATAGCAGTTGAAATTGCCGCATGCACACCTTTTACACCACGAATCTTCCCAGAAAGTTCCAACTCTCCCATTACCATTACCGAATCAGTAATAAATTTTTCCGACACACTTTTGGGGGCGTTGCTCAAAAGCACACCTAACGCAATTGGTAAATCAAAACCCGCACCTTCTTTCTTTAAATCCGCAGGAGAAAGACTTATCAAAACTCGTTCAGTGGGAAATTCAAAATCACTGTTTCTAATTGCCGCTTGCATCCGTTCCCTAGATTCCTTCACCGCGCCATCCGCCAATCCAACAATGTCCACAGCAGGAATCCCGCGCCGTAAATCAACTTCCACAGTTACAAGAGCACCTTCGTAACCAAAAGGAGAAAATGAAAATATTTGCATAAACACCTCAAAAAAAAATTCTCTATATATACAATTAAAAAAAACAGCAAAATTTATGCAATTTCAAAGGCAATTATTGAAGTTTTTTTTAAAATATTTTATGTTATATTTCCGTTTTTTCTAATTTTGTGGTATAATTATAAGAAAAGTATTGTTTTTAACTAGGAGTTCTTGTGAGTAAGCACGATTTTCCAAAGATTCATTTTTATGATCAGGATTTTGTAGACATTTATAATAAGACATGGTCATGGGTTTCATCATATTGGATAAACCCAAAAACAAATGAACAAGATGAAGATGGTTATTTTATTTATCCAGAAAACAACAAAAATATCATCTCTTTATTTGAATCAGTTTTCTCTTCTTTTTTTCTTGTGTATTCAAATAGAAATTTTGATGCATGTAAGAATATAGATTATTTTTATGCTCGTCAGGAAGAATCTGGGGCAATTCGTTGGAAGTATGATTTATCAGACGATTCTCCAGTTTTAGATTCATCAAACCCAGATGGAATTTGTTTGCCATTATTTGCTTTGGCAGAATATAATTTGTTTCATAAATCAGCAAATAAAAAAAGAATTAAAGATGTAATGCCATATCTTCAAAAATATATGACTTGGCTTGATGAAAATTATAAGCAAGAAAACGGACTCTATTCTGTGCCAGTGGCAGCTGGTGTAATGGAAAATTGTCCTCGGGGTGATGTGTATTATCCTGTTGATTTTAACGCTTGTATGGCAATTAACGCTTCTTACATGGCTGCTTTGGGCGACATCCTAAATGATAAAGATTTAATCTTCCAATATAAGAAAATGTACTTCTCAATTAAAACAAGAATTAACAATCTTATGTGGGATGACGAAACAAATTTCTATTATGATTTAGACAAAAACGAAAATAGGCTTTCAACAAAAACAATTGCTGCGTATTGGACAATGCTTGCAGAAATTCCAAATGCAGACAAAGCAGATTTCCTTGTTGAACATCTAAATAATCCAGAAAGTTTTGGAACAGAACATCCATTCCCAACATTGAGTGTAGATAATCCAAATTTTAGCGAAGAGGGAAACGGTTATTGCGGAAGTGTATATCCTGCATTTAATTTTATGGTAATTAAAGGACTAGAAAAATATGGCCAATATGAGCTTGCTCGTGAATGTTCAATTAGACACTTATATTTTGTTCTTGAATCCTTAATGCCAAATAATGATAAAGAACCTGGTGATTTATTTGAAGCGTATTTGCCAAATAAAGAAGGCCGTGCAAAAATTTCTAGTGATGGAACTTTTGCAAGAGCAAGGTTTCTTCAAACAGCAGCGCTTTCTACAATTGCTTTAATGATTGAAAACGTAATTGGGCTTTCAATAAGTCTTCCAAGAAAAACTGTAGATTGGATTATTCCTAACCTTGAAATTATGGGAATTGAAAATCTTTCATTAAAACGAAACTTAATTACAATTCTTTCAAACAAAAGTACACGCGGATGGGAAATCCAAATGGAAAGCGAAAAATTGTATTACTTTACAATCAACATTTTGGATCAAAAGAAAAAAACATTACCTATTCCAAGTGGAAAATGTTCTATGCTTATTGATAAATTATAATATAGTGCTTTCATATATTTTGTTTATGAAGGCATATTCAAAAATAGGAGAAAAAAATGGCAACTCCGGAATCAGTTATTGAAATCGGTTCAACAGGAGTTCGTCTTCTTGTTGCCGAATTTGATGCCGACAGAAAACAAAATATATTAGATCGCTCAGAAATGCCTCTTCCACTTGGAAAAAATGTATTTACAAGTGGAATTGTTAATCAAGAAACTCAAAATCAATTAATTCAAGTTTTAAAAAGATACAGAGAGCAATTGCAAGGTTGGGGGATTTCTCCAGAAGAAACATATTGTTTTGCTACAAGTGCTTTTAGAGATGCTAAAAATCGTGATGCAATTATGGACCGAATTTTTGTTCAAACAGGATTTAAAGTTCATATTGTAGATGGTATTGAAGAAAATAAATTGATGTATCTTGCTGTAACAGATTGTATTAAAGATCAGCCAATAGATTTTAAAAACGAAAACACTGTAATTCTTGTGGTTGGTGGAAGTACAACAGAAATTATGATGATGTCAAAAGGAAAAATGGCAGGTGTTCATAGTTTGCGGTTGGGAACTGTTAGAATTGAAGAACAAATAAAAAATCAAACAAGTAGTTACTCAGATATTCAAAGATTCGTTCAAGAATCAATTAATAACACAAAAGGTTCTCTTGAAAGTGAATTAAACATTGCCGAAGTAAAACAATTTATTGCAGTTGGGCAAGATGTTTCATTGGCTTCTCTTATTGTTGGTCGACCAATTTCTACTTTTTTGTGGGAAATTAACAAACAAGATTTTTCTGATTTTATTCGTGATATTCAAGAATATAGTGTTGATGAATGTGTTGCTAGATTTAAAATGTCTTATAGCGAAGCAGAAACTTTTCAAGTTAGTTTGTTAATTTATAATTTGTTTTTTAATTTAACAAACGCAGAACGTATTCTTGTTCCAGAAACAAATATTAGAAACGGAATTTTATTGAGTAAGGATTCAACAAAAAACTTGGAACTTCAAAAGGAATTTGATAGTCAAATTATTGCTTCTGCAAGAAACCTTTTGCGAAAATTTCACGGAGATGAAAATCACGCAGAATGTGTTAGAATGATTGCTACAAAAATTTATGATTCTTTAAAAGAAGAAATTGCGTTAGATGAACATTCTCGCACTTTGCTAGAAGTTGCTTCTATTTTGCATGATATTGGATCTTTTATTCGCTATGATAATCATAATATTCACAGTAGCTATGTAATAAAAAATTCAGAAATTTTTGGACTTTCTAAAAACGAAAATAAAATCATTTCGGAAATTGCAAAATATCATCGTGGTTCTTCGGTTCCTCAAGATGATGATAGTTTTCACCTTATGTCCAGAGTTGATCGTCTTACAATTTTAAAATTAACAGCAATTTTACGAATTGCAGACGCAATGGACCGTGGACACATTCAAAAATTTAGCGATTTTACAATCAAACTAGAAAATAACACATTAATTATTAATACAAAAAAATCAAAAAATACAGTATTGGAAAAAATTGCATTAACAGAAAAAGCTGGAATGTTTGAAAGCGTATTTGGATACAAAGTTTTATTAATGTAGATTTTGTTGGAGGAATTTTATGAGTGAAAATAGATTTTTTAATAGAGAATTAAGTTGGCTTGAATTTAACGCTCGTGTTTTGCATCAAGGTTTAAGAAAAGAGTTGCCTTTGTTAGAAAGACTCCAGTTCCTTTCTATCGTCACTTCAAATTTTGATGAATTTTTCCAAGTTAGAGTTGCCTCTGTAAAACGAACTTTTTTTGATAAACCAGAATTTAAAGATGCTTCTGGTTTAACTCCACAAATGGTTTTAACTTCAATTTCTGCAAGAGCTCATCAAATTATTAGAACTCAACAAGAATGTTTAATGACAGATATTATTCCTTCTTTGGCAGAAAAAGGTTTAGTTTATGTTACTCCAGAATGTTATTCACAACGTCAAACAGAATATATTCAAAACATTTTTAAATCAGAAATTTATCCACTTTTAACACCCCTTCGCACAGATATGGAAGCTTTTCCTCACATCAAAAATCTTGCAACTTATGCAGCATTTTTGCTTAAACCAATTGCAGGAATTAAAACAACTTCCGAAGAATTAAAAGGAAGCGATGATGAATTAAGAGTTGCATTGGTTGAAATTCCTGGTGGAATTCAAAATATTTTTTGGCTTCCAAATGACACAACAAAAAAACAAAAACAGTTTGCTTTGCTTCAAGATATTATTTCTGCTTGCGGAACTCAACTTTTTCCTGGTTTTGCTGTTGCAGAATCTTTATTGTTTAAAGTTGCCAGAGATGCAGATTTTGCTGTAGACGAAGATTCAGGAAGCAATTTTATTCACGCCATGGAAGATGTTTTAATTCAAAGAAAATCTTCGTTCCCTGTGCAAATGACTTGTAATGGAACTAGTGACGTTATTCGAAAATTTTTAATGGAAAAACTTGAACTTTCAGAAGACGATGTTTACAAAGTTCAGCAAATAATAAATCCAAACGATTTAATGGATTTGCGAGATTCTGATGAAGGTGCTCAACTAAGTTTTGACAGATGGGAACATTTTTATCCTGCAGATTTACCAGAAGATGAACCTTATTGGGATACTTTAAAACTTAGAGATAAAATTCTACACGTTCCTTACGAAAGTTATGATCCAGTTGTAAAAATGGTTTCTGATGCGGCTGACGATCCAGATGTTTTGGGAATTAAAATGACTTTGTACAGAGCGGGTAGAGATTCGCCAATTATTACTGCTTTGGAAAGAGCGGCACAACGTGGAAAACAAGTTGTAGTTTTGGTTGAACTAAAAGCTCGTTTTGATGAAGAGCGAAATATTGCTTGGGCAAATGAACTTGAACAAGCCGGCGTTACTGTAATTTATGGACTCAAAAATTTAAAAGTTCATGCAAAAATCTTAATGGTAATTCGTAAAGAAAGCGATACAATTCGTCGGTATGTTCATCTTGCAACAGGAAACTATAATCCAAAAACTGCAAAATTGTATTCAGATCTTTCTTTGTTTACAGCAAATCCTCAAATTGCAAATGATGCCACACAATTTTTTAATCTTGTAACTGGTTATTCAACTTTGCAAAAAATGGATTATTTGGGAATGGCTCCTGTTACAATAAAATCAAGATTGCTTAGTATGATTCAGCGAGAAATTGAACGTAGCACTCCTGAACAACCTGGTTTGATTATTGCCAAGATGAATTCTTTAACTCACGAAGAAGTGATTGCTGCATTGTATAAAGCAAGTCAGGCTGGTGTAAAAGTTTTATTGAACATTCGTGGAATTTGTATGCTTGTTCCTGGTGTAAAAGGAATGAGTGAAAATATTAAAGTAATTTCTATTGTAGACAGATATTTGGAGCACTCTAGAATTTTCTATTTTCAAAATGCGGGAAATCCAGAATTGTATTGTTCAAGTGCAGACTGGATGAGCCGAAATTTGGATCGTCGCATTGAGTTGATGTTCCCAATTTTGGAAAAAGCCGCTTTTGACGAAGTTAAAAAGATTTTAGATTCGTATTTTAAAGACAACACAAATGCAATGGAACTTTCTCAAACTGGAAGCTGGACACCTGTTGAAAAAGACAAAAAAGATGAATCTTATCAAACCCAATTTGAATTGTACAAGTATTACAAAAAACTAGATGATTCAAAACCTCAAACCACAGAAAAGCAATTTGAAGTGCGAAGAAAGTAGGAGTTTTGAGTAAAAGGTAATTATGATTCACAAAAAATATTTTGAATTGCAGAAAAAACAAGAAAAACTTTTGGCACAAAAAAATGTGATAGATAAATCTTTTTATAATGGGATTTACACTCGTTACAAAAATCCAATTTTAACAAGAAATCATATTCCTCTAAGCTGGAAGTTTGATTTGAACGCAGAAACTAATCCGTATTTCTTGGAACGTCTTGGTGTAAATGCGGTTATGAATAGTGGCGCAATTTATTTGAATGGAAAATATCTCTTAGTTTGTCGTGTTGAAGGAAATGATAGAAAATCTTTTTTTGCTGTGGCAGAAAGTCCTAACGGAATTGATAATTTTAGATTTTGGGATTTACCAGTTGTTTTGCCAGACACTTGTGCAGAAGAAACTAACGTTTATGATATGCGCCTAACCCAACACGAAGATGGCTGGATTTATGGAGTTTTTTGTTCAGAAAGCAAAGATACTTCTACAAATGATTTGAGTGCTGCTGTGGCTGCGGCTGGAATTGTTAGAACAAAAGATTTAGTTTCTTGGGACCGTTTACCAAATCTTGTAACAAAAAATTCTCCACAACAAAGAAACGTTTGTCTTCATCCAGAATTTGTTGAAGGAAAATATGCATTTTACACTCGCCCAATGGATGATTTTATTAATACTGGAAGTGGCGGCGGAATTGGCTTTGGACTTTGCGATGATATTTGTAATGCGGTGATTGATGAAGAAAAAATTATTAGTCCAAGAATTTACCATACAATTACAGAAGCAAAAAATGGGGCTGGAGCAACTCCTATTAAAACTGAAAAAGGTTGGCTTCATATTGCTCACGGTGTTAGAAATACTGCGGCTGGATTGCGTTATGTTTTGTATGTTTTTGTAACAGATTTAAAAGATCCAACAAAGGTGATTGCAGAACCAAGTGGATTTTTCCTTGTTCCTCTTGGAAAAGAACGAGTTGGGGATGTTTCTAATGTTGTTTTTTCTAATGGTGCAATTGCTCGGGAAAATGGTGATGTTTATATTTACTATGCCTCTAGCGACACAAGAATGCACGTTGCAACTTCTACCATTGACATTTTGTTAGATTACGCATTTAATACACCAAAAGATCCACACAGAAGTCCAGACTGCGTAAAACAACGTGTTGATTTTATTAAAAAGAATTTGGAGTTGATAAAGTAGAATATGAAAGAACAATTTTCCAGAACTGCTCAACTTTTGGGAAACGAGAATGTAGAAAAACTATTTGATAAACACGTCATTGTTTTTGGGGTCGGTGGTGTTGGTGGCTACGTTGTAGAAGCTTTGGCTCGTTCTGGTGTTGGAAAAATTTCTATTGTAGATAACGACGTTGTAAACGAAAGCAATATTAATCGGCAGATAATTGCCCTTCATTCTACAGTTGGCATGCAAAAAGTTGATGTTTTAAAAAATCGTATTTTGGATATTAATCCAGAGTGCCAAGTTTTTGTGTATAATCAATTTTTTTTGCCAGAAAATTCCAAAGATTTTGATTTTTCAATTTACGATTATGTTGTGGATGCTGTGGATACTGTAACTGCAAAACTTGAAATTATAAAAAAATCAAAAGAGTCAAATGTTCCAGTAATTAGTTCCATGGGAACAGGAAACAAACTTAATCCAATGGGATTTAAAGTAAGTGATATTTCTAAAACAAAAGTTTGCCCTTTGGCACGTGTAATGCGAAACGAATTAAAAAAGCGTGGAATTTCAAAAGTAAAATGCGTTTACAGCGAAGAAAATCCTGTGATTCAAACTCAAACACCAGCCAGCGTGGCCTTTGTCCCTTCCGTTGCTGGACTTTTAATTGCTAGCGAAGTTATCAAAGACCTTGTAAAGTAATTCTAAAAATGGATTCTTCGCAAATGTGTAATTTTACTAATCAAAAAATTTTCTATCTCTTTTGACGGTTCAATCTGAAACTTTAAGAATGCTTCGCCTGGTTGTTTTGCAATTCCAAGTGGAGTTCCAACAATAGTAAAAAATCCCTTGGAATCTACATCTGGAAAAGTCAATTCCATCATATCATCTTCTTTTATGGCAGTTTCTACAAGATGAATTTTTCCGGCAAAATCCATTCCTTCCGCTTCTAAAATTTCAATTCTAACAGAAGTGTTATTCAATTGTTCTTCCGAAATAATCAATCGGTTTGAAATTTTATGAAGAAGACTTTCTTTTTGTTGTTTATCAAGTTGTTTGCTTAAAACAATATCTTTTAGGTAATTAATTTTTTTTCTACTGTCAGGGACAGAAATAGTTTGCTGTGGCTTATTAGTATAAATGGAATTGATGCTAGAAAAAATTGAAGAGTTATTAAAAATTTTAGGAAAACCATTTTGTTCAATTGGAGGTTCTGACTGTTGAACACATCCCAAAAAATCAAAGCCACTTTCTTTAATAAATGTTTTGATTTCTGAATTTACAGGAATATCAAGTAAGTAAATTCCATCAGCAAGTTTTTCTTTAATATATTTTTTTATTTTTGGATTATTTTCGGCAATTGCAATGTTTGAATCTGCAACTTTTAACACATATCCACAGAATAGTCGTGCAGAATCATAAGATTTATACCATTCTTGAATGTTAATTTTAAAATTTTGTGGTAATTCATAATGTGTAAATTTTTCTAGTTCTTCAAAAATTGACTTGGGATTCCAGCCTTTGTCAAAGCTTGAAGAAACAGATTGTCTTGTAATTTCAAATTCTGTAACAATTCCACTTTTTTTAATTGATAAAAACGAAGTTAAAGGCAAAAGAAAATCTAAACTAAGGCCAGGCATTAAAGTTGCTGTAAATGTGCTGTCCAAATTTAATACCCTTGGAATTTGAATTGACGAATCTAAAAGTTGTGGAAGTTGATTTTTTGTGTAGATTTTTAAGCCGTCTTTTGTTTTTCCTGCAAATTTTAAAAGTCCAAATGTAATGGCAGACTCAATAATTTCTTCTAAAATTGTTGCATTTATGAAAGTGTTATTTTTACCTTCTTTTTCGGTGGCAGAAACTTTTTCTAAAATTTGAGAGAATCTACTTTTTGCCCCAAAAGCTGAACCTTCTTCGGTGTGTGTTCCGGCCAAAACGATTAATCTTAATATCTCTTTTGTTGAAAAACCTGTTTCGGGAATTGAATTTAGTGCATTTACCAGCAGTTGGGCTTGTTTTCTTAAATTTTCCCGACTAAATTTGCAGCAACTTGAAATTGTTAAAAGAGAATATTGTTCAATTTGGGAAAGTTTTGAAAATGCTTCAACACGCACTTTGTTAATACTATAAGCTTTTCCATCATCAATAATTAAAGATAGATTTATGAATGCATTTACAAGAGGCTGAAGGCAAGTGATTTGTTCAGAAAAAATTTCTTGAAGTTTTGTTAAATCAGTTTTTTTTATGGAACCGTCATTTTTACAGCCTAATTTATTTGATTGAATGTATGAAATAAAAGAAGCCAAGAAATTTGGAGAAAGAGAAAATGTATCTTCTTTTGATGGTTCTGAAACTTCATTTTCTGGAAAAATAGATTTTATTGAAAGATATTTTTGTAATGGCTCAGACAGCAAAGGATTTATGTGATAAAAAACTGTATCGGAATATTTGTCTTTTGTTGTGTAAATTATTAATCTTTCTGATAAACTAATTAATTCTGCAAAAATTTCTGATGTGTTTGTTCCAGAAAAAAAATCTAAAATCATCTGTTGTGTTGCATTTGGAATTAAAGAAATTGCAGTTAAAAATGAGACATCTTTTTCATCTAGGTATGAAAGAATTGACTGTGTGTGTTCTGGAGTTTTAATAAAGCTTGCAAGTTGCGAAATTAGGCGTTGCTTGTTGTAAGGTGTCTGGATTTCTCCTAAATAAAGTCTTATTAATTTGAAAAATTGTTGTTCTGGCATTGCTTCAAATGCGTCTGCCCAGTGATTCATACTATTCATCATCTTCCTTTAAACTTTCTTTTCCGTCATAACGAATAATTTTGTATTCGTAACCTTGTTCTGCAAGGAACTTTTGTCTGTTTGAACCAAATTCTTCTTCCACGGTGTTGCGAGTAATTAATGTAAAAAATCTAGCTTTTCGTTCTTTTGGTCGCAAAATACGTCCAAGTCTTTGAGCTTCTTCCTGGCGACTTCCAAAAGTTCCCGAAACTTGAATTGCCAATGATGCGTCTGGCAAATCTATTGCAAAATTGGCAACTTTAGAAACAACAAGAACCCGAATAACGCCCTTTTTAAAATCATCATAAATTTTGTCTCGCTCAGAATTTGGGGTTTTTCCGGTGATGATTGGACAATTTAAAATTTTTGCAATTTTATCTAGTTGTTCCAAATATTGTCCAATAACTAAAATCTTATCTTGAGGATAAAGTTCCACAATTTCTTTTACAATTTCATTTTTTTCTTCATTTTGACTAGCAATTTTGTGTTTTTCTCGCACTGAAGCAACAGCATATTCAATTTCTTTAAAAGCTGGCAAATCTATTCTTACTTCAATACATTCTGCAGAAGCAATCCAATTGTCACGTTCAAGTTCTTTCCAAGGAACGTCATATCGCTTTGGACCAACCAAACTAAAGACATATCCTTCGCATCCGTCTTCCCGAACCAATGTTGCTGTTAGCCCAACACGACGCACCGCTTGTAATTCTGCCACAACTCTAAAAACAGGAGCTGGCAACATGTGAACTTCGTCGTAAATGATGAGCCCCCATGGTCGCTGATGAAAAATTGAAAAATGAGGATAAGGACCTTCTTTTGTTGGCCGCCAAGTTAAAACTTGGTAAGTTGCAACAGTAACTTGTTTAATTTCCTTAGATTCCCCAGAATATTCAGCAATTTGGTCGGCAGTTAAATTTGTTTTATCAAGCAATTCCCCAATCCATTGGTGAACAGCACTAATATTTGTTGTAATAATCAAAGTGGATGTTTTGAGCAAATCCATAATTGTCATTCCAACAATAGTTTTTCCAGCACCACAAGGCAAAACAATTGTTCCAAAACCTGTTCCAGGACCTTTGTCGCCAATAAGAGCAGCCGCCGATTTTTTTTGATACTCACGAATTTCTAAAGATTTTCCACTTAAAGTTGTTTCCCGCAAAGAAACATCCAAAGGTTCACCATCAGTTAAAATTACTTCGTCTTTTACCGGCCAACCAGCGCTTAATAAAAGTTGTTTGATTGTGCCCCTGTCTGTTAGACGCAAACAAAAACAAAATTGCTTTTCGTCATCTGAAAGTTCAATTTTATTATTTGTAGAATTTTCTGGTTCAACGTAATCGCAAGCCCAAATAATCTTTTTTACTTCTTTTAATGCTCCAAGTTCTTTGTAAATTGGTAAACTTTGAGCAACTAAATATAGATACTTTTCTTCTACTAATTTATCTGAATCTTCTTTTACTGGAACAAGATTTACTGGTCCCGGAATAAGTCTGATTTTTCCAAACCGACTGGCAATTTCTTTAATCCACATTACAACAGATTGAGGAACATCATAACGAGCATATTTTTCTAAAACTGCAACTGCATCTTCTGGACCAAAACCAGCACTTGAAGCGTTCCATAAAGAAAGAGGAGTTAATCTGTATGTGTGCAAATGTTCAGGAGATTTTTCTAGCTCTGCAAAAGGAATTAAATCGTTACGACATTCTTCTGC
>JAFXDY010000059.1 GCA_017521105.1 Treponema sp.
AAAATCAATAATAGAGAAACAAAGGATTTAATTGTATGGCAATAGATTATAAAGCACTTCCAGTTTACGAACAAAAACAAAAAATATTGGACTGTTTAGAAAAAAATCAAGTTGTTATTGTAGAAAGTCCAACTGGTTCAGGAAAAACAACTCAAATTCCTGTAATTTTGTACGAAGCAGGCTACGCAACAAATGGAGTAATTGCAGTAACCCAACCACGAAGAATTGCGGCTCTTTCTGTTAGTGAATTTATTTCAAAACAACTGGGAACTTCATACCCAGGACTTGTTGGTTACAAAATGCGTTTTGAAGATAAAACTGACGCTTCCACAAAAATTAAAATTATGACAGACGGAATCTTGCTTCAAGAAATGAAGTTAGATCCTTGGCTTAGTAAATATAGCGTTATTATGGTAGACGAAGCCCACGAACGAAGTTTAAACATTGACTTTGTAATGGGTCTTTTAAAACGTGTTCTAAAAGAAAGAAAAGACTTTAGAGTTATTGTCAGTTCGGCAACAATGAACACTCAAGTTTTTTCTGAATATTTTGATAACGCTCCAATTGTTTCCATAGACACAATCACCTACCCGGTTTCTGTAATTTACGACCCAATTCCAGGTGGCGTAACTACAACAACAGACGCTGGCTTCGATTTACTTCTTTCAAAAATTTGCAACACTGTAGAACGAGTTTTAGACAATGGTGATGAAGGTGGCATTTTAATCTTTTTACCAGGTGAAAAAATTATTAAAGATTGTTTAGACAGACTTTACAGAATGCCTTTTAGTAGACATTTGCACATTTTGCCCCTTTACGGAAGACTTTCAAAAGAAGAACAAGAGAAAGTTTTTGACGAACCTCCCGCTGGCAAAAAAAAGGTAATAATTTCTACAAACATTGCAGAAACATCTGTAACAATTAGCGACATCACAACTGTAATTGACTCTGGACTTTGCAAACTAAATTTTTATAACCCAAGAAACTTTACATCTTCTTTGATTGAATCTTCAGTTTCTAAAGCTTCTTGTAATCAAAGAAAAGGTCGTGCAGGACGTACCCATGAAGGAAGTTGCTACAGACTTTATAAACGCATGGATTTTGAAACTCGGCCAGAATACACAACAGAAGAAATTTACAGAACAGATTTAAGTGAAGTTGTTTTGCGAATGGCAGAACTTGGAATTACAGATTTTTACAATTTTGATTTTATTGCAAGTCCTGGAAAAGAAGGAATTATTGGGGCTGTAGACACTTTGAATATGCTGGGTGCTTTAGATTCAGACAATTGTCTTTCTGAAATTGGAAAAATGATGGTTCGCTTCCCTCTTGAACCAAGAATTAGCCGAATTATTATTGAAGCAATTATGCGCTTCCCAGATGTAATTGATAAAGCGTTGATTGCAGCATCATTTTTGTCTGCAAATTCTCCATTTATTTTGCCACCAAACGAAGAAATGGAAGCTAGAAAAGCCCATCACCGTTTTAGAGACATGCAAGGAGATTTTGTAACATATCTAAACATTTTTAATGCATACAAACAATCAGACAACAAAGAAAAATTTTGCAAAAAAAATTATTTAGATGAACGTGTAATGGCCGAAATTGACAACATCAACTATCAATTAACACAAATTGTTTCAGATATGAACATTCCAATTGTTCAAGGGAAAGGTTCTTTAAATGATTACCTTTGTTGTATTGCCTGCGGAATGATTCAGTTTGTTTGTATTAGAACTGGAAGGGAAAGTTATCATTCATTAACTGCAGACCACATTTGCATCCATCCGGGGTCAGTAATTTTTAAGCAAAATCCTGTGTTTATTGTAGCTGGGGAAATTGTAAGAACTTCTAGAATTTTTGCAATGAGCGTTTCTCCTCTAACAAAACCAATGTTAGACATAATTAATCCTTCTTTGTACGAAAAATTACAAAGTTGCAAAAATTCAAAAGTAAAAGATATTGAAAAAGAACTTAGAATTGCAAAACAAAAAGAAAACAAAAAAGATAAAAATAAAAAACAAGCAAAAACAATTTCAAATATTTCAGAAGCAGAACTTAAAGAAAATTCACTTTCTTTGGGAGATTTCTTATTTGAAGTTACAAAAGTCAAAGGAAAAAAAGTTGCTTTATTGCCAATTGAACATTTTTCTTTGGCAGTTTTGCAAGAAAAAGATAAAGAAAAACTTAATGCTTGCGGAAACTTAAAAGGAAAAATTATAACAAGAGATAAAGGCGTTTTACTTGAAGGTGAAAAACTAAGTTTAATGATTAATATTATTAAAAATCTAGAAATTTCTCCAATTGCAGAAAAAAAATGGAACCGCAAAATGAACGCAAACATCAATAATCCAATTGAAAAAGAACAAATTATTGATTCCCTTGACTGGATTTTGCGCACAGCCATTGCAAAACAAAAAAACAAAGAATACGGATTTATTACACTTTTTACAGACAACAAAGGAAATTATTGGTACAAAGTTTCCAGAGGATTTTCTACAGCCCTTGCCGAAAGCCACGCATCCCTTGAAACTTTGATAGAAGAAAATATCGACTTTACAGAAGAGGACAAAAACAAAATAAATGAAAGTCTTCGTAAAGTGAATAAGTTTTATTCGTAGGTTTATTTTAAACACTTTTTACATCTATTTTAAAAATTGTTGATATGCTCCCAGTCGTGCTGCTTTGGGTCAAAACCGCGGGCTAGCCCGCTACACGCTGTTTTGCGGTGTTTAATATACGTTGCTGCTCACGCAGCAGCAA
>JAFXDY010000060.1 GCA_017521105.1 Treponema sp.
GGGAAGTTATTGTTACAGAAGAAAACAATGTTGAAAATATAACCCAAGCTGTGAGTATCAACAAGTATTACATGTTTAACAAAGATGGAACAAATATGACTAAGGATGAAAAGAAGCTTTGTAAGTTCTGGTATAGGAAAGGATACATTCCTACAAATCCATTTAATAATAAAAAAGGAGAAGAAATAGCTATTGATGTTGAAGTTACATATAAAATAGATTTAGGAGAAATTCAAATAAGTAAATCATTGTATAATGTCAAAATTGGAGGCAGACATTATGATTCTGAAAGTTTTAAAATTAAAATATTGAATAATTTATACATGTAAATTTATGTAATAAATTTTGCAACTTGGATTTTGAGTTGGATAGAAATTATAGTTTATTTAATATCAAATGATGGCGAGCAAGGTTTGGTTTACGAAGGAATTATTTAAGAAAAAAAAATAGAAGTGGTGCAAAAAAAAAGGGTATATATGATAAAAACAACACTTTGGTAGACAGAATATACATTATACAAAGAAATATTTACTATTTTTTTTCATTAAAGTGCCACACCCACACACCCAACACAAACAAAGGACTATCATCACTTACTATTCAACAAACTTGAAAGTTTTTCTCTAATAAATTCGGATTTTTCTTTTAAACCAATTTGTCCAATTTTTATGAATAAAACATTTGGTAAAGATGGATCTAATCTTACAACGTTTGGATTGTTTTTTATTAGCAACAATAATTTATCAATAGAAAGATTTGATCTTTGTGCAAATTCAATTTTTGCTTCTCCTTTTCTTTCTCTAATTGCAGAAATGGAAAGTTTTTTACAAATAATTCTAATTTCTGCCAATGCCAACAAACTTGAAACTTCTTCTGGAATTGGACCAAAACGATCTTCCAATTCAAAAACAACATTTTCAAATTCGTTGTCTGTTGTAATTGCGGCAATTTTTTTATAAATTTCCATTTTAGTTTGTGGATTTTGAACATAAGTTTCTGGAATAAATCCTGTGTATTCTAAATCCATTAAAACTTCTGTAACAGTTTCTTGATAATCTTTTTGTGCCATCAAATTATGAACTGCATCATTTAGCAAGCGAACATACAAATCAAAACCAACTGCATAAACATCACCAGATTGATCACGGCCAAGAAGATTTCCTGCTCCACGAATTTCCATATCTTTCATAGCAATTTTGAATCCACTTCCAAGTTCTGTAAAATCACTGATTACTTGAAGGCGTTTCATGGCAACTTCGCTCAAAGCTTTATTTTCTGGATAAAGCAAATATGCATAAGCTTTTTTATCACTTCGGCCAACACGTCCACGCAATTGGTAAAGTTGGGAAACACCGTACATATCAGCTCTGTCAATAATGATTGTATTTACGTTTGGAATATCAATTCCGTTTTCAATAATAGTTGTGGCAATCAAAACATGGAATCCACCCATTTTAAATCTGTGAAAAATATCATCTAACTGAGTGCTTGTCATTTGCCCGTGAGCAACATCAACTAAAACTTCTGGAACAATAGTTTCAATTTTACGTCTAACTTCTGGTAGGGATTCTACCCTATTATGCAAATAAAAAACTTGCCCGCCTCTGTCAATTTCTTGTCTAATTGCATTTGCAACTCTGTCATCTGTGTATTCATCAATTACAGTTTCAATTGGATGACGATTTTGTGGCGGTGTTGTAAGCAAACTCATATCACGAATTTTTAACAAACTCATGTGAAGTGTTCGCGGAATTGGAGTTGCAGACATTGTTAAACAGTCAATATTATTTTTAATTTCTTTTAATTTTTCTTTATCTTTTACTCCAAAACGTTGTTCTTCATCAATAATCATCAAACCAAGATTTTTATATTTTACATCTTTTTGAATAATTCTATGAGTTCCAACTAAAACATCAACTTGCCCTTCTGCCAATTTTGCCAAAACTTTTTTTTGTTCTGCTGGAGTAACAAATCTTGAAAGATGAGCAATTTTTACAGGGAAATTTTTAAATCGTTCTACACAGTTTTCGTAATGTTGTTCTGCAAGAATTGTTGTAGGTGCTAAAAATGCAACTTGTTTTCCGCCCATAACAGCCTTAAAAGCAGAACGCATAGCAATTTCTGTTTTACCGTATCCAACATCACCACAAACAAGACGATCCATTGGAACAGGCTTTTCCATATCACTTTTTACTTCTTCGGTAACTGTAATTTGGTCTGGTGTATCTTCATAAGGGAAAGCCGCTTCAAATGCAGCCTGCCATTCTGTTTCTTTTGGAAAAGCATAACCAACAGAAGCTTGACGTCTTGAATACAAATCAATGAGCCTCTGAGCCAAATCTTCAACCGCTTTTTTAACTTTATTTTTGCGATTTTCCCAAGATTTACTTCCAATTTTATCAACACGGGGCTTTTCACCTTCATTTCCAATATAACGCTGAACTAAGTTAACCTGTTCAATAGGAACAAAAGCCATTTCTTTGTCTGCATATTCAAGTTTAATGTAATCTCTTTCATTTCCCCCAGCCTTTATGCGTTCAATTCCGTGAAAAAGACCAATTCCCCAGCTAACATGAACAACATAATCACCAGGATTCAATTCTACAAATGTATCAATTGCTTTACTTTTTGCCCTATTTGTAGATTTAAGATTATATTTGCGACGTCCAAAAATTTCATTTTCTTGGATTACAAAAACTTTAATTTCTGGAATTATAAATCCGGCAGAAATTTGTTTTGGAATAAGTTTTACAGGATTTTCTAAAGTTTCATCTGTAAAATCTTTTATGATTTGATTAATTCTTAATAATTGATTTTCATTATCTGCATAGATAAAGATATTCCAATTATCTTTTTGTAAATTTGTTAATTCTTCTTTTAAATAATTGATATTTCCAAAAAAACTACGAGAAGCTTCAATTGGAAGTTTTATACATATATCTTCTTCTTGTAAAATTGTATGAATTTGTATACATCTTGATATATTTTCTAACAAGTTATCAAAATCAAAGTTCACTAAATCAGGTGGAAAAACAGGTAATTGCAATCTTGCTTTGCGATACATACCAATATATTCTCTATTGATAGCTTGTAATGCATTTTTCATTCTGTCAAAATCATAAAAAACTACAAAAGTTTGATTATCAAGATAATCAACAAAAGAATAACGTTTATCCCACAAAAGTTGGTATAAAAATTCTTCACCTTCAGATTCTCCAGAAACACTTAATTCCAACAACATTTTTTCTGAATATTTCTTTGCTTCATCTGTAAAGGCTAAATGAGCTGAATACCATTTATCATCTGAAGTAAAATTATTGTGGGCTATATCAAAATCATTATCTTCGCGGATACTATTTTCTTCATATTCTTGAAGTCTTTTTTCTGCAAGCAAAACAAGTTCTTCTGTCCAAATTACTTCCTTTAATGGATGAATAAATAATTCATCTTTTGTTTCTATTGTAGCCTGATTCGTTGCATCAAAACTTTTAATCTTTTCAATTGTATCAAAATCAAAAATTATACGAGAAGCATTTTCATCACAAGGAACAAAAATATCTAAAACTTCACCTCTTAAACTAAATTCACCACGGACAGTAACTTTAGAAACTCTTGTATATCCTAATTTTGAAAGTTTATCTGAAATTTTTACAGTGTCTAACACATCTCCTTTTTTTAATGTAAATGAAAAATCTTTTAAATACTGAGGATTTGGCAAAGGAGAAATAAAAGCTCTTTGGGTTACAATAAAAATTCTAGTATTTCCTTTAAAATTTACAGTTTTATTTTTTTGTAAAAGTTTTGAAAGGATTCCAGCACGCTTTCCAAAAACGCTAGAACCTTTTGCAACTGGTCTGTAAGGAATTGTCCCCCACCAAGGAAAAACATAGCATTCCGCTTCTGGGAAAATTGAAGAAATATCTGTATAAACGATATTTGCCTCATGTTCACTAGGAACTACAATTAATAAGTCGGAATCTGTACTAAATGAATATTTTTGTTCATATTGAGATTTACTTAAATTCTTAAAATGATTAGAATTAGATAATTGAGAAAGAAAAAAAGCAAAACTGGCACCATTCAATCCAGTAATGTGAACAGGCTCATTAACATTGGAATTTATGCAAGAATTTGTACAATTTTTTAGTTCATTCCATTGAAGAATTAAATTATTTATTGAAGTATTCATAAAAATATTCCGAACATATAAAAGGATAAAAAAATAAAAAAAGGAGTAAACCTTTGAAACGAAAAATTTTACTTATTATATCAACAATTTTTATCTTTGGACAGTTAAATTCAAAAGATATTTCTAGTGCAGATTACAAAAATGCATCTGTTTCAATTAAATATTACAACAGATCAATATACTATCCAGGAAACGATTCAGAAAATCCAATTAATGTACACGTAACAATTAAAAACAATGGTTCAGAAACTTTAAGATTTAAACTTGCAGATGATAGAACTTTTAGTTTGGACTTTAAAGTGTTTACTGTAAAAAACAATCAACTTGAACAAACAAACGAAGTAATTGAAAAGAGAACTACAAACAGAACTGTTTACTTTAGAGAAATTGCTTTGGAACAAGGTGAAGAATATTCATTTGTAGAAAATGTAAAAGATTATATAAAAATTCCAGAATCATCTGTTTATTATTTAGAATTAAATTATTATCCAGAATTATACAAATCAAAATATTTATCATTAAAATCAAACAGATTAACTTTAGAAATTCGCCCTTCACCATCCGCAACTGCATCGAATTTTATTCCAGTTGAACGTAAAACTGTAGAAATTTTACAACCACAAGCTTTATCACCAGATAAAATTGTTGAACAAACAATTATTGCAAGACAAAAATCTCAATGGGATCAATTCTTTTTATATATGGACTTAGAATCTTTGTTACAAAAAAATCCTACATTAAAAAGAAAATATATTTCTAGCTCTGCAGAAGAAAGAGAAAGAATGCTTGTTACTTACAAAGCAGATTTAATGCAATCTAGAATTGAAAACGACATCATTTCTATTCCAAGCGAATTTTCAATTGTAGAAACAAGATACAATCCTACAGAAGGTACAGTTTCGGTAATTGAATGGTTCCAATACCCTAATTTTAAAGAAAAGAAGAATTATGTATACAAAATTCGCCAACGAGAAGGCATTTGGCAAATTTATGATTACACTGTAACAAACTTGGGAACAGAATGAAAATTTTAATTATTTCTGATGATTCAGCTTTTATAAATACTATTGACTCATATTTTCAAAAACGTGGACATTCTTCTATAATTTACAAATGGCTCATAAAAGCTATGGATAACCTTGAAGAAATTAAGCCAGAAGTTATTATTGTAAGTGCAGACGAATATCCTCGTCATTGGAAGTCTTTAGTACAATTTATGGAAAGTGGAATTGCAGGAAACAAATTCAAAATCTTTTTATACAAAAAAACACCATTTTCTGAACAAGATTCCCAAAAAATTACCAAATTAAAAATTTCAAAAATATTTTCAAAACTTGATGAAGTTACAATTAATAATACATTTAACCAGTTATTTACTTCTAAAACTCAATCTGTAGCACAAACAAAAAAAAAGATTGAAAATGTTCAAAATGATAATTCATTGATTATTACAAATCCTGGAACACATAATTTTATTTATGGAACATATTCTTTTATAGACAATACAAATCTTTTGTTTACTACAACAGACAAATATTATGAACCAAAAATTGATGAAAACATTTTAAAACTATCTTATAAAGTAAATGACAAATTGATTACTACAAGTGGAAAAATTTTAAAAATTTCAAAAGAAACAAATATTAAAAAAATCGTTATAAAAATTAAAGGATAAAAAGTAAGATGAACAGTTTATCAAGACAAGCAAAATTCTTTTGTGAAAGTTGCGGAGCTGAAGTACCACATAATTCAAAAGTATGCATAAATTGTGGAAAATTTTTTGCCTCTGTTCGATGCCCTAATTGTGGAAAAACAGGAAACAGTTCATCATTTATTAACGGATGTCCTCAATGTGGATATGCAGTAAGTGGTTCAAAAGATAAAAACTATAAATTCAAAAATAAAAAATCAAAAAATAAATATTCATTTTTTAAAAATAATTCAAATAACAAATACAGAAGTTCAAGTTCAAATTATAGAAAAAACAATAGCGATAGTGGACTTCCGTTGTGGATTTATATTGTAGTTGTAAGTATTTTAATTGTTTTGATTTGTTGTTTGTATAACTGTATGATTTAATACCCGAAAGGAGACTTGAACTCCTATGTGAAAACTCACACTTGGACCTGAACCAAGCGCGTCTACCAATTCCGCCATCCGGGCAATTAATTATGATTAATATATCAAAAAATGAAGTTTAATACAATAATAATAAATTGTTGATTATTTATTAATTTTCTTTTCTTTTTTTACATTTGAAATAGCAAAATTTACAGTTTTTTCAATTTCCATTCCAGGTTCAATTTCTATATCCATAATAAAGAAGAAACAAAAGTCATACTAACTGAATCTGGTTCAGTAGAAGAAAAAATTGGTCTATTAAAATAAATTGGATTATAGCAATATGAACAATCTTCGTTTGGTTCAAAACAGAAAGAAATGCCATTTTTTTGATCAGTGAGTCGCACTACTTCTATGTTATTTAATTCGCCATTTAAGAATTTATCTGCAGCAGATTCATTTGTATCAATTGTTAGTTTTTCATTTTCATTAGCAACTTCAAGATTATAATAATATAAATCATCAATGTTAAAATTTGTATGTGCAAAATTCGATTCAACTACAAATTTTGCTTTTAATGGTTTTTCACTTTCATTTTTAATAATGTATTGAACATACATCCCAGTTGAATTAATAACATATTTTTTCTTAAGCAAAATCATTTGTTTAGAAGGCAAACAATTGGCTTTTGCAGATAAAATAATTTCAAAATGTTTATTGTTAAATTTAGTTTCTGTATAATTTACCTTTGAAAAAACACCATCACCAGCAGGCTCATTATTTAAATATTTTGAAAATTGTTGCTCTGTAAATATGTGATCAATAAAAATCCCTCGTTTATACCCGTCATCTACGCCATCATATTCCATTACGCGATTAAAATTGTCTGCATAGTTTCCAGTATTTTTAATAATTTCCAAATCTTGAATTGAACCACTCAAAAGATTTATGCAACTAATATAGTTTTGCATGCGACAAATATATTCATTAAAACCATCACCGTCGTAATCAAAACTAGAAATTGATTCTTTATATTTGGAATCTCGAAGTAATTTTTCGGCTTCCATAAGATTTTTATAGGCTTTTTGTCTGCTAATTGAATTAGAAAAAACACCTTTTGAAGTACACAAGAAACCAATTCCACTTTGAGCTTCCCAAAGTTTTTCACGAGCAGTTCGTTTTTTTATTCTGTCGCCTTTAAATTGGTTTACAAGCATACTTACATACAAATTTCTGTTATACAAATCTTTACTTTGAGGATAAGTTTCTAAAAAGTCATAAACTGTAAATTGAGATTTTTCTTTAGTTTCAGATTCAATAAACGGACGTTTAATCCACTTTGAAACATCACTTTGAATACCGTGAGAAATAAAACAAGGAACACAGATTTTGTCTTTTTTTCTATAGGTTGATGGTGTTGCAAGTTTTATTCTGTCATACTTTTGGTTATCATTTGATTCTAAAATTGAAATTAAGTCTTCAAACCACTTTGATTCTAAAAGTTTTTCCATTTGAGAATGTGTAAATCTTATGTTAACAATTCTATCTGGAAAAAACTGAACGTAAGTATCTTTTTTTTCGCTTTTTTCTACAACATTTAATAATTCAGTTAAAAATTTATCAGCTGAATTATAATTTTCAGGATTAAGTTTATTAGAAACAACAAAAATTTCAACAGATTTACCTAGCTCGGCCATATTTAATGGCAAATATTTTATCTTATTGTTTGGAATTAAAGATTCTTCAAGTAAAACATATTCCATACCTGTTGTGCACAAATTACTTATTAAAGAAGAATCCCAACAATCTGCAAACAAAGAAATTCCACGAGGGCGTTTTCCTGTTGCATCTCTAATTTCTGAAGAAAACATTTCAATTTGACCATTTCTATCAACAGGATAAAGCAATGGCATTACAGGATTATAAAAACCCCCACCCAAAATTTCAACTTGTTTTCTATCAATCATTTCTTTGAGTAATACAAAAAATTCTGGATGTTTCTTTTTTATATATAAGAATTGATTTCCTAAAAATGAAAAAGTAAAAGGAAGCTGAGAATGAGAATATAAAAATTTTGCAATTGTCTTGTAAACAGCTTGATAATCAGTTTCAAAAGATTCTGTAGTTTCTAAGTAAGAAGAAACAGACATCAAACTAAAGCTGACGTATATTGAATTCATTTTTAATATACGGCTTCCCCACCCAATTGCCGTTTTTTACTTCCCCTTAATTTTTTATATTTTTTAGTCTATTTGCTATTTTATAACAATATTCCCAGATTTTAAAGTCTTTTTTGTCATTCCAAACAACTTTTTCTTCTTTTTGTATGCAACTACAAGAAGTTAAATCTTTTTCTGCACAATGTGAACAAATTACACAAGATTTAGTATCTTTTGGAATTAGTTTTATAATTTTTAATGGACAAACATCAACGCAGTTACCACAACCAATACACAAAGAAGATATTTTGGCAGTGTTGTTTTCAAAATAAATTGCTTGCTGAGGACACACTTTTGCACAATCTCCAAGTCCTATACAAGCATATTTACAATCTGTTCCTGAACCAAAAACAGAATTAACCATTGAACAAGTATGATAATTATTAAAAACTAACTTATCCTTAGAAAAATCCTTTACTGAATTACAAAAAACAAAAGCTTTTTCTTGTGTAATTAACGTATCATCATTGTCTATAAGTTCATTATCTATTTCAGAAGTAGAAACCAATGCATCTATTTTTGATAAATTTTCTTTATCGATAGAAGGAAAAAGAACATAAAATAAAAACATAATAATCATTGTTAAAATAACAACAATTAAAAATAGCAAAATTATTTGTAAAATCATAAGTGGTCTCCAAAATTTAGCCAAGAAATATCCCAAACAGAGAATATAATAACCATTATTGCTAAGAAAATAAAGAAAACAGCGTAATATTTTTCTGAAACATATTTTTCATTTGGATAAACACGTTTTTTAAAAGCAACAATAAATGGGCACATAATTAAAATAGCTCCTAAACAAGAAGCACAAATTAAAATTGTGTTCAAAATAGAAGAACTTTCAAAAATTGATAATAAAATTATTGCAAATGAAAGTATAAATTCTGAACAACTTTTGCCCGTTGTAATTCTTACTAAAGCTTCCAAAAAAGTGTTTATACAAACATAAATTAAAAATGTTGTAATTGGAAATAATTCAATTAATCCAATTGGAAGTAAAAGACAATATGTAACTAACCATGCTAAAACGGCTGTAATAAAGATTGAAAGAATAAATTTTACATAAAAAGTAATATTAACTTCATTTTTAAAACCAATTTCAGCAACTCTATTAATTCCAACTCCATAAAATAATAAAGTTGAAGATAAGAAAATATAATATAAAAAAGATTCTAAATAAATCATAACCACCTACTCCAAAAAAACTTTATTTAACTTTGGAAACATTGTCTAAAATTGTAAATTTTTTCTTTATTGTCAAATGAAAATATGTAATTAACGAAGACAATAACAATGCACCAGGAATTGTTGCAAGAAAAGATAAAATACCTACACTGTTTTCATTAAATAAAACCTTTTCAAATATTTGATGTTTTGGTCCAAAAAAAGTAAATGTACCAAACCCCAAAATGTCTCTAATTAAAAAAAAGATTAATCCACATAAAGCAAATTTTACAGAACGCCATGTACTTTTAACAATTAACTCTTTATTTTCAAAATTGTGAGGTTTAAATAAAAAACTAATTAAGAATGTAGAAATTGGAACTAAATAAAGAGTAAATCCTAATGTTAAAACAATTTCGGGTTGCAACATAATAAAAATTTGTCTGTAAATAACAGCAATAACTAACATAGAAAATAAAATAATTACGGTTTTTAAGTCTTTTAATTTAAGCTTATCAATTGCAATAGAAATAAGAGTTCCTAAAAACATCAATACGACCAATTCCAACATTAAGGTCATTCCATAAACAAATCTGCCTGGTGTTGGAATTAGTAATACTAAATATGCTGCTAAATAGGTAAAAATTGATTTTTGTTTCATTTCCAACACTCCTTTTATTGATTAATATCTTTTAAAATATCTTTGATTTTGTATTTCCAAAACATTATTTGTTTACTATTTTTTGTAGCTTCTATTTGTTTTCCAACTCTGCCATGTAATGAAGAAAAACCAATTAATTCTACATTCATATTTTTATCACAGACAAAAACAGCTGGAAGTGGTCCATAGTTTGTAACAACACGAATAATTATAGCTTTATAAACTTCACCATCTTTTGAATTTCTAGCTTCATAACAAGCAGCATTTAATGTAAATGGGTTGTTTATTTCTATATTTCTATCAATTTTCCAAATGCCAGGTTGATTTTCTTCTAATGTTACTTCAACAGCAGTTCTTAAATTATTTTTCCATGATTTTTTTGAAACTAACGCAAAATAAGTTAAAATTCCAAACACAACAATAACAACAGAAGTTATTATTAAATATTGCTTAAAAAATTGTTTATATGAAATCTGTTCAACCATATTTATTTATCCTCGTCAAGTTTGTTTTCTTCTTGGATTTTTGCTAAATTCTTTTTCATTGATTTTAATTTTATTTTTTCTTCAATAATTCTAATCATCATGTTTAATACGTTACAAATTAATATTGTATAAACCATTCCAATTGGAGAATTTCCACAACCAACAATAAAAAAAGCAACAATTCCACATAAAATACCGTAAACAATTTTACCAATTAAAGAAAATGGTGTTGTTCCAAACCATTGTATTAGAAAAACAGCACAGAATAATGTTCCGCTTGTTAATAAAGCTAAAATAACATCACCTTGGTTAAACATTCCTCCTGCCATAAAAGGAACAAAACATCTTACCAATAAAGAATATACAATTAAGAATGTTGATGGAATAATTCCAGAATATGAATCATCAGAATACAAAATAATTGAAGACACAATTGTAAGAAAATTAAATCTAAATGCGGGAATTATTGAATGAGAATCCCACAACAAAGAAAGATAACCAGTTGGTAAAGTTACTTTTAAATTATTGAATAAAGAATTGTTTAATACTTCGGTAATTGTTACATCAAAATTGTAAATTGGAAACGCACCTTCTTTAATTAATAATGCAGAAGGATTTTTTAGTTGTAACAAATCTTTTGTAAGAATAAATTCAGGAAAAAAATCACGACCAATAATCCATGCTAAAATTACACAAATTGAAACAACGTTAACCCAAGTATTAACATTTTTTGCAACAAACAAAATCAATGCAAAATAAATGAAAAAAGAAATTGAAAGAACACTAACTATAGGAAAAGTTTCTGGAAGCAACATTCCAAATAAAACACCTTGCAAAACTACAGTTAAAAAGTGATAAGGCTGTCTTTTTGTAATTAATTGACAAAAAACACTTGCAAGCAAAGTTCCAGCAGTTGAAAAACCAATTACTTTAATTGCGTCAAAACTTTTTGTAAAAATTAATACCAAAATTTGAACAAAAAGCAAAATTAACATTCTTAAAGAAATTACAGAAATTGATGGTTCTGTATAAATATATGGTTTTACACTAATTAATGAATTTTTGATTTTGTAATCTATACTTTTATTTTTCATAATTTACCCTATTTATTAGTCATTTTTTCTTTAATTGTAGCAATCATTTGGCCCAACGGAAGTCTTGCAGGGCAAACAGTATTACACAAACTACAACTATTACAAACTGTAGCAGTTTTAAGATAGATTTCATCTATTTCTATGTCATGTTTTGCATATTTGTACAAAACATCAGGACAAATTTTAATTGGACACACTTCCCTACATTTTCCACAATTAATACAAGAATAAATGTGATTATCGGTAACTTTTTTAGAACTTAAAAAAGAAACAGATTTAGTATATTTTGTAATTGGCACATCTAAACTAGAAACAGAAGCTCCTGTTTGATTTCCATTGATAACAACTAATGAAGGATTTTTTTCAAAACCTCCAATTTGATTTACAATATCTTTAATAGAAGTTCCTAATTTTACATTAAGCAAACATGATGAATAAATGCAGTTTCCTGTAAAATGAACCATTTTGTCAATTGAAGGTAATTTTAACAAAATTGATTTATAAACATCATACATTGTAGAAGAATCAACAAACAAATCATTTTTTAAAACTCTAAAAGGAAGACTCTTTTTTAAACTCTTATTAAATTCATTAATAATTTCACGCTTAAATCCGCAAGGAAATTTAGAATTATTAATAATTAAAATTCTAGAATTATCAATTCCACAATTTTGTAATTCTTCCATTTTTGAAAAAGTTTTATTCACAACAAAAACAATACCTTTTGCGTTTATTGCTTTTGCAATTATTTTTGTTGCCTGAATAACTTCCGTAATAAAAAAAGAAGAAATAAGAGAATCTGTAATTCTAAAATTATCTTCATCACATAATCTTACAACCAAACTTTGAAGTTTTCTTTTGTTTAAAGATTTAATTTCTAAACCAAGATTAACAGGCTTTGAAAGCAAAAATGTATTTATTACACCTTTATCAATTAAATCATTAATTACAGAAGATGAAAAAACAGATTCCGGTTTTTCTGGTTCTTTTTTCTTTCCTAAATATTTAAAACTTCCCTGAAGTTTAATTTTTATAGAATAATTAAATTTTCCATTTGGACAAACTGTAGGAACAAAATCTTCAACAACACCAGGAATTGAAGAATGAATATTAACAGTATTTAAACTTTCATCTGTATAACTGGCAATTACATCACCTTCAGCTACAACGTCACCTCTATTCACCAAAATTTTATATTCATATCCACTTTCTTGAGCCAAAGGAATTGTAACAATTTTTGGAAGAAAAGAGTTTTCATAAGTTTTATAATTTTTTATATCTGACGAATGATAAGGAACCATACTCATTTTTTAACACCTTCACGAATTATAATAGAAAAATAAACAAATAATAATAACATAAAACAAATTATGCACATAATTATGCTTATAAAATCTATTTGCATTGTTCCACTTGACGAATACCCAGGAACAAAATTTTCACTCTGTGATTTTATCAACTTTTCAACAGAATTTGAACTTAAATAATCAATATTATTATAAATATTCTGCTTAAAATTTGAATCATAAGATAAGATTTGCTCTTGTAAAACAATTTTGTTATCTATTTCAACATATTTTGGAAAAACAACAACATCTTCTGAATCTTTGGAATTTAAGCTTTTATAAGGATATGTTTGAACATTCCAAACCCATTTATAGTAATCATCCAAAACAGGAAGTTTGCTATCTTTTACTAAGTCGGATTTTGCACAAGGAAGCATAACCGAACCATCTCCAGATGAAGAAATAGAACTTGAATTAATGAACAATGAAACTAAAATAATGATTGAACAAGCCAAAATTGAAGTTAAAACAACAAATGATTTTTTTGAAAATAGATTAATTTTTTTTGCTGGTAAAATGGCAACAGGAACAAAAATCATTTTTGAAGCAACAAATTTATGAATATCTGAAAAAATAATGTAAACACCCAAAAGGCTGGCTAAAAGCAACAAAGAACATAATCCAACAGTTATGGAAGCAAAAAAAGCTGTTACAACAAAAATAACAAGAATTGGAACCGAATAAAACTTGTGCAAAATCAAACTAACAAATCCTTTTCTGTTCCAAATATTTGAAAGAACAAATAATAATAAAATTAACAAACTAGCAGCAATTGCAATTTGATAAAATGGATTTGTAAAAATAAAGAATACAACAAAAAAAGCTGTAGCTAAAAATAAAAATCTATTTTTAGAAAAAAAATACAATATTACACATAAAACAAAAATTACCAAAGGCAAAATTACAGGATATTGAACTTTTGAATCAATACAAGCCGAAATGTTCCAATTTGACAATTCCTTTACAACATTTGCAAACAATGAAGAATAATCACTTAAAATGTAATATACCCGATAATTTTGTGACTTATCAAAAAAATAAGAATTTCTATCATACAAATACGAAAAATCCTTATTTGAAGAATTCACAACAAGCATTGAATATTCTGGAGAATTAACAGAAATATCTAAAGGCAAAAATTGATTTGATAGACAAATATAATCTTTTATTTTAAATTGTTCCAAAACCGAAACTACAGCATCATCAGAGGCCGTAACCGGAACATATAAGACTGAATAACCTTTCCATAATTGACCTTTAGGAACTTGCTTAAAAATAGAGAAAACAAAAACAGAACATAGACATATAACAAGTGCGAAAATACTTTTATAATTTTTCATAAGGCGTTACAACACAGAAAAAGCAACTCCAACAAGTCCACCTAAAATACATCCAAAAATAACTTCCATTGGAGTGTGGCCGTTTACTTCTTTAATGGGTTTATAATCATTTAATAGTTTTTTTTCATTTAATTCTTTGCCAATTTGATTAATTTTTTTTGCCTGAATTCCACTTGAACGGCGAACACCAAATGCGTCGCGAATAACAACCATAAAAAAACAAAATGAAAAAATAAATATATCTGAGTTTAAGCCATTTCTAAAACCAATTGTTACACATAACGAAGTTACTAAAGCAGAATGACTAGAAGGCATTCCGCCAGTTCTAAATATCATCATTTCTAACAATTCGCCCAAAGATTTTATGCGTCCGTAAATTAGATTAATAACAGTTTTTAAAAATTGTGCACTAAACCAGCTAAAAATACATGCAAGAAAAATTGGATTTTCTAAAAACAATTTGAACTGATCTTTTGCACTTGGCAATAAACTTTCCATATTGTTATATTTTATCATCACCAACGGTTTTTTACTAGTATAAATTTTAATTTACATAACAAAAAAAATCTCTAGTAGGATTAATTCTTTTTTGATATATTTGAAAAATGGATTTTATAGAATTCACTGCTGGACTTGATGATAATGAAAGAAGACTTGATAAAGTTTTAAGAAATTTTATTAAAAATACCCAACTTTCGTCAATTTATAAATACATTAGAAAAAATTTAATTCGCGTGAATGATAAGAAAGTTTCTCAAGATTATCATGTAAAAACTGGTGATGTAATTTCCATTGCTTCGTTTATAATCAATCAGAATCAAGAAAAATCAACAGATTTACAAACAACTTTACAGGCAACTTCACAAAATCAAAACTTAAATATAATTTTACAAACAGAAGATTTACTTTTTATAAATAAGCCTTATGATGTTCTTGTTCACGGTTCAAAAGATTCGTTAGATAAACAAGTTTTAACTTACTATAAAAACAATATTCTAAAAAACGCCAATCAATCTTTATCTTTTACGCCAGGTCCCCTTCACCGCCTAGACAAAAAAACTACAGGAATTATAGCTTTTTCATTAAGCCTAAATGGAGCTAGATGGTTTAGCGAAAACATAAAAAATCACTCAATCAAAAAGTTTTATTTATCTGTTATTCAAGGAAAATTAAATAATAAAACAATTTGGGAAGATTTTATTGAAAAAGACGAAAATCAAAAATCAAAAAATTTTCATACTGTAAACGCATCAACAAATAAAACAGAAAGTAAAAATCAAAAAAATGCAATTACAATTGTAGAGCCAATAAAATACGGAAGTTTTAAAAACATAGAAATTACACTTGTAAAAATTGAAATCAAAACAGGAAGAACTCATCAAATTAGAGCACAGGCGGCATTGCACAATCATCCACTTTTAGGAGACACAGCTTACAACGGAATTAAAATTGACCAAAATCAAGATTTCTTTTTGCATGCACAAACATTAATTCTTCCCAAAACAAATGATTACCCTTTGAAAGATATAAATATGGGACAAATAATTGAAGCCGATTTGCCAAAAAACTTTGAAAATTTCATTTCTGTCTATTTTTAATATTTGTTAGCATTTTTATGATTTATAAGTTATAATAGATATATGGATTTTTCTTTATCTAACATTTTAAATGGATTTAATCACATTACAGTTTATGCTCTAGTTGGTGAAAGTGGAACCGGAAAAAGCTTTCGTTCAAGATTACTTGCTGAAGAATACGGAATTAATGCAATTATTGATGACGGACTTTTAATTCAAGATGAAAAAATCCTTGCGGGGCGTTCTGCAAAACGTGAAAAAACATACATGGGTGCAGTTCGTGTTGCCCTTTTTGATGATAAAGAACACAGAGATGATGTGGCAAAAGTTTTAAGAAAATCTCATATAAAAAAGATTTTGTTGCTTGGAACTTCAGAAAAAATGGTTTCTAAAATTGCAATGAGATTACAACTTCCACAGCCTTCAAAAATCATAAGAATTGAAGATATTGCCACAAAAGAAGAAATTGAAAAAGCTGTAAAATCTAGGCAAGTTGAAGGAAAACACGTAATTCCAGTTCCTTCAATTGAAGTAAAAAAGAATTATCCACAAATATTTTCAACTTCTATGCGAGACTTTTTTAATAAAAAACGACTTCTAAAAAAAGGAAAAGGTGGCAAAATGATTGAAAAATCAATTGTTGAACCAGAGTTTTCTAAAAAAGGTCGTGTAGAAATTTCAGAAGCAGCCCTAACCCAAATGGTTATGCACTGTGTAAACGAAAGTTCCCCTGATGTTACAATTAAAAAGATTGTAATTAAAACTAATGCTAGAGGCTACAGATTGATTGTTACTGTTGATGTGCCATTTGGAACTCAATTAACAGGAAAAATCCACAAACTTCAGCAATACATAATTGATAAAATTGAAACTTACACAGGCATTCTAATTGAAGAAGTTAGCATTATTATTGATAAAATTGTAAAAACAGAAAATAAAATAGAAACTCCACAGAA
>JAFXDY010000061.1 GCA_017521105.1 Treponema sp.
ATGAATATTCAGTTCTTGCCCAAGAATAGTACTTCCTTTTTCTCCTTTTTGGTATTCTTGTACAACTTTTAGTTTGAATTCCGTTGTGTATTTTTTATTCATATAACCTCCAAAAGTGTCCAACTTTTGGGGTTCAGTTCAATAGCCCGGTGCCAAAATCTTGATTTTGGCAGGCACCCAAAAAATCTATAATAAATTACATTGAGGAAAAACTATGGCAGATTTAGCACACAGAAAGGCTTGTAAAAAAGTACAATTTTTAGATAAAGATGGAAAACCACTTTGCAATTCAAATGTTCAAGTTGAATTAAAAAAACACGATTTTTTGTTTGGTTGTGGAGCATTTGATTTTGTGGCGGCAGTGAGCATTCCAGATGAAGAAAAACGTGGCCATTTTATTGAACGTACAGAAAAATGGTCAAAACTTTTTAATTATGGAACTTTGCCTTTTTATTGGGGCGGTTTTGAAAAAGAAGAAGGAAAACCTGATACTGAAAATTTAATGAAAGCTGCAAAATTGCTTAAAAATTTTGGGGCAACTGTAAAAGGACATCCACTTTGTTGGCATACAGGGTGTGCTCAGTGGCTTTTGAAATATGATAATAAAACAATTTTAGAAAAACAGCTTGCTCGTATTCACAGAGATGTAGGTGATTTTAAAGGCATAATTGATATGTGGGATGTTATTAATGAAGTTGTAATTATGCCAATTTATGATAAATACGACAATGCTATTACTCGTCTTTGTAAAGAACATGGACGCATTGGACTTTGTAAAAAAGTTTTTGAAGCTGCAAAAAATTGTAATCCTGATGGAACTTTTTTAATTAATGATTTTAATCTTTCTACTTCTTATGAAATTTTGATTGATGGACTTTTGCAAAGTGGAGTTCCAATTACTGCAATTGGTTTGCAATCACACCAACATCACGGAGTTTGGGGAACAGAAAAACTTGAAGAAATTTTGTCTAGATTTGAACATTTTGGGCTTCCAATTCACTTTACAGAAAATACAATTGTTGCTGGTCCTTGTGTAGATCCTAGCATTATTGATTTACAAGATGCTCACTATGATGATGACGCAGCAACTCCAGAACTTGAACAAATGCAAGCTGATGAACTTAGCAAAATGTACAGAAATCTTTTTGAAAATCATCCTCTTGTTACAGCAATTACAAATTGGGATTTTGCGGACGGTGCTTGGCTTAATGCTCCAAGTGGTTTGATTCGTAAAGACAACAGTTTAAAACCTTCCTACAACGCTTTGTATGATTTAATTCACAAAGAATGGCACACAAGCCTGGCTGTAAAAACAGATACAAATGGTTTTGCAGAAGTTGAAGGCTTTAAGGGAACTTATTCTGCAAAAACAGGCGACGGAAAAGAACTTTGTGACTTTGAATTAAAATAGATTTGTGATACTATAGCGTTATGAGAATTGCGGTAACTTTTGAAAACGAAAATATTTTTCAACATTTTGGACACACTCAAAAATTTAAGTTTTTTGATGTGGAAAATAATTCTATTGTAAAAGAAGAAATTATTGATACTAACGGACAAGGTCATGGGGCATTGGCTTCTTTTTTGAAAAATAATTCTGCTGATGTTTTGATTTGTGGCGGAATTGGTGGCGGTGCTCAGTCAGCCCTTGCTGAAGTTGGAATTAAGATTTACGGTGGAGTTTCTGGTTCTTGTAACGCTGCTGTTTTAGCTTTTATTGATGGCACTTTGGAATATAATCCAGATGTAAAATGTAATCATCACGAACACGGAGACCATCACCACGGGGAAGGTCACACTTGCGGAAATGGCAGTTGTTCAAGTGGCGAAAATAATTCAGATTCAAAACCAAAGTTTATTCCGTTGTAGGAGTTTGTTTTGCAATTTGATGGTGTTATTTTTGATGTAGATGGAACAATTTGGGATACAACTGGTGTTGTGGCGGAAGCTTGGAACAAAGCGATTGATTCAACGTTTCCCCAAGTGCCTCACGTAACTGCTGACATTTTAAAAGGTCAATTTGGAAAAACAATGGATGTGATTGGACAAAATCTTTTTGGCGTGCTTTCTAAAGCTGAGCAAGCAATTTTGTTGGAAAGATGTTGTCAGGAAGAACAAATTGCCCTTGTAGAAAATACAAAAAACTTAAAATATGAAGGCATTTTTGAAACTATTGTAGAATTGTCTAAAAAATATCCACTATTTATTGTAAGTAATTGCCAAGACGGATACATTCCTGTTGTGTTGGAAAAAAATAATCTTTTTGAATATATTAAAGACACAGAATGTTTTGGGGTTACAGGACTTAACAAAGACGAAAATATCAAATTGATTGTAAAACGAAATAATTTGAATAATCCTGTTTATGTAGGCGACACTCAAGGTGATTTTTTGGCTTGTAAAAATGCAAATGTTCCATTTATTTTGGCAGCCTACGGATTTGGTTCTGTAGAAGCCCAAAACTGCGTGGCAGTAATAAACAAACCTGCGGAGTTGTTAGAAATATTGTAGGTTTATTTTAAACACTTTCTAAGTCTAATTTAACCTCTGTTGATATGCTCCCAGTCGTGCTGCTTTGGGTCAAAACCGCGGGCTAGCCCGCTACACGCTGTTTTGCGGTGTTTAATATACGTTGCTGCTCACGCAGCAGCAAAACAGAGTGTTTTTGCCCAAAG
>JAFXDY010000005.1 GCA_017521105.1 Treponema sp.
AACATATACAACAGACGAAGCAATAATTGCAGAAGGTTGTGTTTATTTTAAATATTCTATTATTACATATTTTTTCTTGGGATTATCTTTAGTTACAACAATTGTTTTAAGAAGTGTGGGGCAGGTGAAACTTCCTTTGTTTGTTTCAATTGCTGCTTTTTTTGTAAATCTGATTGCAAATTATGTTTTTATTTTTGGAAAATTAGGTGCTCCAAGAATGGAAGTTGCTGGAGCCGCTTTTGCAACTTTAATTGCCCGCATTTTTGAAACTGTCGTTATTCTAGGATTTTTATTCATCAAAGATAAACGAATCAATTACAAAATTCGAGATATTTTTATAAAAACAAAATCTTTATTTGCTGAGTATGTAAAAATCAGTATTCCTGTTTTGATTAGTGATGCAATTTTGGCTTTTGGAAACAACGCAATTGCAATGGTAATTGGTCATTTGGGAGCGGCTTTTGTTGCTGCTAATGCAATTACAAATGTAACTCAACAATTAAGTACAGTTTTTGTTCAAGGTGTAAGCCAAGCTGGAGCAATTGTTACAGGGCAAACTTTGGGAACTGGTGACAAAAACAAAACAATGAATCAAGGTTGGATGTTTTTTGGAATTGGACTTTCTTTGGGAACACTTTCTGCCATATTTATTTTGTTCATCACAAATCCAATTATTGGAAGCTACAATGTTAGTGCCGAAACTGTTCAAATTGCAAAAGAACTGATGATTGGTCTTAGTGTGATTATGGTTTTTCGTGCCACAAACAGCATTATGACAAAAGGTGTTTTGCGTGGTGGTGGCGACACAAAAATGCTCATGCTTGCAGATAACATTTTTAGCTGGGCCTTGGCAATTCCTTTAGGAATTCTTGCAGGTTTTGTGTTTAAATGGTCTGCCTTTTGGATTTACGTTTGCCTAAAATCTGACGAAATTGCAAAAACATTCTGGTGCCTCTACCGCCTCAAAAGCGAAAAATGGATTAAAAAGATTAGCACAGGAAAGTAAAGAAAATCAGAATTCAGAATTCAGAATGCAGAATTCAGAATTTTGAATACAGTTTATTTTTATCTATATCAGGGTTTAATATAATCCTAAAAACGGCGGAGTCAAGTTCTTGAACGGAAATGCCACTTTATCAGACGCACTTTTCCAAAAATTTCTCAGACTTTTGCATTTTCACTTCTCCAGAAACTCTTCTAAATTGATTCATAAATTCCCAGGCGTGCTGGCAAGTGTGTTCTCGGCAATCGTGACCTTGGTCGCTGATGCTAGCAAAAATATTGTACACATCTCCATTTTGATTTTTAAAGAGTTCCATTGTTAAAGTGGCATTTCTTGAATCATCATAAGATTGCAATCTGTAATCGCCATCAATTCCCCAGATTTTGTTTTTCCAATTTGCAGCATCTTCAAGTTTTACATCATATTTTGCAGTAGCTTTGTTAATTTTTAATGCATAAGCCATTCTATCAAGACATTTTTGTGCTTGGAAAGGCAATTCTGGAAGTGGCGTAGTTTCTCCGCCAGCATAAAAAATTGGAACAGAAATATCTTCATTTATTCCTCTCACAACTTCCTGCCCATAAACATTTTGACCAACATCAAAAGTTGCATCCATAGGAGCCACAGCGGCAAAAACTTCTGGATATTCTTGAACAAAATCCCAAGTTTTACAGCCGCCCATAGAAAATCCTGTTGAATAAATTTTTGTTTCATCAATATTGTAAATCTTTTTTAATTCATTAATAACTTCAAGCATTTCGGTTGCTGTGCTATTCAAATGATTTTCAATTGTTACAAGCAAAAAGTTGTTATTGTGTGCAATATTTGCCCAACCAGCCATTGTAGCAAAGAAAAAACAACTGTCCCCACCGCCATGAAAGCCCAACACCAATGGCACGCTTTTTTTTCCTTCATCAAACAAACCTTTATTAAAAAAAGCAAAACATCCAATCTTGTGATTTTCAGTTCCTTTATCGTCGCCCAAATTATCTGCCGAAGTTTTTACAGTAAAAATGTGAGGTTTAATAACAAGACCATCTTTTTCCAAATCTTTGTCAATTTGCAAAGGCCCATTCATTCTTCTAAATTTCTTTGCAAAGGAATAAAAATCGGCCACAAAATCAACATCGTCTTTTTTCAAAAAGTGGTGGCATTTTTCAGCAAAAAAATCATTTATTTTGTCACTATTTTTGTAAGAAACAACAGGAATATCATTTGCACAATTTTCTGGAACAACAGAAAGATTTTCTAAAAAACAAGTTGCAGGAGCTAAATCAGAACGCCCCCAAAGTCCGTCACCTTCAAAATGTGTAAGATAATTTTTTGCAATAAAATCAGCAGACTTTCCACAACCAAAAAGACAAATTCTAAAAATTGCACCACGAACAAAATAACCGTCCAAACTTTTTGTAAATCGATTATTTGCCACAACATAACCATCTTTGTAATACTGATGAATCCGAGAATTGCTAATTAATTCACTTAAAATGTCGCCCGAAGCATTTTCCCAATCACAAGTTTTCCCATCAATTAAAGATAAAGGCCGCACAAAAACAACGCTTGAATCAAAATCTTTTGCAATTTGTGCTAATCCACTTTTTTGCGCAAAATCAATCATTTCACTTTCACACAAATCATTTTCTGCAAAAACAACCAAATAAGGAGCCATAAAACCATAATTCAAAATGTCTCCATTCAAAGACGAAAAAGGCTTATAAACACATACCCTAAAAGTTTTGTAATCTTTTTGCCAAAACACACTTTTATCACTTAATTTTTTTACAACTGGTTCAATTTCTTTATATTCCATTTTTATTTCCTTTTATAAAAAAATAACCCACTTTTGAAAAATCAAAAGTGGGTTTTAAATACACTTTTTTCAAATTAGCAGTTAAGTAATCTTAAAATTTTTCCGTTGAAAAGCATTAAGATTAAATCAAGGATGTAAATGATATTCCATCCCAAGAAAATGCGAAGGATTCCTGCAATGATTTTTCCTTCCTTAATTCTTGTAACAAAACCGAAGAGCCATGATGTTACTGGGATAATTGCAAAGATGAGACTTATTAATCTTCCCATTCCAAAATAATCGCCTTTTTTAGCCATTTGCTTCCTCCAAAAGAAATCTTATTAGATTATAACATGGGATTATTTTTTTTGCGAATTATTTTTATTAAAACTCATATTCCCTAATTTCACAATTTTCCAAAAAGAAAGAACTAAATTCTTCATTTGTCATATCAAAAAAATAGGAATGAATAACTTTAGCAACACCACCGTGAGTTACAAGCAAAATATTGTCAGTTTCTTCGTTTTTAATTCTATCAAGTAAATTATAAACTCTTTGAGAAAGTTTTAACAAAGATTCTCCAGATTCATAAGAATTTGCAAATTGCTTTTTTGCTTCGTGGAATTCTTTAGGATGAGGAATCCCTTCAAATTTTCCAAAACACCATTCTGTAAGAGCTGGTTCATCAAAAACTTCTATATTATTTAATTCAGAAACAATTTGAGCAGTTTTTTTAGCCCGCTGCAATGGCGAAGTTAAAATCTTTGAAATTGGAATTTGTTCTGTTTTAATTTTTTCTGCCAAAGCATACGCTTGTTTAATTCCGCCTTCCAAAAGTGGAATATCAGCTTGCCCCTGAACTTTTCCTTCCAAGTTCCATTGTGTAAGACCATGTCTTGCTATAAAAATATTTTTTGCCATAGATACATTATAAAGGAAGAAACTAAAAAATGGGATAGGGGAAAGCCTGAATTTTAATTATGAATGAAGAATTAAGAATGAAGAAAAATTCAGAATTCAGAATTCGGAATTCAGAATGAAGAATGAAGAATGAAGAATTATGAATTATGAATGAAGAATTAGGGGGAAGAGGTATTGTGAGGGGGGAGATGAAGTTGTAAGGGAAGTGAATGAATAATTTTGTTAATTGTTGAATTCACTTTCTAAAATCTATATAATAGAATTATCAAATTTTATCGAGGTTTTTTTTATGGCAAGAACAAATTATATTGCTGGTAACTGGAAAATGAATACAACTAAAGAACAAGCTGTTGCTTTGGCTTCTGATTTAGTTGCACAATTAAAAGGTAAAACAAACAAATATATGATTGGTGTTCCTTTTGTATATCTTGATGCTGTTGCTCAAGTTGTAAAAGGTTCAAATATCATTTTGGCTGCTCAAGACTGTGCTGCTACAGATAACGGTGCTCACACTGGTGAAGTTTCTTGTGCTATGCTTAAAGATATTGGTTGTGGATGTGTTATTCTTGGTCACTCAGAACGCCGCCACGAAATTGGTGAATCAGATGAATTAATCAACAAAAAAGTTCGTAAAGCTTTGAACAGTGGGCTTGAAGTTGATCTTTGTATTGGTGAACTTTTAAGCGAAAGAGAAGCTGGGGAAGCTGAACAAGTTTGTGCTTTCCAACTTTCTGCTGGTCTTGCTGGTGTTACTGCTGAACAAATGAAAAACGTAACAATCGCTTACGAACCAGTTTGGGCTATTGGTACAGGAAAAACTGCTACTCCAGAAGATGCACAAGCAATTCACAAATTTATTCGTGGATACATTGCAAAACTTTACAATCAAGAAGTTGCTGATAACGTTATTATTCAGTACGGTGGTTCTATGAATCAAGGTAACTGTGAACAACTTTTGGCACAACCAGACATTGACGGTGGATTGATTGGTGGAGCTTCATTAAAAGCTGAAACATTCGTTCCAATTTGTTCAGTTGGTTGCTAAGTAGATTTCTGCTTTTCATATAAAAGGACTGTTCCGTTTGGATTCAGTCCTTTTTTTGTTTCAATGGTATGTTATCTTGACCCGAAGATTTTTCATGCAGATCTTATTTAGGGTTTATTACAAACCCTAAAAACGGCCGAGTCAAGGCCTTGAGCAAAGCGTGCCTTGACCGGACGTATTCGCCCATCATTTTCATAATTAGGTATTACTTTTTACGCATATATAAGTATATTTTAAGTTTTTGTATAGACAAAATATTTTCTTTTCATTAAAATGTAATACACTTTATAAGAAAAATATTATTATTGGAGAAAATATATGGGTGCTATTGGTGTAGTTCTTTTAGTTGCTTTTATTATTGTTTGTGTTTTGTTAATTCTTTTAGTTTCTGTTCAAGATAACGAAAATGGAATGGGTGGTGTTTTTGGTGGAAGAGGTTCTACAGCTTTCGGTTCTCATTCTGCTAGTGTTTTAACAAAAGCAACAGCTGTATTTGTAGTTTTGTTTTTTGTTTTGGCTTTCTGTCTTGCTTTAGTAAATAAAAAACCTACTCTTGATAAAGAATTAATGGTTGAAGAAACTGCTACAGAAGCTCCTGCTGAAGAATCTACTACAACAGAATCTTCTGATTGGTGGACAGATTCAGAAACTAAAGATGCTGAATAATACTAATTTTTAAGTATATAAGAGCAATGTTATTCTTGCGAGTAACATTGCTTTTTTTTTCTGTATATGATTAATTGTTATAAAATTCTTGGTGTAAGACCAAATGCTACATTATCAGAAATCAAAAAAGCTTATCGTGAAAAAGTAAAAAAACTTCATCCCGATATAACTGGCGATGTTTCTCAAAAAGAAGAATTCAATAATGTTGTGCAAGCCTATCGCGTTTTGGCTGATGCAAGACAACGTTCAATTTTTGATGAATCTTTTTTTACAAGAATGAATAATCACAAGGCAAATAATACTTCCTTTGATTATTACAAATGGTTATCTGCACGCCAAGATGAAGAGAGCAGGGCAAAACTAATTTTTTACACTTTGATGACTCAAAAAGAAGACGAAGCTGTTGCTGAATTTAAAAGAATGCAAATGAATCATCATGATTTTAGTTTAAAAAAATGGTTTACACGAGAAGACTTTATGGATTATGGCTATATTTTAGCCGAAGAACTTGTAATTCGTGGTGAATATTATGATGCTTTTTTGTTGTTAGAGCAGATTATCAAGATGGAATATTCTTATCAATATTTTTATATTTTCTTTCCAGAAGTTTTAGATTTTACATTGAACATTTTAAAGCATAATATAGACACTGTTATTTCTGATGAACTTGCTTTAGATGTGTATGAGCGAGCGTTGGAGTTGGGCTTTGGAAAAAAAGAAGAAAGATTCTTTTTAAATAAAATGGGGCAAGAATATCAACGGCTAGGCGATATTCATACAGCAAATCTTTGTTTTAAAGCTGCAGAAATGTAAATCTAGTTTTTTTTTACTACAATCGATATAATAAATCACATATAAGGAAAAAATTATGATTCAATTAAAAACAGACGAACAAATTGATAAAATTAGAAAATCATGTCATTTAACTGCAGATATGTTTAATACTCTTATTCCAAAAATCAAAGCGGGAATGAGTACAAAAGATGTAGACGATTTATTTAAACATTATATTATTTCTCACGGTGGAACACCTGCATGGTATCACGAAGATTTTCCTGGTGCTGTTTGTATTAGTATTAATGATGAAGTTATTCACGGTGTTCCTTCTAAAAAACGAATTATAAAAGACGGAGATTTGGTTAGCCTTGATGTTGGAATTGATTTAGACGGCTACATCAGCGATACAACACATTCAATTTTAATTGGAAACGTAAAACCAGAAGTAAAAAAACTTCATGAAGTTACAAAACAATGTTTGCAAGCGGCTATTGACGCTTGTGTTGTTGGAAACAGAATTAGCGATATTTCAAATGCAGTTTACGAAATTGCCCAAGCAAACGGTTATGGCGTTGTTTATGATTTTTGTGGCCACGGAGTAGGGCTTGAAGTTCACGAAGATCCAAGTGTTCCAAATTGTCCATTTAGCGGAAAAAATCCTAGAATAAAACCAGGAATGGTTTTAGCTCTTGAACCTATGATTAATCTTGGTGTGCCAGAAGTTGAAGTTGCCGAAGATGGTTGGACAATTTTAACTGCCGACGGAAAAGTTAGTTGCCACGAAGAACACACTGTTGCTGTTTTTGAAGATCATACAGAAGTTTTAACAGATTTGAACTATTGTGGAAAATCAGTTTTAAATTAATTTTTTTGAAAATAATTTTTTTTGTAACTCTTTTTAAAATCCTTTATTATATTTATGACAGATTTAAATCTACAATTTAAAAAAAATGGTATGAGGTAACCAAAATGAAAAAATGGACTAAAAATTTTATGGGAATTTCAGCAATTGCGGTTCTAACATTTGTAGTTCTGTCTTTGTCTTGTGGAAAAATGCAAGTAAAAGGTTCTGCAGAAACTACTTTTGCAGGAACAGCAGACACAGCTTATGCCGAAACTCCACGGGGAAATCAGAGCAATTCTGATTCATTAAAAGTGTTGGAAGCATTACAAACTTCTTTTAGATCAATAAGTCAAACTGTTTTGCCTTCTGTTGTTGTTGTAAATGTTACTGAAACAAAAACTGTAAAGGATCCATTCTATGGAATGCAAAATCCTTTTGAATTTTTCTTTGGTCGTCCAGACTCTAACAAAGATAAGGATGGGGGAACAAGAGAATATGAACACAAAGGACTTGGGTCTGGTGTAATTGTTAGAAAAACAGGAAATAAATACTATGTTTTAACTAATAATCACGTTGCCGGTTCTGCTACAAAAATTTCTATTAAACTTTTTGATGATAGAGAATTTGAAGGAACTTTAGTTGGTGCAGATGAACGCATTGATATTGCTTTAGTTTCTTTTGAATCAAAAGACAACTCTATTGTAGTTGCAGACTTAGGTGATTCTGATTTAGTTCAAACTGGTGATATTTGTTTGGCAATTGGTGCTCCACTTGGATACAGTCAATCTGTAACTCAAGGTATTGTAAGTGCTACAAGCCGTTCAGAACCTGGAATGTCTAATATTAGTGATTTTATTCAAACTGACGCTGCAATCAACCAAGGAAACTCTGGTGGTCCTTTAGTAAACATTTATGGTGAAATTATTGGAATTAACACTTGGATTGCTTCTCAGTCTGGTGGTTCCCAAGGTTTAGGTTTTGCAATTCCAATTAACAATGTAAAAAAAGCAATTGATGCATTCATTAAAGACGGAAAAGTTACTTATGGATGGCTTGGTGTTTCAATGTATGAAATTAGCGATTCTATGAAAAAAGACTTAGGTCTTGAAGGCAAAAATGGTGCTTTTGTTGCTGAATTGTACATTAAATCTCCTGCAGATAAAGGTGGAATTAAACCTGGTGACTACATTGTAGAAGTTAATGGAAAATCTGTAAAAGATGTAAATCAACTTATGCGTGATGTTGGTGGACTCCAAGCAGGAACAACAGCAAAAATTGGTGTAATTCGTGGTGGAAAACGCATCCCAGATATAACTGTAAAAATTGAAGCTCGTGCAAAAGATATTGATAGTCAAAGTGGAAAATTCTGGCCAGGATTCTTAGTAACAGTCTTAGACGACGATATGAAAAAACAACTTAACATTGAAGATAAAAAATTAAAAGGTGTTGTTGTTACTAATGTTGAAGAACGTTCACCAGCTGCTGCTTTAAGAATTCAAAATGGTGATGTTATTACTGGGGTAAATGGAGTTGCTGTATCTAATCTTGCAGAATTCTATTTAGAACTTTCTAAAGTAGATAAATCAATTAATTTTGACATTTATAGTAATGGTGGTACAATTACTACTGGAACTTATAAATTTTAATGATTCATGTAAAATCTACAGTTAAACTTCCTTTCTTATGGGGAAAGGAAGTTTTTAAAAAAGAAAATTGGTCTCAAATAAACTTAATTGTTGGTCCTAACGGTTCTGGAAAATCACTTCTTGCGGAATCGTTAGTTCCTTTTTTTAAAAAGGCAGGTTATTCTGTTGCTTATTTGCAAGCTAACAGAGAACTTTCTAATATTCAAAACAATTCGTGGGTAAAAAACGAAAATATCAGAAACAGAATAGCAAATGTTCTTTCTGGAATGATTGGAAAAGAAATCTCTTTTGAAAAAGGATTTAATGGCAGAATTGTTCCTTTTGTTGTGAATGAGAAACAAAAAGTTGAATATAGTTTACACAAGGGCAAAATTCACGGATTAAAAGAAATTATAAATCTTCTTGCAACTTTGTATGATGATAAAAATACTTGCTTGTTTTTGGATGAACCAGAACTTCATTTGTATCCACAGTTGCAACAGTTTTTTATGAACGAAATTAGAAAAGTTGCAAAACAAAATCCTAAAAAAATATTTTTTATAATTACTCATTCTCCATTTTTTATTGATTTAAGATTTCCAGAAGAATTAGTTGGCGTTGTTGTAACTCATGTTAATAAAACTCCAACTCACATAGAAAATCTTTCTGACGAAGATGAACAATTATTTAAAAGATTTTTGCCTAGGTTTAATACTTATCACAAGCAGTTTTTCTTTTCTGATAACCAAGTTTTTGTGGAAGGCTACACCGACCAGCAAATGTTTACAAATCTTTTAAATGGCATTAAAAATCCTATGGCCGTTGTGCGTACAGGAATTATTGATGTGGGTGGAAAAGATGAACTTGGTGTTTTTTGTAAAGTTTGTTCTTTGCTTGGAACTGACGGCCGAATTATTACAGATTTAGATTCTTTGTTTGGCGGAAAAGTTCGTGATATTATGTGTCAGGATAAACGCATTGCAGATTGGCTTGATTCTGTTTATCAGCAAGAATTGCCATTTTATCTTTCTATTTTTTCTACAAAAGAATTTAATCGCATAATTGATACAGTTTGTCTTTCTGATTTGATTGAAAAACTTCAACAATTAATTGCCGCCATTGGAAAATATGTTTGCAAAATTGATTATTCAGTTTCTAAAGCCTTTGATATTTTTGTGGAAAAACTTCAAAAATTGTATGAAAAATATGAAAATGCAGATACTTTAGATGTTACTCAGGCTGTTTTGATTCAAGGAATTTTAAAAGAATATGATATGCTTCAAAATATTTTGCCTTTACCTCTTGCAAGAACTTTGCCTTTAATTAAGCATTTATATTTTTTAATTTTAGAAGCTGCTGAAAAGGCTAGAGTGTATATTTTGTCAAAAGGTTGTATTGAACATTATTATACTCAAAATCATGTTCAGTTTATGCCAGTTTCTGGAAAAGATAAATTATTCCATGCAGAATTAGAACATTTGTCTCATTTAAAAACAAACAAGCTCCGCACAGAGTATGCAGAGCTTATTGATATTTTGGAACGTGCTTTGTATTAATTTATTCTTCCACGTCTACTTTTTCTATGTGAGCACCTAATTTTTGAAGTCTTCCTACTAAATCTTCGTAGCCTCGTTCAATTTGGTAAACGTTGCTAATGCGGCTTTTTCCGTGGGCACACATGGCTGCTATTACCATTGCCATTCCTGCTCGAATATCAGGAGAAACAAGGTGGTCGGCATGAAGCATACTTGGTCCACTAACTACTGCTCTGTGTGGATCGCACAAAGTAATTTTTGCTCCCATGCTAATCAACTTATCTACAAAGAACATACGGCTTTCAAACATTTTTTCAAATATTAAAACAGTTCCTTCAACTTGAGTTGCAACAACTGTCATAATACTTGTTAAATCTGCAGGGAATCCAGGCCAAGGCATGTCATCAATTTTTGGAATCATATTTCCTAAATCTGCATTTACTTTTAATTCTTGTGTGTTTGGAACTGTTAAAGCGTCTCCGTCAATTCGCCAAGAAATGCCAAGTTTTGAAAAACTATATTTTAAAGGTCTAATTTCTTCTGGGCGAATTCCTTTGATTGTGATTTTTCCTTTTGTTGCTGCTGCCATTCCAATATAAGAACCAATTTCAATGTAATCTGGCCCAATTGTAAATTCACAAGAACCTAATTTTTTTACACCTTCAATTCTTAAAATGTTACTTCCAACACCTCTAATTTTTGCACCCATAGAATTAAGCATATTACAAAGGTCTTGAATGTGAGGCTCGCTAGCTGCGTTTTGAATAATTGTTTCACCTTCTGCTAAAACGGCAGCCATAACTGCGTTTTCTGTTGCAGTAACAGATGCTTCGTCTAAAAAAATATCTGCACCAACGAGTTTGTTTGCATTAAATGAAAAATGACCGTTTACGCTAATATTTACACCCAAATGTTCAAATGCCAAAAAGTGTGTGTCTAATCGGCGGCGTCCAATTACATCCCCTCCTGGAGGCATCATTTCGCATTTTCCAAGGCGTGCAATAAGTGGACCTGCAAACACAATTGAACCACGAACTTTTTTTGTTAATTCTCTTGGAAGTTCGTGTGTTGTAATATCTTCACATTGGATTTTCCAATTGTTTTTACTTAATTTTTCAACTTTTGCACCTAATGATTTTAAAATTTCAATCATTACGTTTGTGTCTTGAATTTCTGGAATGTTGTGTAAAATAACAGGTTCTTTTGTTAATAAAGTGGCAGCAAGACATGGTAGGGCAGCGTTTTTGTTTCCGCTAGCTGTAATTGTCCCCTGAATTGGATACCCACCTTCAATTACATATTCGTACATTAAAAATTCCCCCAACAATTCTAATTATTTACTTAGCAAGTTAAATACAATTTCGGCAGATTTTACCATTTGGTTTAGAGATAACCATTCTTTTCTTGAATGAAAATTATGCCCACCCGTGAAAATATTTGGTGTTGGAATGCCAAGTTCTGTTAATCTAGAACCGTCAGTTCCTCCGCGAATTGGAGTTTTTACAGGTTCAACTTTTGCAAGTTCAAAAGTTTTTTCCAACTTTTCTATTACTTTTGGATTTTCATTAATTTTTTCTTTCATATTTAAGTATTGTTGTTTAAAACAAATATCAACAGTTCCACCAAATTCATTTGAAACTTCATTTGCAATGCTTGTAATTATTTCTTTTTCTTCTTCAATTTCTTCAATAGTAAATGAACGAAGTAACAATTCTACAGTTGCAGTTTCAATTGAACTTTTAATTTCCATTGGGGCAATAAAGCCTTGATAGTTTTCTGTTGTTTCTGGAGCTTTGTCTCTTGGCAATCTTGCCACAAAATTACTTACCATAGTTGAAGCATTTACCATTTTTCCACTTTTTGCAGTTCCTGTGTGGCAAGCTCTACCTGTAAATGTAATTTTTGCAGCCCAAGCATTAAAACATTCGCATTCAAATTCACCAATATGACCACCATCTAAAGTGTATGCCATTTTTGATTTTATTGATTCAAGGGGAACTTTGTCCATTCCGTGACCAGTTTCTTCATCTGGTGAAAAAATAATTTCAAAAGGAGCGTGTTCAATTTGGGGATTTTCTTTTAGGAATTCCAACACACTCATAATAATTGTAATTCCCGCTTTATCATCGGCTCCCAAAAGTGTAGAACCATCTGTTGTGATGATTGTTTCTTTGTTTTGTGCTGCAAGTTTTAAGTTTTCATCAGTTTGAATTGAATGAACAACGTTATTTGATAAAGTGATTTCTTTGCCATCATAATCATAAAAAATCTGAGGATTTACGTCTTTTCCAGAAACTTCATCAGACGTGTCAATGTGAGCTAAAAGACAAATGCTTTCTTCATTTTGTTTAGAACCTGTTCCTGCAATAAATGTGTAAACATAACATTCTTTTTTAATAGATGCTTCAACACCCAATGTTTTTAATTCTTCTACCAAAAGTTTTGCAAATTTTTTTTGTTGTGGAGTAGAAGGAAAAACACCCTTATCAGCTTTTTCTCCATCACTTTGAGAATTTATTTTTGCATATTTTACAAACCTATTTAGTGCCTTTTTTTGAAAGTCTAAATTTTCAGAAAAAATGAATGAGTCTTTGTTCATAATTATTTCCCATTAAAATTGTTTTTATGACAATTCAATTACAGTTTTAAGTTCGTTGTTTTGGTCAAAAATGTTTACAATGTGTTTTTCGTTTACAAAAGCATATTTGCAGACAATTTTATCATTTTGTTTTACTGCAGATTTATATGAAATTCTAATTTTTGTAAAATCCATTTTGTCGTAAACATCTTGTGGAATTGTTTCCAAAGCGTAATCTAAATATGTAAGATTATGAACATGGTCATTAAAATCAATATCACCACGTCTAATTTCTAGTGCTTTTTCACTTAAAAATTCTGTAACAGTTTCTGTTTTTGGCAAACGTGGATTATCAAAAACTGATTTATCTTCCGACTGATAAATTGTAAACCATTCTCTGTCAATCTTTGTTGGGCGTTCTGTTTTTAAGTCTAACAAAACCCATCTTGTAGAAGCAATTGCTGCAAGTTTTTCATTTGCGTATAATTCAAAATCTCTGGCACAACCAAAAGTTGTAGTTGTAAATTGCGACCAAGTTTTTGATAAAATTTTGTCGCCGTAAGTAGGACAAGATTTTATTTCTACATACCAATCTGTTAAAATCCATGTAAGGCCTTTGTTGGAACTGTCCAAAATATTGTCGCCAACTGCATCTGTGTGTTTTGTACCTGCATTTTCTAAAATTTTCATAATTGCAGGGATTTTTAATGTACGATTTTTGTTGAAATCTTCTAATATTGGATTATAATTGAATTCGACTATCATATTATTATTTTAATAAAAAAGTTTAACGCATTCAATATGTTTGCATATAATAATTATGGTGAGTGAAATAAATGGAGTTAAACCTTAATAACAGTAGTCTAGAAAATCAAGTTGCGTTTCTCAAAAATCTTTTTGATACAATTCCTTATCCTATTTTTGTTAAAAATACAAAACTTGAGTATATTTATGCTAACCGAATTTGTGAAGAAAAAAATGGATTTGAGCCTGGTGGTCTTAATGGAAAAACAGATGCTGAACTTTGGGAAGGTAAAATACAATTAGTTGAAGAATATAATTTAGATGACTTTGCTTTAATTAGTTCAAAAAAAGGATGCAAAAAACTTGTTCCAGTTATTACAGAAAATGAAATATTTTATTCATTATTAACAAAAGAACCAATTTTTGATGAAAATCAAAATGTAATTGGAATTTTAGGTTTATTTTCAACTTTAGATTTAAATATTTCCAGACGAACTTTATACAATATTAATGGTTATGACGAAAACGACAATTGTTTGCTATTTGATTATGTTTATGATCAAAATATGTTTATTGTTGTAAAAAAACTCGCTGGTTTTGATTCATTTCATAAAAAGAAATTAACTTTAGATGAAATTATTGCAATGAAGTTAATTTATGAAGAAGATTTACATATTATTGGAGACCTATTTAACTCAATAGATGCTGGTAATAAAGTTTATCATGGATTGATTCGACTTTACGATGATAATAGAAATGTTGTTGTTTGTAATTTTGAAACATCTTGCTTTTTTGAAGACGGTCTTAATCCTTCTAGAATTATTGGAAGTATTCAACCAATTAAAGAAGAACAAATTATTTCAGAAAAAATTAAAATTGATATAGAACTTGTTAAAGATCAATTAATTTCTATGTTTGGAAAATCTTATGATATTTGTATGTATATTAATCCCGATTACAAATATTATCAAATTCTTCATGCGGCCGATTTATTTGCAGATTTTGACCAAAGTGGCGACTGGAATTCTTTTGTAGAAATTATGTACGAAAGACTTCATCCAAGTGATTACGGTGTTTTAAAAAATATTTTCCAAGAAGTTGATGATTCTTTATCTGCAAAAGAATTAAAAAGAAAAAGAGAATTTAGGTTCCTTGATAAGTCTGAAGAATACAAATGGAAAGCTTTTGAAATTTCAAAAATTGAAACATCAGAAATTGGTGGATATCTTTTGTCTTTTCAAGATGTTACTGATGCTGTTTTGGAACGTGAAGAAAGAACATTAACAGACATGAACAATGAATTAATTGATGTTCTTAGTACAGTTGTTGAATTTAGAGATACAGAATCTGGTGAACATATTGCTCGTATTAAAGAATTTACAAGAATCTTGTTGAATCAGGCAAATAAAGTTTATGATGATGTTGAGTTTTCTCATGAAGAAATTGAAATTATTTCTAATGCGGCAGCAATGCATGATATTGGAAAAATTGCAATTTCTGATAAAATTTTGCTTAAAAACGGAAAACTTACTCCTGAAGAATTTGATGAAATGAAACTTCACACTATAAGAGGTTGTGATATTCTTGAAAAAATGACAAATATTCAGGCTCAAAATTATTATAAATATGGTTACGAAATTTGTAGACATCACCACGAACGCTATGATGGAAAAGGGTATCCTGATGGTTTGGTTGGTGATGAAATTCCATTAGAGTCGCAAATTGTTTCTGTTGCAGATGTTTTTGATGCATTAACAAGTAAACGTTGTTATAAACCAGCTTACAGTTGTGAAAAAGCTTTGGATATGATAAATAATGGCGAATGTGGAGTTTTCTCTGAAAA
>JAFXDY010000062.1 GCA_017521105.1 Treponema sp.
AACCCAGACAAATCTGGCAAAATTACAGTTCCAATTGAAACTGCAAAAATTCCCAAAATTAATTCCTGAAGTCTTAAACTGTATTGCAAACTAGAAGCAATTCCTTCACCAGTTCTTGTTGCAAGGGAGGTAGAAACTAAATCATTTAGTTGATAAGCAGCCATTCCTAAAATTGTAGGCACAATTAAAGCAATTACTTTTTTTGTTCCCGGATTTGAAAAAGTCTTTTTTAAAGAGGTAAAACAGATTTTCCAACCAGTTTGCCTTATAAAAGGCCACTGAAACAATGCTTGAATACATCCGCCCAAAATTACACCAATAGACATTGCTCTTGCAGGATTTTCTGTGTATGGAGCCAAAACATAAGTTGCAATAATTACAACTGCGTTAAATAAAACTGGAGTGAATCCTGATGGAGCAAAAATTTTACAACCGTTAAGAATTCCTTGAAAAAATGCTGCCACAGAAATTACAAAAAGATAAGGAAACATTATTCTAGTTAAAATTGTAATTTCATTTTTTTGAAGCATCCAATATTCAAGTTGGGCTGCGTAATCTGCGGCATTTACATCAACAGGTTTTTTACAAAATATTAAAGTAATAAGTGGAGTGATAATAATTCCAACCACCACAACCACAGCCGTTAAAAAAGACACTAACGTAAAAGTGGCCGCCAAAAAATCTTGGGTTTCATTTTTGTTTTCGTCGGAATCGCCCTTAGAAAGATAGTTTTTAAAAGTTGGAATAAAAGCAACCGAAATTGCGTTTTCTGCAAAAAGTCTTCTAAGAAGATTTGGAATCATGAACGCTGTAGAAAAAGCGTCGGCATACATACTTGTTCCCAAAAAAGATGCTTTTGTCATCTCGCGAACAAGGCCCATAATTCTAGAAGCAAAAGTCATTAAAGAAAGAATAAGACCAGACTTTACAAGAGATTTTTTTTCTTTACCCATAAACAAAAAGAATATATCAGATAATAATTAATTTCAATTATAATTTGCCATAAGAAAAATCAAAAAACTAAAAAGAATTCTTGTTAAAAATGGGAATGTAGAATAAAATAAAATAATACAAAAAGAGTAAATCAATACAAAAAGTTTCTTAAGAATAATAACTAAATTTTGTATGGGGTCTCTGTGTTATGTGGAAAAAATATCGCTTTTTCACAAGAATTGGTAAAACTCGAATTATTCCAATTGGGTTTAAAATTCTGCTAATTTTTATTTGTTTAATTTTACTTTCAAACTTTGCAACAAATATCATTTCTATTCAATTGTCGCAAAAACAAATCATCACCTTAAACAATACTATTATGGTTGAGCAACTAAAGGAACTTTATAATAATAGTGCTAACCAATTTCAGATTTATTCATACTCACAAAAAAGAGATGAATGTCTTAACACAATTGGTCAAATTGCCAGCACAGGTTTTGGAAACGAAAATAGTTTGGCAATGGGGGTTAAAGAAGACGGCACAATTGAGTTTTTTACTTGTAACAATGAATTAATAAAATGGACAAATTTTTCTGATGCCGAAACTTTAGCTTTGTTACTTTCTAATTATGAAGAAGGCACTGAGGAAGGTTCTGTAAGTTTTACATCTCCAGAAGGCGACTTTTTTGGTGTTTACAAATATCAACCTGACTGGGGATTTTATTTGATTCGTGCAGAAAAACGTTCAGATATGCAAAGTAATACACTTAATATCTATCTATATACTTCAATTTTGATTGTAATTCTTACTAGTATTTTTATTATTATTGGATACATTATTTTAAACAAAGAATTCCAAACTGTACGAAAAGTTACTGCCGAATTACTTCGCATGCAGAAAAACAAGCAATTATCTTTAATTGATTTATCAGAAGCACCAAATGATGATATTACTTATATGGCGGCTTCTTTTAATAATCTTTCTTCATCGGTAAACAACTTGCTCGCAACATTCCAAAAGTTTGTTTCAAAGGACGTTGTTGCAAAAGCTTATTCTGACCAAGTTATTAATTTGGAAGGAAGTCAGCGTGAATTAACAATGCTTTTTTCAGATATTAAAAGTTTTACATATCGTACAGAAACTTTAGGAAACGATATTATTGACGTTTTAAACGTACATTACGATAGAGTAATTCACAAGGTTCACGTTAATAATGGTGTTGTTGGTTCAATTATTGGTGATGCAATTTTGGCAGTTTATGGAACTTTAGATTCAAAAATGTCAAAATCTTATGATGCAATTAGAAGTGCTTGGGACATTACAAGAGAAACTGCAAAATTACGCGATTCTATGATTGCCCGTAGAAAAGAAATTGAACAAAAAAGAAAGCTTTCAGAATCAGAAGAGCGTGTTTATCAAGCTGTATTGTTGGATGTTGGTGTTGGTATTGACGGCGGAAACGTTTTCTATGGAAACATCGGTTCACAAGAACACATGGCAAACACTGTAATTGGAGACACTGTAAACTCTGCATCCCGTCTTGAAGGTGTTACAAGAGTGTATCATTTACCAGTAATTGTTTCTGAATATGTAAAAACTGAAGTTGAACAAGAAAGTGCTCGTTACAAATTTATTGAAATAGACACAATTCAGGTAAAAGGAAAAACAGAAGGTAAAAAGATTTTCTTCCCATTTGATACAAACGAAATGGAAGAATCTTTATTTGAATCATATAAATTGTTCGAAACTGGCTTAAAAGCCTACTACGAAGGTGATTGGAAATCTGCACGCAAAATATTAAAAGAAACAGGTCTTGAAGTTGCAGAAGTATTCATTGAAAGAATGGGAAATAAAAATGCCCCAGAAGATTGGAGTGGAATATGGACAATGACATCAAAATAAAAGAATCAAAAAATCAAATACACAAGGACGTTCTTCTCTTTTTAAACAAGGAACTTGAACAAATTCAGCAAACTTCAGATAACAATACCTATAATCTTGAAGAAGAATATGGAAAAACAAAAAATAACAAATCTCCATTTACATACATTGTTTTGTTTATTTGTTTTTTCTGTGTAGCCGGAATTGCCTTAATTATGAATGCTGTAATTTCAAAGCAAAATGAAAATATTACAGTAAATTTGCAAGAATTTGATGATTTAAATTTGCGCACTTTGTTGGATACAGTTTCTAAAGTTCAAAATTCGTATGATCAAGCTGTTCAAGAAAAAACAAATGTTGTAGCAAAGATGGAACAAGAATTAAGTCGTGCAAAAGCACAAAAAGATAATGATTTGTTCTTGTTAGAATCCTTAAAGCTTTCAAAATCGGCAAAGGCAAAACAAGTTGAAGCAATTGAAAACCAACATAAATTACGTGTTTCTGCAATTCATAGTGAATATGATCCTCAAGTTGCCGCTTTGGATAGCAAAATTAAAACTGTTGCAGAACAATTAGGTCAGTTTGATAATTCAAAAGTTCAAGATGCTCGCGAAAAAGAAAAAGCTTTTGAAGCAGAACGTCAGCTTTACGAAATTGACAAGCAAAAAGTAAGAAGCGAATATGAAGCTCGAATAAAAGATTTGAATAATACAATTACAGATATGCAAAGTAAACATGATGAAGAACTTAGATCTTCAATTAATCGCCTTGTTGAACTTCATAAAAAAGAACTTGCAACATACGATCCTGTATTAAAAGATTCTACTGCCAATTCTATAGTTGCAAAAACAAAAGAAACATCAAAAGAACCTTTTAATGCTGCTCAATTAAAAGAAAGTGGAATTTACATAAATAGTTCTGTTTCAGATGCTATTGATGCTTTTGAAAAACTTTACAATGACTATTCTTATTTAGATTCAAAATATAAACCAATGCCACATAAAAATTCAGTTGTAGAGTATAAAGCAACTTCAAACCAAATTGTAAATCAAATGGGTGTTGATTTTACTAATGCAATTTCCTCTGTTGCTCAAAAATCAGATCAATTGCAAACAGAATTAAATGCTTCCCAACAAGCCTTAATAAATGAACAAAAATGGTTTGAATCTTGTTTGGAAGGAATTTTAAGTTTTGCAAACACAAATGCAATTGTTCTAAAAGCAAATGCCCAAGATGATATTCAAATTTATGTTGCAAAAAAAGCACGTTATCTTGTAAAAGATGAAGATGGTGTTGGTGCAGAACTTCGCTTGCAAAAACCAATTAAAGGTCGCATTTATAAGTCTTTAGAAAAAGAAGGTGCTTTTAACTTTGTTCCAAATCCAGATAAAGAAGGAAATCCTGTTGAAGTTGATCTTTCAATAATTTTTTCTGGGACAGCTGTTAAAGTTCTTTCAAAATAGATTATAATATCAAGTATGAAAAATAATTTTAATTTGTGCCCAATGTGTGGGAGCAAAAAAATAGAATGTAAAGATAATAGAAAGTGGGAATGCCCCGATTGCAATTTTGATTTATATTGTAATGTTGCAACAGCCGTTGGTGTAATTATAAAAGATAAATACAATAACGTTTTGTTTGAAGTTCGGGGCAAAGAACCTCGAAAAGGGTATTACGCGGTCCCTGGCGGATTTGTAGATTTTGACGAATGCGCGGAAGATGCTGCAATTCGCGAATGTAAAGAAGAAATTGGTGTAGATATAAAAAGCGTTGAATTCTTTTGCACATATCCCAACACCTATGTATACAAAAATATTGAATACAAAACTTGTGATGTTTTTTTTACAACAGAATTGCCAAAAGAATTCGAAACAATTGACGATTTTATAAAAACATTAAAACCTCAAGAAAGTGAAGTTCAAGGTTTTGCATCCTTCAAAGTAGAAACAATGGAAGATATAGAAAAAATCCCATTAGCATTTGAAAGTGCAAAAAAAATCTTTGAAAAATTTATTAAAAAATAAGTCATCTGGAGCAACTATGAGTTTAAATCTATTACTTCTGATTTTATGTTATGCAGCAATGATTTGCACTTTAATTCTTTTGCCACAAAATACAAAAAAAATTGTTAATAAAGCCGGTACTCTATTATATTCCTTGAAAAATAAAAATAATTTGGGCTTTTATGCTGTTTGCATTGTTGCTTTTGCACTTGTAATTTTATTGTTTTTTCAGCAAGTTACACTTTACACTGTAATTATTGATTTATGTGCAGTATTTGGTTTGTTCATTGTTACAAAAGAATGGGCACTAAAAAAAGTGTACGGCGTTTACCAAAATTTAATCATTATTAATTCAACAGTTTTAGAATATTCAGACATTGTTACATTTCCAATATTAAATCTTCCAAAAGAAGAACAAGAGCACTATCAAAAAAATGTTCTTGTGGTGGCAACAGAGTCAAAAGGAAATATAAATCTTATTTTTGAAACAGATGATGATTGTTCCAAAGTAATTCAAATTCTAACAGAACAAGATATTATAAAAGAGTAAAATAAAAGAGCTGCTAATTCTATTGACAATGATTTTATTAATTGATATATTATTCATACGTTTTTGGTGTGGTACCCAAACGGTAAGGGATCAGTCTGCAAAACTGCTATTCGTAGGTTCGACTCCTATCCACACCTCTTAAAAGAGAATCTTATAAAAGGTTCTCTTTTTTTTTGCATAAATTCTTTTTTTTGTATATATTGTCTTATGGGGACTTTATAATCCCCCTTCCATTCCGTAGAAGCTAAGCTCCGGAATGATTACATATATTTGGGGTAGACTTTTTAGTCGCCCCTTTTTTTATATTACAGTGGAGAAAATAAGTGGAATAAAAACAAATATTGTACAAACATTTGTAAATTTAATAGTAGATTTATTTTCCTCCCATCAATACTAATTGACGGGAATAGAAGGAATTGAAACTTGGATAGCTATGGAATTGCTAACAGGACTAAAATTTCTATGAATTATTTTCTTTAATTTTAATATAGAAATTATCTTGACAAGAATGAAATCTAGTTCTATATTGAAAGTAGAAGGTCTCCATTAACCTGCGGTTTTAATCCGTGAAGAGATGAAGATTAAAGAAAGGCTGCTTGATTTTCAGGCAGCCTTAGTTTTTTTGAGGTAAAAATGTTTTCTTTGAAAAAGAATCTGAAATTTATCACTATTGACCAAAATTATTTAAAGACTTTACACGATTCTTGCAGGGAAGTTTATTACAAACCGACAGGCTATGAGAAAAAACCATATATTGGAATTCTTGTTGAAGAGAATGGTATTGAATATGTAATTCCGCTTTCTTCTGCCAAGGAAAAACATAAGTCCTGGAAAAATGTAGATACAGACCGTTTTCTAATATTTGAGAACTGTGAAACTGCTGAGAAAGGTACAAAAGATATTTATGTAAAAAATAAGGACGGAACTTTTAAACATATTCTTTCTGTTATAGACTTGAAAAAAATGATTCCAATAAAATCGGGACTTTATTCTGAGGTTGATTTGAATCCGTCAAAGAAAGATTCTGTGCAAGAAATAAAGTATAAAGTCCTATTAAATATTGAATATACATTTTGCTTGAAAATTATTGATTCGGTTATTCAAAAGGCATCTAAACTTTATGAAAAACAAATTTCTACGGGTAAAGTAATAAAATTCTGTTGTGATTTCAAACTGCTCGAAGAAAAATGCAGGGAGTATACTGTAGATTAATTTTTTTACTTTCCCCGGTTAGCGATTGTAGCCGCGCCGAAGGCGGCCACCACAGGCAACGCCGAGGAGGCTGGAGCGATAGCGCAACGGCGCAAAGCGCGACCTGCCTTTAGGCAGGGAACCGCCAAAGAAGGAGAGTGAGTGAATAACAAAAACTTAGGCGAAGTTACAAAAGAAACCCGTACTCTTAGAACTCACCTTAAAGGATATATCAATGATTGTTTAACAGCATTAAATGGAAATTATATAACAAAGCAAGAGTATGAATATGATGAATTATATCAGTTAACAAAGGTTACAGGATATACAGAATCAAATAA
>JAFXDY010000063.1 GCA_017521105.1 Treponema sp.
AACTGATATGATGGGAATTCGCATGATTTGTGCTTTTTTGGAAGATATAAATCTTGCTGTTGAACAATTAAAGAAAATATTTGAAGTAAAAGAAGTTGAAATAAAAGGTGCCGATAAAAAATTTAGCGAATTTGGATATGAGTCAGTTCATGTTTTAATTAAAATTCCAGATAGTTGTATGCCAAAATTTGAAGGAAAATTTAAAAATTTAAAAAAAGTTTCTGATGAAATTGTTTGTGAAATTCAAATTAGAACAATTTTACAAGACGCTTGGGCAGAAGTTGAACATGAATTAATTTATAAAACCGAATTTAATCCTTTTGATATTCCATTGCGCAGAAAACTTGCTTCAATAAATGCTTCGTTAACTTTGGCAGATATTACATTTCAAGAAATTAGAGATTATCAGAAAAAACTTCAAGGTGAATTAGAAGAAAGACGTAATTCTTTTTATGAACTTGCAGATGATTTATTAAACGAAAAAATAGAAAAGAAAAAATCAAAAGAAGATATTTCAAGAGTTACGCCTTTTGTCCAAGGAACCATTGATGATTTGTTGCTTAGAGCAATTCATGCACATAACGAAGGTAATTTGGAAGAAGCGGTAGTTATTTATACAAAAATTTTAGATTCTGTTTCTGAAAAAGATAAAAATGTTATTGCAGTAATTAGAAAACATAGGGGAATGGCATATTTTTCTATGAATGACTATAAAAATGCTTTGGCAGATTTTGAAGTTAGTTTGCAATTTGATCCTAAAGCCTACAGAACTCATTATTATATGGGAATTGTTTATTCTATTACAAAAGAGTATGAAAATGCATGTTCTTGTTTTGAAACTTCTTTAGAGATTAATCCATTTCAGGCTCATACTAATTTTAGACTTGCTATGGCTTATTATGAAATACATGAATATGAAAAATCTATGAATGCACTAAACACTGCCATAAAACTTGGTATGGAACCTGATGAATGTAAAGTTTTAAATGATAAACTTGTAAAAAAATTTGGATTAAATATGTAAAAAAATAAAAAAAATTAAAAAAAACGAAAAAATCTATTGACCAAAAATTATTTAATTGGTATATTATCAAAGTCAGTTGCGCACTGATGTTTGTCTCCTTCGTCTAGTGGTTAGGACATCGGGTTTTCATCCCGACAACAGCAGTTCAATTCTGCTAGGAGATGCTAAACCTTGTAATTCGTTTGAATTGCAAGGTTTTTTTTTGTCATTTTTAGTTTTTTGTAATAAAATTAGATTTACGTTATGGATATAGAAAAATATTTATCAGAAGAAGTAATAGAATATATTTATTCAGAAATTCAAAATGCTCAGGGAAACGAAGTTTTTTTTACAGGGCAAATTGATGAATCTGGAGTTGTTGTTTCTGTAAAGGTTGGTTGTAGAGGAAACTCTAATACTGTTCCTGTAAACTTTTCTGATATGCGTGATTGTTCTGTAATTATTCATAATCACCCAAGTGGAAAACTTTTTCCTTCAAATGCTGATCTTGGTGTTGCTTCAGGGGCTAGCGAAAATGCCCAAGGTTTTTATATTATTAATAATGATGTTTCTGATATTTATGTTGTAGTTGAACCTGTAAAATTGAGGGTTGTTCAAAAGTTAGACATTGAAGATTCAGGGGCGTATATTTCGGAAGGTGGAGCTTTGTCTAAACTTTCCCAAGATTTTGAAGAAAGAACATCTCAAGTAGAATTATTAAAACATATCGCATATTCTTTTAATGAAGAAAAAATTTCGGTGTTTGAAGCGGGTACTGGTGTTGGAAAATCTTTTGCATATTTGATTCCTTCAATTTTATGGTCAATTAAAAATAAAGAAAAAGTAATTATTTCTACAGGTACAATAAATCTTCAACAACAACTTTGCGAAAAAGATATTCCTGCTGTTGAAAAAATCTTAAATGAAAAAATCAAATATGTTTTATTAAAAGGTCGTCAAAATTACGTTTGTAAACGACGTCTTGCAGATGCTGTTGCTTTACGAGATTTATTTGATGATGAACTTGAAGAAATGGATAAGCTTGCTTCTTGGGCTCAGGAAACTGATTGTGGTGATAAAAGTGAACTTACATTTATGCCATCAGAAAATAATTGGAGTAAAATAAATTCCGAAAGTGACGCTTGTATGGGACTTCGCTGTCCTTATCATAACGAATGTTTTGTTATGAAAGTTAGAAAAGAGGCAAGTGCTGCAAATATTATTGTTGTAAATCATCATCTTTTGTTTTCAGATATTCAATTTAGGCTTGATAGTGCAGGTTATGATGATGCTGCTGTTTTGCCTCCATACCGACGAATTGTTTTTGATGAAGCCCATGGAATTGAAAGTGCGGCCACAAGTTTTTTTAGCGAAAGTTTTACAAGATTTAAAGTGAATAAACTTTTGAACCAAATGTACAGAACAAGAAAAAATTCTACATCAGGGCATTTGTGCACATTGGCAATTGTTTCTTCAAATGAAGAAAAAGTTTCTGATGCTTACGAACTTGTTTCAAAAATCAAAAACGACATTTTAAATTTAGAAATTGCAACTCAAGATTTGATTCACAATAATTATGCTTTGCGTTTATGTGATCAAACTGCCAGAGATTTTGGACCAATTTTAGTTTCTATTGGAGAATTGGCAAATTCTTTAGGTAGTTTTTGTGAATTAGTTAGAATTGTTATGGAAGGAATTGATGACGATGATAAAGATATTCCTGCCTTTTTTGAATCTAAAATTATTTTACGAAGATTAGATGCATTTGTAATCTTATTAAAAAATTTTGCAATTTGGGATGAAAAAAAGAATGATGTTTTTTGGATTATGAAAAAACGTCTTCCACCAGGCATTGCAAAAGATGGAACAAATCCTGAATTCTATGTTTATACACAAACACCATTAGACATTTCTTCTTTGATGAATCAAGGTGTTTTTGAAGAAATGAAAACTGTAATTTGTACATCTGCTACACTTAGAACAGGAACAAATTTTAATTATTGGATGAGGCGAACAGGAGTTTCTTTTGTAGAAAGAGAACGTGTTATTTCTTGCGATTTTCCTTCTCCCTTTCCATACGAAAAAAATATGCTTTTTGCAGTGCCAAATGACGCTGTAATGGCCGATTCTTTTGAATTTCAACAATATATTCAAATGGCAATTCCTCGCCTTATAGAAGCGGCAAATGGCAGCACTTTAGTTTTATTTACTTCTTATGATTCACTTAAAAGTGCTCATGCTGCAACTTGTGCTTCATTAAAAGGTTTTTCTGGCAGAATTATGAAACAAGGTGATGATGACAACGGAAAATTGCTAGAAGCATTTAAACATGAAAAAGAAAGTGTTTTATTTGCCACAGATTCATTTTGGCAAGGTGTTGATGTTCCCGGAGATTCTTTAAGACAAGTTATTATTGTAAAATTGCCATTTACAGTTCCAAATGACCCTGTATTTGTTGCACGTTCAGAAGCAATTGAAAAAAAAGGCGGAAATGCATTTATGGAATTAAGCGTTCCGGAGGCTGTAATTAAGTTTAGACAGGGGATTGGTCGTTTAATTAGAAAAAGCGATGATAAAGGCGTTGTAGTTGTCTTAGACAGAAGAATCTACGAAAAACGATATGGTTCAATCTTTACAGCAAGTATGCCACGCTGCAAAACAATGTATGATTCGTTGATAAATATTACAAAAAAAATTTCTGATTTTTTAGAATAAAAAATTGGTAAAATAATAAACAATTATTTGCTTTTTTTTAAATACGTATTATAATGACATATATTTAAAATTTCAAAATAAAGAGAATAAAATGTCTAGTATTTTTACATTAATTTGTTTAGTAGCAATGGTAATTCCTCCATCACTTGGAAATATAATCTGTTATCCTTTTTTTCCAAAATTGAGTTTGAAAATTTCAAATTACATCAGTAAACGTCTTGCACCTTGGGTTTTTGCAGTTTTAGACGCTTATTTGGGATTTAAATTTTGGGCTTATAAAGAACATGTTGATGAATTACCAGACCAATATATTGTAATTACAAATCACCAGAGTTTGTTAGATATTCCAGTTGTAATGAATTTTATGCGAAATGTTTCATTAAGATTTGTTGCAAAAGATATTTTAGGACGTCATATTCCATTGATTTCTGAAATGCTTAGAATTGAAAAACATTGTTTAATTCCACGAAAAGCAAAGCCTATGGATGCTATGAATTACATTGGAAAATTTGGGGAACAAGTTGTTAGAGAAAATCAAGTTCCAGTTTTGTTTCCTGAAGGTTCTAGAACAAAAGATGGGAATGTAGGAAAGTTTTATTCTGCCGGGTTCAGAAAATTAACTGAATCTTCAAATTTACCAGTTGTTGTTTGTGCTTTAGATGGTGGATATCAAATTAGAGATTTATTTAAAATTTTTACAAATCTAAAAAGAGGTTGTTATAGAATTAAAATTGTAAAAATTTATGAACCTCCAAAATCTAAAGAAGAAGCAAATGAAATTTTGGAAGAAAGTAAAGTATTAATTCAAAATCAAGTTGAAGAATGGAGAAAACTTCCTTCTTTGAAAAAATACTAACAACATGTGCTTTTTGAAATAATTTTGTTATATCAAAAAGTAGTGTTAAAACAAAAAAACCGCTTGGTTCATGAGTCCAAGCGGTTTTTTTTTATCTAAGGTTTCTATTATTTGAAATCCTTAGGACGTCTTTCAACACGTTTACAACCTTGGCATTCTGCTTGATTTTTAAGTCTGCCATTTTCAATCATTGTTTTCATTATGATTTCACCACCACAGTCAGGGCAGATGAATTTTTGTGTTGCAACAGTAGTACGAGAGTTTTTACTAGCTCCAGCCATATATGTGCCTCCAATCGAATATTCGTGAAATAATAATAATGAAAAAAAGGGGTAAAGTCAATAGACGAGTTTTGTTGTAGAACAAAGTTTTGCCTAGCAAAACTTGAGATGCCGTACAAAAAGTGTTTATTTGTAGTAAAAACCTTTAACGGCATCCCAAGATTTTATACAAATGTATGGACAGAAAAAGTTTTGCTTTGCAAAACTTGAGATGCCGTACAAAAAGTGTTTATTTGTAGTAAAAACCTTTAACGGCATCCCAAGATTTTATGCAAATGTATTGACAGAAAAAGTTTTGCTTTGCAAAACTTGAGGCGTCGTTAATTGAATCTTTATTTTTAAATTATTCCTTTAACGACGCCATTGACCTTCAACCGCTTTTTTGATATTATATCCAAATAGTTAACTAATTTAATATTTTTTGGGGGTCTCCATTGGCAGGCAAAAAATCATCTGCAGAAAAAAGACATGCACAAAGTGAAGTTCGCAGACTTCATAATAAAGCAATTAAAAGTACATGCAGAACTTATGCAAAACAATTTGTAGAAGCTGTTCATGCTAAAGATCAAAAATTAGCAGAAGAAAAACTTAAATGCTTAGTTTCAGAACTTGACAGTGCACGCAGTAAAGGTGTTTTAACAAGAAACGCTGTTTCACGCAAAAAGTCAAGAATGCAGAAACTTTACAATGTTTCTTTTGCAGCAGCAAACTAATTTTTGCGAATAGTTATTAATTAAAGAATCCAGTTGGAGTTTTCTTCAACTGGTTTTTTTTTGCAAAAAATAGCTATTGAATAATTTATAAAACAAGTTACAATTAAAAATAGGTATAAAGATATGGCAAGTAAAAAAGTAACAAAATCTGATTTAGTTCAAAAAGTTTTTGAAAATTCTAATTTTACTAAAAAAGAAATTCAATCTGTTACTGATGAATTAATAAATCAAATAAAAAAATCACTAGAAGAAAAATCTACAATTGAAATAAGAGGCTTTGGAACTTTTGAAGTTTCATTTAGAAATGGTAGAAAAAATGCTAGAAATCCAAAAAGCGGAAAAATTGTAGATGTTGCTCCTCATTATGTTGCAAAATTCATTCCAGGAAAAGAAATAAAAGATTCATTAAAAAATACAAAAGAAGATAATACCAATGAAAGTGTGGCTGATTAAAAATTTAAACTTTAATTTTTCAAAATTATTATCAATAGCATTAGTTCTCTTTGCTGCTTTGTTATTCGGCTTGGCAAACCCTAATATTATAAATGCCACAGGATTTAGTTTTTTAGCTTTTATATATTTTGTGCCTGTTTTTATTGCAATTTTTAATAATTCATATAAATTTAATTATATTTTAGGATTTATTTACGGATTTTTTTCGTACGCAATCTATGGGTATTGGCTTAAAACTTATGGCGTGTTTGTAAAAATCTTTTTATTTTCTTGTTACGGATTCTTTTGGGGATGTCTTTTTATTATTTTAAATTTTGTAATTACACACTTTAAGAAATATAGTTATATTGTTTTGCTTTTTGTAATTCTTTCGTTTGAATATTTAAAAACAAAAGGATTTTTTGGTTTTGGTTATGGAATTACAGGTTATACACAATGGCAAAATTTAAGCTTAATTCAAATTGCAGATGTTTTTGGAGTTTTTGGAGTTTCTGCTATTGTTATTTTTCCTTCTTGTTTAATTTTTGAATTTTATAAAAGATATAAAAATCATTCTTGCATAGGTAAAGATTTATTTATTTCTACCATACTTTGGATAATTATTTTGATTTTGTCTTTTATTTATGGAAAAACCAAAATTTCAAAAATTCAAAATTGTAAAATACAAGAAAATGTTAGTGTTGCCTTAATTCAAAATAACGAAGATCCATTTGGAAATGGTTTTGAACATTACAGAAATAGCATTCAAAAATTAATTACACTTACAAACTATGCGTTAGAAAATCATAATGATATTGATATTGTTGTTTGGCCTGAAACCGCTGTAGTTCCTTCTTTTAATCATTATTATGCAGAAGAAAATTCTAATAGAAAAATGATGATTACAGCTTTGGTAAATTATTTTCAAAGCAAAAATTGTAATTTTGTTATTGGGAATGCATTTTCAACAGGTTCAAAAAATTACAATAGTGCATTGTTTTTTAAGAATAAACAAAATATAGAGCCACCTAGACCAGAAGTTTATTCTAAAACAAAATTAGTACCATTTTCTGAATATTTACCTTTTGGTGTAAAATCAAAATTTTTAGAAAATAAGTTTAATTTTCATTTTTGGGATAAAGGAGAAAATGTTTTAGTTTTTGAAGATAACACTTTTAGCTTTGGAACGCCAATTTGTTTTGAAGATACATTTGATTATGTTTGTAGAAAAATGAATAGGTTAGGTGCTGATATTTTTGTAAATGTTATAAACGATTCTTGGGGAAAAAGTCTTGTTTGTCAAAATCAACATTTGGTAATGGGGGTGTTTAGAGCTGTAGAAAATAAAACACCTTCTGTAAGATGTGCTTCTACAGGTCAAACTTGTTATGTTTCTGCTTATGGAAAAGTTGAAAACCTCATAGAACCTTTTGCAGAATCTTATGGATATTATAAAGTTCCAGTTTATGAAGTAAAAGAAACAACTGTTTTTTCTGTTATAGGGAATTTTTTTTCGGTTTTGATTTTAATAATATGTTTAATTTTATTGCTCAATAAATCAATTTTTGTTATAATGAATAAAGTAGGTAAATGATGGCAGAAATTATTGAAAAGAAAAATATTACAATTTTAGGTGCAGAAACTGAATTTGATGGCACTTTAACTTTTACAGATAGACTTGTTATTACGGGAAAATTTACAGGAAAAATTGAATCGAATACTGGTGACTTGGAAATTGCAAAAAATGCAGTTTGTAAAGTAGAAAGTTTGTCTGTTAATTCTGTTGTTATTTATGGAGATGTAGAAGGTCAAATTAATGCTGAAGAACGAGTTGAAATTTGTTCTGGAAGCAAAGTTGATGGCGATGTAAAAACTGCAAGAGTAAGAATTGCAAATAATGTTGATTTTAACGGACAAGTTACAATGTTAGATAATGAACCAGAAGTAGATTTGTTTTCTGTTGCTAGTGAAGAATATAAAAAAGCAATGCTTGTTCACTCGGATGTTATTAAATAATTTATTGTTATTTTTTCATATTTAGGGTTTAATACAAACCCTAAAAACGGCCGAGTCAAGGCCTTGAGCAAAGCGTGCCTTGACCGGACGTATTGACACAAAATGCAATTTAATGTAACAATATATCAACGTTTCTTTTTTCAGATAAAAATCAATTTCTATATATAAAAAATCAATTAAATTAATAATTTTAATGGAGTATTTCATGTCACCATTGAGAAAGCGTCGTTCAAATGACGTTAGCGAAGAAACATCAATTGTAGAAGGTCAAGCACAATTGGATTTTGAAGGAAATGAAGAAAATCAATCTTCTGTAAGTCAAGAAGTAGCAGAAGTTCAAGAAAATTCAATTGAAGATGCAAGTTCAGCAGAATCTACCGAAGATTCTGTATCATCAAAATCAGAAAATGATGAAGAATCAAAAGATTCAGGGGCAACTCCTGTAAAAAAACGCAGAGTTGTAAAAGTTGAAAAGAAAGAAAATCAACAAAATGGAAAATTTAAAAAAGGCCCTGCAAAACAAGTTTACAGAAATTATCCAACACCAACAAATCCTGTAACTGCATTGGAAAATATTGAAGGTGTTGAAAAATCAGATGATAACGATTCAAAACCACGATTAATCATTAATGATTTAACAATAAAAAGTATGCCAGATTTGCGTGAGCTTGCAATTCAATATGGATTTACAGCTGATGATTTGGCACCAATGAAAAAACAAGATTTGATTTTTGTTATTTTAAAAGCTCATACAGAACTTGGTGGAATTATCTTTGCAAGTGGTGCTTTGGAAATTTTACCAGATGGATATGGTTTCTTGCGTTCGCCACAAAATAATTATTTGCCAGGACCAGATGATATTTATATTAGTCCAAGTCAAATTCGTTTGTTCAACTTAAAAACAGGTGATACAGTTTACGGACAGACTCGTTCTCCAAAAGAAGGAGAAAAATTCTTTGCTTTGCTTAGAATTGAAACTGTAAACTTTGAAGAACCAAGAGTTGCACAAACTCGCGTTCCTTTTGAAAACTTAACAGCTTTATATCCAGATGAAAAACTAAGATTGGAAACTGTTTCTACAGAAGTTTCGGGACGTATTATTGACTTATTTGCTCCAATTGGAAAAGGACAGCGTTTATTAATTGTTGCTCCTCCAAAAGCAGGTAAAACAATCTTAATGCAAAAAGTTGCAAATGCTATTACAGCAAATAATCCTGAAGTTTATTTAATTGTTTTATTAATTGATGAACGTCCAGAAGAAGTTACAGAAATGGAAAGAGCAATTAATGGTGAAGTTATTTCTTCAACTTTTGATGAACAAGCTACACGTCACGTTCAAGTTGCAGAAATGGTTTTGGAAAAAGCAAAACGTCTTGTTGAACATAAACGTGATGTTGTAATTTTGCTTGATTCAATTACACGTCTTGCTCGTGCATACAACCAAACTGTTCAAACTTCGGGAAAAGTTTTGTCTGGTGGTGTTGATTCAAATGCATTGTTCAAACCAAAAAGATTCTTTGGTGCTGCTCGTAATGTAGAAGAAGGTGGTTCTTTAACAATTATTTCTACTGCTTTAATTGAAACAGGAAGCCGTATGGATGAAGTAATTTTTGAAGAATTTAAAGGAACTGGAAACAGCGAAATCAACCTTGAAAGAAAACTTGCTGAACGTCGTTTGTTCCCAGCAATCAATATCAAAAAATCTGGAACTCGTAAAGAAGAACTTTTACTTTCTGAAAGTGAACTTCAAAAAATCTGGATTTTACGTAAAGTTCTTAATCCAATGGAAGATACAGAAATTACAGAGTTGATTTTGGATAGAATGAAGAAATCTAAGACAAATGAAGCATTCCTTGCAAGTATGAACGCAGGAACGGCTGGTCTTGA
>JAFXDY010000064.1 GCA_017521105.1 Treponema sp.
ACCTGTGTGTTGTGCGGAAAATATATATTTTTAAGCTGTGTCTTAAAGTAAGGATGTTTTATGGAATTTACTGAATTTAGTCTTGATCCAAGACTTCTAAAGGGGATTGAAGAAGCAGGATATGTTAGTTGTACTCCTGTTCAAGAGCAAGTAATTAAGGCTTCAAAAAAAATTGACGAAAACGCAAAGGAACCAGATTTGTATGTTCAGTCTCAAACAGGAACTGGAAAAACTGCCGCTTATTTGGTTGCTGTTATTAATGCAATGCTTGCAGAAAAAAATGTAGGAAAAAAATGTTTGGTTTTGGTGCCAACTCGTGAGCTTGCTGTTCAAGTTGAAGAAGAAGCTAAAGTTTTGGTTGGAGATTCTGGATTAAAGGCGTTTAGCGTTTACGGTGGTGTTGGTTACGAAAAACAGATTGCTAATTTAAAAAAAGGTGTTGATATTTTAATTGGAACTCCTGGTCGTGTTATTGATTTGATTGAAGGTAAAAATCTTGATTTGTCTACTTCAAACTTTGTTGTAATTGATGAAGCTGACCGAATGTTTGATATGGGATTTTATCCTGATTTGAGAACTATTTTAAAATGTTTGCCAGAAGCTGAAGTTCGTCAGACTATGCTTTTTAGTGCAACTCTTAATTCTTATGTAAAAAATCTTGCATGGGAATATACTCGCGACCCAATTGAAATTACAATTGAAGCTGAAAATATTACTGTTAGCGAAATTCAACAGGAACTTTTGCATGTTTCTAGCGATGAAAAAATGAAGCTTTTGATTGGTGTGTTAAAACATGATAATCCTGAAAGTGTTATTATTTTCTGTAATACAAAGCGTTCTTGTGAAGTAGTGGCAAAACGCCTTCAAATGAATGATATTAAATGTGATTTTTTAATTGGGGACTTGCCTCAGTCTAAACGTTTGCAAATTTTAAAACAATTTAAGGCTTCTGAAATTAAAGTTCTTGTTGCAACTGATGTTGCTGCTCGTGGAATTGATGTTAATGATTTGGCAATGGTTATTAACTATGATTTGCCTGTGGAAGCTGAAAATTATGTTCACAGAATTGGTCGTACTGCTCGTGCTGGAAAATCTGGAAAAGCGTATACTTTCTGTAGCGAACAAGATGTTTATAATCTTCCTGCAATTGAACGTTATGTGGAAATGACTATTCCTTCAAGTGTTGCTTACCCTGAACAAATGGAAGAAGATAAATCTGCTGGAGTTTATATTAAAACTGAAAACTGGCACGGTGATGACGAAAACGAAAGTCGCGGTGGCTACAAAAAAGGTGGAAAATATTCTTCTGGAAAAGGTAAAGGAAACTACAAAGGCGGAAAATCTTATAATCGTGATGATAAAGGATATAAAAAAGGTGATTATAAGAAAGGTGGCAAAGGCGGAAGTTATAAAAAATATGATGATAAAGGAAAAGCTGCTTCTTACAGAAAACCTGCCATTGATACAGAAAAACTTGCAAATCTTTCTTATGAAGAACGCATGAAAATGTACAAAGAAACTTACGGAAAATCCTTTGCTAAAGGTGCCAAAAATAATTCAAATTATAAAAACAAAAGCAAAGGAAATTATAATTCTAAAAATAAGAATTATAATCAAAAACAAAATGTTCAAAAGAATACGCTTGCTTCAAAAAAATCTTTGTGGCAAAAAATTAAAGAATTCTTTAATAAATAGGAAATAGATTATGATTACAGTTAGTGATGTTAGTTTGTCGTTTAGTGAAAAACCTCTTTTTAAGGATGTAAACTTAAAATTTAATAAAGGAAACTGTTATGGAATTATTGGTGCCAACGGTGCTGGTAAATCTACATTTTTAAAATTGCTTGCTGGGGAACTTGAAAAAGATTCTGGTGAAATTTTTATGACTCCTGGCGAACGTATGGCTGTTTTAAAACAGGACCACTTTGCTTTTGATGAATATTCTGTAAAAGATACAGTTATGATGGGATTTCCAAAATTGTATGAAGTTTCTAAAGCTCGTGATGAAATTTATGCAAAAGCAGATTTTACAGAGGAAGATGGAATTAAATCGGCAGAGTTGGAAGCGGAATTTGGTGAACTTGGTGGATACGAAGCAGAAAATCAAATTGAACAAATGCTTTCTGGACTTGGTTTGGAAGAAGAATATCATGATAAAATGATGAGCGAACTTGACGAAAGCCAAAAAGTGCGTGTTTTGCTTGCTCAGGCAATTTATGGTAATCCTGATGCTTTGATTCTTGACGAACCTACAAACGGTTTGGATATTGAATCTATTACTTGGCTAGAAAATTTTTTGATGGATTTTGAAAATACTGTTATTGTTGTTTCCCATGACCGTCACTTTTTGAATACTGTCTGTACTTACATTTGTGATATTGACTTTGGAAAAATTACTCAATATACAGGAAACTACGATTTCTGGTATCAAATGAGCCAAATTATGCAACGTCAAGCTAGAGACCAACAAAAGAAAACTGAAGAAAAAATGAAAGATTTGCGTGAATTTATTTTGCGCTTTAGTTCAAATGCTTCAAAGGCAAAACAAGCTACAAGCCGTAAAAAGATTTATGATAAATTGGCTGATGGTCTTGAAGATATTCCTGTTACAACAAGAAAATTCCCTTATGTAAATTTTAAAGCAGACAGAGAAATTGGTAACAATGTTCTTGAAATTAAAAATCTTTGCTATAAAGATTCAGAAGGAAACGAATTACTTAAAAATTTCTCTTTAACAATTAACAGAACTGATAAAATTGCATTTGTTGGTATTGAACATAATTCTGTTACAGCCTTGTTTGATATTATTAACGGTGTTAAAAAAGCAGATTCTGGTGAATTCTTCTGGGGTCAAACTACAAGTCAAACTTATTTGCCTCGTGATAACGCTGAAAGTTTTAATAATGATTACAACATTACAGAATGGCTTAAACAATATTCTAAAGAACAAGATGATGCTTATGTTCGCGGATTCTTGGGAAGAATGCTCTTTAGTGGTGATGAATCTTTGAAAAAAGTAAAAGTTTTGTCGGGAGGTGAAAAGGTTAGATGTATGCTTTCTAAACTTATGCTTTCTGGTGCAAACTGTATTACAATGGACGACCCAACTAATCACCTTGACCTTGAAGCAATTCAGTCTTTGAACGAAGGTTTAATTGGCTTTGGTGGAGTTCTTTTATTCAGTAGCCACGACCACGAATTTATTCAGTCTATTGCAAACCGCATTGTTGAAATTACACCAAACGGAATTATTGACCGCATGATGAGTTTTGACGATTACATTACTGACAAACAAGTTAGTGAACTTAGAGCGGAGTTGTATAAGGGAACAGGTAAGAAAATTAAGTATAGAATATAAGAGAGATAGTATAAGTAAAAAAAAACACCCGAATGGGTGTTTTTTTTATGCCTTATTTTTTAGGTAAGATTTTGTCAAATCCACAGTATGGAACTAAAACTTCTGGAATTGTTACCGAACCATCTGCGTTTTGGTAATTTTCCAAAATTGCAAGCATTGCACGACCTACAGCAATTGCTGTTCCGTTTAATGTGTGAACGTATTTATTTTTTCCATCGTCATCTTTATATTTGATGTTTAATCTGCGTGCTTGGTAGTCTGTACAGTTTGAAGTAGATGTAACTTCTCCGTATTCGCCACCATTACGTCCAGGCATCCATGCTTCCAAGTCCCATTTTCTGTAAGCTGGAGCTCCTAAGTCGCCAGTACAAGTGTCTACAACGTGGAATGGAAGTCCCAATCCTTCAAAGATTTCTTCTTCAATTTGGCGAAGTTTCTCGTGGATTTCGTCAGATTGTTCTGGAGTTGCATAGGCAAACATTTCTACTTTATCAAATTGGTGAACGCGGTAAAGGCCCTTACTAAATTGACCAGCTGCACCAGCTTCACGACGGAAACAGTGTGAAAGCCCACCGTAGAGAAGTGGGAGTTTTGCTTTGTCTAAAATTTCATCTGAGTGGTAGCCACCAAGTGTAATTTCTGCAGTTGCTACAAGACAAGTTCCTTCTTCTTCAATTGAATAAACGTTGCTTTCGTTTCCACGTGGATTAAATCCAATTCCTTTTAGAACTTCTTCTTTTGCAACGTCAGGTGTTATGAACATTTCAAAACCGTGTTTTCTTAAAGTGTTCAAAGCGTACATAATTAATGCTTGTTCAAGGAAAACAGCTTCGTTTTTAAGATAGTAGAATTTTGGTCCAGAAACTTTTGTTCCGCGGTCGAAGTCTAAAATATCAAGTGTTTCTGCAATTTGAACGTGATCTTTTGGTTCAAAGTCAAATTTTCTTGGTGTTCCGCTAACTTTTACTTCTAAGTTTTCTGTGTCTAATTTTCCAATTGGTGCTTTTGGGTGAACCATATTTGGAATTTGACGAGCAGCTTCGTCTAATTTTTCTTCTGTTTCTTTTAATTTTGCTTCAAGTGTGGCAATTTCATCTTTAATTGCTTTTCCTGCTGCAATAAGTTCTTGACGTTTGTCGTTGTCAAGTTTTTGTTTCATACTTTGAGCATTTTCGTTTCTTTTTTGTTGCAAAGCTTGTAATTCAGTAACCATAGCAGTTCTTTCGTCGTAAAGTTTTACAACAATGTCTGCATCGGCAGTCATATTTCTGTTTTTAATATTTTCTTTTACAGCATCTAAGTTATCTTTTATAAATTTATAGTCTAACATTTGTTCCTCCAGTTTAGATTAACTATTTATTGTGCTAAATTAAATGTCATTGTTACATTTGAACTAACTTCCATTGAACCTGGTTCAAATTTTGTTGCAGCATCAAAACTCATAGAAGCTCCATTTGATTTGAACATAATAGGTGCAGAGTTTGTGTAATTTTCACGAATCTCTACAACAGATCCAACTTTGCAACCGCTGGCTCCAGCTAGTAAAGAAGCAGCATCTTGCGCATTTTGAACGGCTAATGTTCTTGCTTGTCTAATTGCAGTTGATTTATCTGAAATTCCAAATTCAAAAGAAGTAATTCCGTTTGCGCCAACTTTATCTTTTACAGAAACATCAACAACTTTCCCTGCAATATCAATATTTCTAATCAATACAGAAATGTAATTATAAACAGTATACATTCCAGGATAATCTTTTGAATTATCTTGCGAAATTCTGTAATCAGATGTTGAAATATCTTCATTATCAACACCAACTTCTTTTATTGCTGCAATAACATTTGCAGAGTTTTGTGCATTTTTTTCTACTGCATTACTTACATTCCAATCTGAAGTTTTAACCAAAAATTTTAAATGAACCAAGTCTGGTTTTACCGAAACACTTCCGGAACCGGACACAGTAATAGTTTTTACTTGTTCAACTGGTTTGTTAATAGTACATGAAGAACAAATTAAAATGGACACAACAAAACTAATTGCTAAAAAACATTTTTTCATTTTTCCACCTTATCTACCTTTTAGGTAAAATCTATTTAAATAAATAACTCGTTTATTAGAATTATCCCAATGTTTACTTGTTGGGTAATTATTAATAATTGTGTTATAAATATTTATTGCTTTTTTAATATCTTTTATTTCTGATTGAGTTTCATATAATTGTGCTTGTAAAAATAATGCATCATCTCTTTTTGAAGGAGAATATTCCAAAAATAATTGCACTTTTTGCAAAGAATCTTTATATTTTTTTTGATTGTAAAGATTTTGTGCTTCAGTTAGCAATGAATTAATTTCTGATTCTGTTAGTTCTTTTTGAAGTTCTTTATTTTCTCCATTTTCTTTAATTTGTTCAATTTTTTCAATTGATTTTACAGGTTCTTTTTCTGCAACATTTTCTTTTGATTCAATTGATTTTTCTTCTTTTTGATTTTCTGTTTTGTTTTGAATAATTTGTTTTTCTTCTATAAGCTTTTCTTGTTCAACTTCTGTTTTTTGAACTGGATTTTCCTTTTTTTCTTGATTTTTCTTTGTTCCAATTTTTTTTGGAGACTCAATTTTTTTGTATTCTGGTGCTTTTTTTACAGTTTTTTCTGGTTGTTTTGATGATGTTTTAATTTCTTCATTTTCATCTGTGATTTCAATTACGTCAGATTCAATATTAGAAATAATCTGAATTTCAATAAAGTCATCAATGTAATTTTGAGTTAAATTATCTAATTTATAAAAATGAAGAATTTTTGTTCCGTCTTTTTTGGAAACAAATTCAAATGCTGTATTTGTTTTAATTATAGTTCTTTTTAATAATTCTAAATCTTTAGATTTATCTGTAATACCATAAAATTTCCAATTTACACCTGGGTATGTAATTATTAATTTTTCGCCCAAGTTGATTGTGATTTTTCGTGAAGGAACAATGGATTCATACAATAATTCTAATTCACTTTCTTCAAATGTTTCTGTTGCTTCCTCTGTTGAATCATTTTCTTGGGAAGTTTCTTCTGATTGAACTTCTATAATTGGAAAATTCTCTAAAGCTTCTTTTTCATTTTTATCAACATTTTTTTCATTTTGTTGTTTTTCTTCTTTTACCAAAGTCTCTATAGGTTCTAAGGGGGCAAGAGGTTCTAAAGTTTCAAATTCTTCAATTTTTTCTTCAATGATAATTTGATTTTCTTCTTTTTTTTGTAATTTTTCTTTGTCATTTGTTTTATTTTCATCCATTTCTGGAAAATCAATTACAATAGGTTCATCAATTATTTCAACTTCTTCAAAATCTTCTGGAGTAGGAAAATCATCAATATTAATTTTTGAATCTAAATCATTTTGGGAATCTTCTGATTGTGTATTATCATCTGATTCAAATTGATTATTACTTGTTGATAAATCTTCTGATTCACTTTTTGTTAGAGACTCTGTTTGATTTTCATTATTGTTTACAACTTGGTCTTTTGATGCACAAGAAAAAAATAGTAATGTAGAAGTAAACAAAAAAAAGGTTGTTAAATAACAAAAAAACTTTTTCATGGTGCAGCCTCTATAATGCTATTTATAATTTTATCATTAGAGTTTGATAAATTTTCAATTTCTTTTTCTGAAGGAGGAGTAAACCATTGTTCAGCTTCGGAATCTGTCCATTTATCTTTTGTAGTTCTTGAAATATTGTAATCTTTTGGTAGCTCTGCGCTTGGTGGAATTTGCAATTCTTTTTTCAAAACCAAAGGATATACATCTTCAATAGAATCTTTTTTACTTGTTGTTGTAATAACAATTAGAATTAGCGAAAGTAAAATAATTAACACAAGTACACTTATGATAATTTGATTTTTTTTGTCTAGAGAAAGAAATCTATTTTTTACATTACCAACTAATTCTAAAAAATTCATTTTATATTTATTCTTCGTCCTTTTTTACTCTTTTTGGTGGTCTTGGAGGAATAATAACGTTTTCTTCTTCTGGTACATCCTCATCAACAAAGTTTGTGTCAGGTTTGTCAATTACAGCACCACGTTTAATATCTTTATCAAGTTTGAGTGCAATAATTTTACTAACACCCGATTCTTCCATTGTAATACCAAGCATTGTTGAAGCGCCCATTACAGTTTTTTTATTGTGAGTAATTACAATGTATTGACTTACGTTTGCAAAACTTTCCAAAACATTTACAAATGAAGAAACGTTTTTGTCGTCTAGGGCGGCATCAATTTCATCAAGCAAACAGAATGGAGAAGGGCGAACTTGATAAGTTGCAAATAACAACGCAACGGCAGTCATTGTTTTTTCACCACCAGAAAGCAACGCAATATTTTCAAGTTTTTTTCCAGGTGGCTGAGCATAAATATCAATACCACTTGTTAAGATATTTGATGGATCTGCAAGTTTTAACTCTGCACGCCCACCGTTAAACAAACGTCTAAACATATTGTGGAAATTCTTTTTAATTTTGTTATATGTTTCCAAGAACATTTCTGAAGATTTTGATTTAATTTCTTCACTAACACGAACAAGATTTTCCAAAGATTTTTGTGTATCTTCGTAATTTGTTTTTTGCCGTTCGTATCTGTCTTTTACTTCGTTAAACTCCTCTGGAGCCATTAAGTTTACACTTCCCAAAGCTTTGAAGTTTTCTTTAGCTTGTGAAAGTTTTTCCCGTAAATCTGCAGCTGGAGTTGTAATTTTGTACATTCGTTCTTCAAATTCCATCAAATCACGGGAATATTGATCTTGGAAATTTTGTTTGATGTTTTTAATATCATTGTCTGAAGAATTTAATGTAAGTGTTAAACGTTCGTACTGTTCTTGATATTTATTTTGTTCTTCACGCTTTTTATCCAAAGTTCCAGTTTTTCCAGAAACACTTTTATTACATTTTGCAATTTCTTCATCAAGTTCGTCTAATTCTTTTGTAAATTTTTTTCCACGATACTCAATTTCTGCAAGTTCATCTTGAATTGTAATAATTTGATCATTAATTTCGTCTGCACGTTTTTGTTCTGCAAATAATTCTGCGTCAGTGTCTCGTAAACTATTTTGTTCTGTAGTTAAACTTCTTTCTAATAAAGTTAATTGAGATGTGGCAGCATTAATTTGTTCTTCCATTTTAATTTGGTTACCACGCAAATTAATTAATGTCTCTTTATATTCATCAATTTTTTGACTTAAATTTGAAGATGAAGTTGAAAGTGATTCTATGCTGTTATTAAGTGAAGTAGCTTTCTCAATATTTTCATTTATTTTATTATCAATTGTGCGTTTTTTTGTCATAATTCCTTGTGGAGAAAGGAATTCTGTAATAAACGCAGGATAAGCTTCAAAATATTTTTGTAATGAAGATTCTAAACTGTCCAATTGAGTTGATGTTTCTGAAAATGCATCACAAACTTCAGTAAGAGTTTTTTTGTATTCTTCAAGATTATGATTTTGTCCTTTAAAATCTGAAAAAATATTATTACGACCATTTACAAAAATCTTGAGTTTGCTTAATGTCGTTTCTAATTCTTCTTTAGAAATATTTAATTGAGATTCACTAAAGCCTGCATCTTTTAGTTTTTCATCTAATTCACTTACAATGTCTTCTGTAATTGATGCAAGTTGTTCTTGAAGTTCTTTTCTGGAATCTTCAAGTTGAGAAATTTGAACTTTTAAGTTTTGAATTTCTTTATCATTTTCTGTAATTTGTGAACTAGCAGTTTCTATGTTTTCTTTAAAAGAATTTATGTTGTTTTTAATATCTTCAATTTGTTTTTTCTTGCTGTGAAGAGATGCGTTGTTTTCGTCAATTTCTTCTTGAATTGATTCAATTCTGTCTTCTAAAGAACGTTTTCTGCCTTCAAGATTATTAATTTTTTCTTTGATTTCAGAAGCTCTGGAATTTGCTTGTTTAATTAATTCAAGTTTTCCGTTTTGTTCTTTTGCAAGACCTATCTGTTCCCCTTGTTTTTGATAAAGCAAATCTTGCATTGCTTTTACTTTATCCATATTTTCTGAAATTGTGTTATTGATTTCTTCAATTTCTAAACGAACTTGATCACGCTTTTGTTGAACAGTTTTTAATTGTTCTTCAAAACGAGCTTTATCTTGAACAAAGTTTTTTAATTTTAATAAAGTTAAATCTAATTCGTAATTATAAATTTCTTCATTATATTGACGATATTTGATTGTTTTTTCTGACTGAATTTTCAATGAATCATACTGACGTTTAATTTCATTTAGGGCAATTTCAATTTGCACCATATTTTGTCTTGTATGTTGAAGTTCTCTTTCTGCTTCGGCACATTCTGCTTTACTTCGGCTAATTCCGGCAGCTTCTTCAAAAAGATATCGTCTGTCTTCAGGTTTTGATGAAAGAACTTGGTCAATCTTTCCTTGCTCCATAACAGAGTAGGCTGCTTTACCAACACCAGTGTCCATAAAAAGTTTTCTGATTTCAGTAGGCCCAACTTGACGTCTATTAATAAAATATTCTTGATCACCAGAACGATATAATCTTCGAGTAATTGCAATTTCGTCTTCTTCCAAAGGTAAAAGGCCTTTATCATTTGCAATTGTTAATGTTACTTCTGCAGTATTTAAAGAATTTCGACGTTCTGTACCATTAAAAATAACGTCTTCCATTTTTTCTGCACGAAGATTTTTTGAATTACGTTCTGCCAATACCCATTTTATGGCATCAACAACATTACTTTTACCACAACCATTTGGCCCTAATAAAGCTGTAATTCCATCTGCAAAATCAATGTGAGTTTTATCTGCGAAAGATTTAAATCCGTATATGTCTAAACTTTTAAGAAACACAAAAATTCTCCATCCAATTATATCTTTTCGATTATACTGAATTTTTGGATATTGAGCAATAATAAGAAGGGTAGGTTTATTTTAAACACTATTTGATACAAAAACTACAATGACGTTGAGACGCTCCCAGTCATGGCGTCGTTAAAAGTTAGTATTACTAATTATCATTCGTTGTACGACGCCCCTAGTTTTGTGCAAGCACAAAACTAGTACTGCGTAAATTCCGGGCTAGCCCGCTACACGCTGTTTTGCGGTGTTTAATATACGTTGCTGCTCACGCAGCAGCAAAACAGA
>JAFXDY010000065.1 GCA_017521105.1 Treponema sp.
CTAAATTTAATTTTTTTTGAAAATTTTTAACTTTTTTTTCTGGATTGCCACGATTTTCTGACGAAAATCTCGCAATGACGAGTAAGATTGAATTACCACTCTTTTCTACCCCGACTACAGCAATGACGAGTAAGATTGGATTACCACTCTTCTCTACCACGACTACAGAGTTTTTTCCCGTTAGCGACTGGAGCTACGCCGAGCGAATGCGATGGCGGCCACAGATGAAGGGTGGACAACCTAAAAATTGCCTGCGCAATTTTTTTAACGGTTTCCAATTGAACACCGGCCGCCAGCGGCCTTACACACCACAGGAAACGGCCTTTTTATTCTGCTACGTTTACTTCGAAGTCTGTTTGAGTAGCAAACTCTACTTGATATGCAGATTCGTCTAGGAGTTCTGTAACTGAAGTTTTGAGGATTTGAGCAATGGCAACAAGTTGGATATCGTTTATGCCACAAAGACCTGCTTCCATTCGCTGAATTGTATTTTTTGTTATTGCAATGCCTTGTAATTGTAGTTTGGCTGCTAACCCGTTTTGCGATAGATTTGGGAATCGTTCTGTACGGATTCGTTTTATATTCAGCCCTGCGATGTTCACCCTATTGTATTTTTTTGGCATTGTTATTTTTGATTTTTTCTGCATACACTTATGTACTTTTGACACTTTTTTTAGGATATTATATTTTTTTTAGTAGATGACCTTTTTATTATGTCGGCTATGTTTTTTTTTGGGCTTTTATATGGTATGATTTGAATTAATTAACTTACGGGAGTTCTTTTATGAAGGAAAAAATTAGGGCGGGACGAAATAGAACGGTTACTTTGTCTGATGATGATATTGCGAAACTTGAGCAAAAACTTCTTTTTGTTGATGATTTGAAAAAAAAGGACGATTCTACCTGCAATTTTGATTTTAAGAGCTCTGTTTTTTGTAACAAAACTATTAATGGTGATATTATTGAAGCTTTAGCAGTGCTTCCGGATAATTTTGCTGATTTGATTATTATTGACCCTCCATATAATTTGACTAAAAATTTTAATGGGAATGTTTTTTCTGCTCGTTCTGAAAAATCTTATGATGATTATTTGGAGAGTTGGTTTTCTCTTGTGTGTAAAAAATTAAAAAACTCTGGTTCTTTGTATTTGTGTGGTGATTGGAAATGTACTTCGGCATTACAACGCGTAATGGAAAAGAATTTAACTGTTTTGAATAGAATTACATGGCAGCGGGAAAAAGGGCGTGGTGCTAAATCTAATTGGAAAAACTCTATGGAAGATATTTGGTTTGGGGTTGTAAATCCTAATGATTATTATTTTGATGTTGGGGCTGTAAAATTAAAGCGAAAAGTTATTGCGCCATACAAGGTTAATGGCAAACCAAAGGATTGGGATGAAACTGCTGATGGTAATTTTAGATTGACTTATCCTGGAAACTTTTGGGACGATATTAGTATTCCGTTTTGGTCTATGCCTGAAAACACTGATCACCCTACGCAAAAGCCAGAAAAACTTTATGCAAAATTGATTTTGGCTTCTTCAAAAGAAGGTGATGTTGTTTTTGATCCTTTTTTGGGAAGTGGAACTGCAAGTGTGGTTGCTAAAAAATTAAATAGAAATTATTGTGGAATTGAAATGAACAAAGAATATTGTTTGCTAGCCGAAAAACGTCTTGAAATGGCTGACTTTGATAAATCTATTCAAGGGTATGCGGATGGTGTTTTTTGGGAACGTAATTCTGGAAAATAATTTTTTTATGTTTTGGAAAGCTTATTCTTGGCTTCTGCGAAGTAGTTCTAGGCAAGTTCGTCCATTGTGGTAACTTGTTTTCCAGTTTCCGCCTTTGTCTTCGGCGAGTATTGGAGTGCCGTTTTGGTCGAGGGCAGACCACCATTCGCCGTTTGTTTTGTCTACTTGGTGATTTTGAATCCAGTTCCATTGTTGGATGCAGGCTTCTTGGTATTTTTGGTTGCCGGTCATTTGCCATGCGTTATAAAATCCGTTCATTGCTTCGGCTTGATTCCACCAAACTCGTGTTCGGTCGCGTTTTGGGTTTGTTGTGCTGTACAATAAGAAATTTTCAAGGCATCCGTTTTCTTTGTCAAAGCCTTCGTCTAGGGCAACTTCTGCCATTTTTATTACATCGTCACGGATTTGTTCTTTTAGTTCTTCATCTTTTAATTCGCAGGCAGCTTCCCAAAGTAACCAACTGGCTTCAATGTCGTGGCCGTAGGAAATTTCGTCTGCAAGAAGATTCCAATCCATATCAAAAAACATTCCAAGATGGGCGTTTTTTTGAACAATTCTTTCTTGAGTAACTGTTATTAAGTTTGCAAGGCTTTGTCCTACTTCTGATTGAATTGATTTTGAGTCTGCAAAAACTACTGGCAATGTTCTGTAAAGATTTGTATAGGCTTCCATAACGTGAAGATTTGTGTTCATTGATTTTGGACAGTTCATATCTTTTGGGGAAAGAATCATATCGTTTGTTTTGGACCAATCTTTTGCACAAGCTTCAATGTACCCACCGTTTTCTTTGTCTAAGGCGTGATTTTCTAAAAGGTTATAAATATCAAGGGCTTTGTTCATTGCTGTTGCGGCCAGTTCTTCATCTTTTTTAAGTTCTTGAATTGCTGCAGCATATTCTGAAAGTCCGTAACAACAAAATGCTTGTCCATAGATTTGTTTTTTATCTACTTTTGGTGTTCCGTCTGGCATAATTGACCAATAAACTCCGTCGTTTTCATTGTCAAAATATTTTTCGATTATTACTTTGTATGCAAAATCTGCCATTTCTAAGTATTTTGCGTCTTTTGTGAATCTGGCAACAGCGGAATATGTCCACAAAAATCTTGAAGTCATTACAATTGAACGTTGACATTCTGCGTCTTGAACATTGTCATTATCAATTTTTCCAAAAAAACCAGTGTTTTTTTCATCTTTTGAATATTTATCCCAGTATGGCAAAATGTTCTGGAATAATTCTTCATTTATTGATTGATAAAATTCATTTGTAAAATTCATTTTATTCATACAATTCTTCACCTTTTCTTCAGATTAATACGTTTTACCTAATAAATCAAGATATTTTTACTTAAATTTACCTAATAAGAATTTTATAAACAAACTTTTGAATTTTTTTCTTTAAATTTTTCTGAAATAGATTAAAATTGAATTTACGAGATATTATGACAAAGACAATTGCTATTATTGTAAATGAATTAACAGCCGATTATACACAGGAATTAATTACAAGTGTATCGGATTATTATCAAGACAAAGACGTAAGGCTTATTATTTCTCAAGTTAAGTTGCCAGTGTATAAAGACACTGACTTTGACTATCAATATTGGTCTTTAATGAGCATGATTGATAATGATGATTTTGATGCTTATATTGTGTTATCTTCAATTCTTTGTTCATATATGACTCCTGAAGAATTAGCAAAAAAATTAAAGCATTTATCAAAAAAGGTTATTATTTCTGTTTCTATTCCAATAGATTTAAAGAATTGTTATTATACACAACTTTCTTGTGAATCTTCTTATGAAGAAATTGTAGAACATTTGTATAAAAAACATAATAGAAAAAGAATTGCTTTTGCTTCGGCTCACACTACAGGTTCTGTTGAAGCTTACGAACGATTAAACTCGTACAAGAAAGCCTTAGAAAAATACGATATTTCTTTTGATGACAGTTTAATTTATAACGGTATATTCACTTATCAATCAATTAGGGAAAATTTAACTCAACGAATTAAATCAAAAGAAGATATAAATTTTGACGCAATTTTAGCTGCAAACGACATGATGGCTTTTGCCTGTATTGATTTTTTAACAAACTTGGGATTAAAAGTGCCAGAAGATGTGGCTGTTTTTGGTTATGATGATATTATTCAAGCTGAAACTGCAGAAACTTCACTTTCTACAATAAATCAACAGATTTACAGACAAGGTCAAAAAGTTGCAGAATTAGCATTAAAAAAATGTAATGGCGAAGATATTCCATTATCTACAAAAATAGAAACAAAAGTTATTTACAGAAAATCTTGTGGTTGTGAAGATGAAAACAATCGTAATGTAAGATATTTTGTGAATAAATATTCAGAAAAATCTGTAAACGCAACTATTGTTTCGCACTTAGAGAATATGCAATTTCAAAATGACATTTACTTTTTGATGGATGCAATTCAATCTGAATCTACACTGGAATCTTTATTTAACAAATTTGATATTTTGCTTCCTGAAACTGTAATTCCTGCAATTGCTATTTGTATGTATGAAGATCCTATTGTTTATAAAGATCCTGAACAATTTGATAAACCTTACCGTGCAAAACTTTCTGTGGTTATAGATAAAAATAACAAGGTTTTTAAGCCCGATATGGATGTTTTCTTTAACCCACGAATTACCCTTGTTCCAGAAGGAACTTTCTATGACGATTCTGGGAACTATATGATTCACCCAATTTTTAATGGTGATAAGCAATATGGTTACATGGTAAGCAAAATTGCATCCTCTTCATTAATTCTTGATATTGTATATTTAAAAGTATATTCAAATGTAATTTCACAATCTTACAAATATACAAAGCAACTTGAAGCCCACGCTCTTTTGGATGAACAGTCAAAAACTGATGTATTAACTGGAATATTTAACAGACGTGGATTGCTAGAAGAAGGTCAAAAACTTATTAATAAAACTTTAGAAAACAACCAAAATGGAATTATTTGTTTTGGTGATATGGATAAACTAAAGTATATTAATGACACTTTTGGCCACGAAATGGGTGACAAAGCAATTAAAGGAATGGCTATTGTTCTTCAAGAATCTATTGGCAAAGACAAAGTAATTGGCCGTCTTGGTGGTGACGAATTTGCTTTTGTAATGGACAACTTTAATTTAGATGATTTTGCAAAATTAAAAGAAACAGTAAACGAAAACTGTAAAAAATATTCAAAAGAAAATTTATTCCCTTTTGAAATTCAAGTAAGTTTGGGTGCTGTAAAATTCTCTGAAGGTCACAAAAATCTTTCTAGACTGATTACAAAAGCAGATAAAGAACAATACAAAGATAAACAAAGCAAAAACGTACAAAGAAAAGCATAATTTTTTGTTCATTTTTTATTTTTTTTCAAACTCTTTTTTCTTACTCAAAAATATTGTATGATAAGTTTACTATTGTAAAAATAGAAAAAGAGGCGTAAAAATTTGAAAACCAATGCAATGAGAATCTTAGACAATGCAAATATTCCCTACGATGTAAAAGAATATGATGATGACGGTGAACACGTTTTGGCAAAAGGTGCCGCTGAACGTCTTGCAGAAAAACTTGGAATTGATCCTCTTTGCGTTTTTAAAACAATTGTAATGCGCACAGACACAAAAGAGATTTGTGTTTTTTGCCAATGCGCGCTTTCAGAAATCAACTTAAAAAAAGCAAGAAACGCTGCTGGTTGTAAAGAAATTAATCCTGTAAAACCAGAAGAATTATTAGGATTAACTGGCTACATTCGTGGCGGTTGTACTCCAATTGGAATGAAAAAGAAATTTCGAACTTTCATTGACGAACAGATTCAACTTCATGAACAAGTTTTTATTAGTGGCGGACAACGTGGAGTTCAAATAAAACTTTCGCCAGAAGATTTAATCAACATTACAGAAGCCACAGTTTTAGATTTAGAATTATAAAACAAAAAAGAGGAAGTAAAAAAGTTATGAAAAGCACAATTTTAGACAAAAACAAATTGAATGAATCTCTATTATTCTTTGATGGCGGGACAGGTACTGTTCTTCAAAAATGGGGATTAAAACCTGGAGAATTACCAGAAACTTGGAACATAAATCATCCAGAAAAAATTCAACAATTGCATTATGAATATTATTGTGCTGGTGCAAACATCATAAAAACAAATACATTTGGTGCTTTCATAACAAAATTTCCTCTAAATCTTGAAAAAATAATCAAATCTGGAATTGAAAATGCAAAGATTGCCAGACAAAAAGCTTCAGAAAAAAATGCTCAACAAGATTTATTCATAGCTTTTGACATTTCTTCTTGCGGAAAATTATTAAAACCAATGGGCGATTTAGACTTTGAAGATTGTATAAATCTCTATAAAAAAACATTTAACATTGCCTTTGAATGTAAAATTGATTGCGTCTTAATTGAAACAATGAATGACGGTTACGAAACAAAAGCCGCAGTGATTGCCGCAAAAGAAACAATGGAAGAACTTCACAAAGAGTTTCCAATTTTTGTAACAAATGTTTATGACGCAGATGGAAGAACTTTAAG
>JAFXDY010000066.1 GCA_017521105.1 Treponema sp.
ATTGGAAACTTTCTTAAATATACTTTTATTGTTGAAATAAAATCACAAATTGAATTTCCTATCAATTTAATAAATCGGCAACCACATTCTTCAGAAAGTTTCTGTAATCGTTTATTTACTTTTTTTGCAATATCATTTTCTTCGTTTAACGAAATGATATACAAAGTACAATTTTTGCAATTTTGATTTATTTTATACAAAAACCATTCATATTTGGAAATAAAATCATCAATATCTAATTTTTCATTTTTAATTTCTTCTTCACCTATAGAAATAAAAAGTTTTGAAGGTTGTAAATTGGAAATCATTTCTACACATTTTTCCACATCTTCAATTTTTAATTTTTGCACACTTTCATTATAAATTGAAAATGAAGTTGTATCTCTCAAATAATCATACAAATCCATATTTGCAAGTTTTGTTGAACCCAAAAATACAATTTGTCCCAATTTGAGATTTTGTTTTGATTCCATAATTTTTTTCATTTTTCCTCCAATTAATTTTCTAGAGCAAAGATTATATAATCCCTTAATCTATATAGATTTACATCAATTTTTTGTCATAACTTTTATTTACAAAGTAAACAACTAAATTCATGCACACCACAACTAAATTGATAATGTAAATTATCAACACATAATTTATTGTTCCGCTCATCAATTTTGCACTTATTCCAGCTAAATATCCCAAAATAATTAAAGCAGTAAATCTAAAACTCATATTTTTGGCTGAATGGGCTTTTATGTTTTTTATCAAGGATATTGGCCAAGATAATCCAAAGCAAACTAGCATTATTGCTTCTAAAAAGTTGTTCATAGTTTTTCCTCTTGTTCTTGTTTTATTGAGAAAACTATATACAAAATAATAAATAATGTATAATATATTATTACAATAGTTTTAATACATTTTAACTTATATTTCAAAAGGGAATTTATAACTTTAATATTATGGAATTAACACAATTAAGATATTTTTTAAAAGTTGCAGAACTTCAACACATCACTCGGGCTTCAGAAGAATTGCACATTGCACAACCTGCCCTAACTCAGACTATTCACAGATTGGAAAAAGAATTGGAAGTTCCTCTTTTTGGAATGAAAGGTCGAAATATTGTTTTAACAGAATACGGAAGGTATTTTTACGAAAAACTAAAACCACTTTTAACCGGAATTTTTGATTTACCAGAACAACTACAAACTATGGCAAAAATGGAAAACGCCACAATTCATTTAAATGTTTTAGCAGCTTCTAGTTTGGTTACTCGGGCAATTATCGAATATAAAAAAATTGATGATGAAGTGCATTTTCAAGTTAGTCAGAACGAAACAGATGATTTATGTGATATTGTTGTTACTACAAAGCTTTTCTACAATCAATCTTTACAAAACCAAGATGAAGTTTTTGTATGTAATGAAGAGATTTTTTTGATTGTGCCAAACAATGAAAGATTTCAAAACATAAATGAAATATCGCTGGAAGAAGTAAAAAACGAAGATTTTATATCACTTTCTGGAGCAAAACATTTTAGAGCAATTTGCGACAAATTTTGCAAAAAAGAACATATTCATCCAAATATCGTTTTTGAAAGTGATAGTCCAATTGCTGTAAAAAATATGATTTCGGCAAATATTGGAATTGGCTTTTGGCCATCATTTTCTTGGGAACAAATTGATACCAAAAATGTAAAACTTCTTAAAATTGCAAATACAAACTGCACAAGAGACATTTTGGTAACATACAAAAACAACAAAACCGACGACCAAAAAACTAGGAAGTTTTACACTTTTTTAATTGATTTTATTGAAAAAGAAAAGAAAGCAACTGAAACTTATTCCCCACAACAAAACTCATAAACCACATTGTTAAAATCTTTGGCTTCTTCGTAAAGGGCGTGACCGTATTCTTGGTAAGTTTTTAGTTTTGCATTTGGGATTTTTGAAACGATTTCTTCACTTGCCCCGTAGGTTACGATTTTGTCTTGTTTTCCCCCTATTACCAAAGTTGGACACGTGATTTTTTCTAGTTCTTCGTAAGCGTTGTGAGTTGTGCAAGCCTTTGAAAAGGTGATAAACCTGTCAAAGTTTTTTGGAGCTCCGATTTTTGAAATTATGTTTAGCATCAATTTGTTTTTGCGTAAATATTGGTCGCTGTAAGAATAAAGGGCGGAATCTTTCATAATGGCTTCGTAATCTTTTAACTCGGCAGATTTTATCCAAGCATGGCAACGTTCTTTTACAACATCATTTGGACGGGAAAGTGTTACGGTTAAAACAAGCCTTTCCACAAATTCTGGAAAGTCTATTGCCAAATATTGAGCAATCATTCCGCCCATAGAAACTCCCACAACAGAAGTTTTTTCAACTCTAACAGAACGCAAAACTTTGTGCATATCAAAAGCCATTTGCCGCGTGTTGTAATTTTCAGGAACATTGTTTTTGCGGCTCATAACATAAACGGTAAAATCTTTTGCAAAAAGCCTATACATAAACGCAAAGGGAATTGCTAAACCTTTTGCAGTCTTTAGACCGTCCCCCACACCAGGAATTATCACAAGATTTTTTTTGCCTTTTCCAAAACTGATAAAATCTGTTGTGTCTCCATCAATTGTCACTCTGTGATTTTTTGCGTTGTAAAACATAAAGGACTCCTTGCTAAAATAAATTTGATTTTATAGCAATATTTATACTTTACAAAATACAAGTTATTATTTACAATTCACTTATTGGAAATGCCTAAAATTCAGGCGGTGTCTCCCGAACTCAAATCTAGCTTTGCTAGAAATAATTGATATGGGAGGCTGTCTATGACTTTAGAACTGGTTTTGTTAGTAATATCTTGTATTGCTACCGTTACTGGTACAGTTATAGCATTGCTCTCTTACCTTAATAAAGATAAAGAGTAAAAAATAAAGCCGCCCATAGTCCGATACACTGTTGGCGGCTTATAACCAAAAACTGTGGAGACGACCAAATGACTTTGGGCATTTCCTTTTTTTTCTAATATACATCTACTTTCCTACTTTTTCAAGTGCAATTTTCCTTTTATTTTCAAGCATGCTTCCACGTGCATAATCCAGTGGCGACTAAATGGCATTTGGAGCAAACCGCGAACATCTTTTTTGCACCAGTAATCAATTAGCCAGCTAGACAATTCATCCAAACTTACCACGTTCAATTTTTGAAGATTAATTTTTCGTTCTTCTGGGATTTTTGTTTTTAGATTTTCAAACGACAATTCCAAAATCATTTTTTCAGACTTTTCTTTTACTTCTTTTGAATAACAAAAAAGTTCTTCTATATTAATTGAGTTTGAAAACTCTATCATCTGTTCGTTAGAAAGTTCGTTTGCAGTTGTGATGATTTTTGCATTCAATCTCTTGGCAAAATCTTTTTCAAAAAAAATCTGATTTTCATTTTTTATAAGCGTGTTACAAACAATATCTTCTATTCTAAATGTGTGAAAAATTGACCAAGCAATTGTTGCGTTATCATTTCCTTTTGACTTTGAAAAAGGCATTTTTGAAAAATCTTCTGCGCTTAGTTCTGCAAAAAACGTTTCCACAATTTTAAACAATTCCGAACGCAACAAAAGCAGACTCTTAATTCCGTCTGCAAAAGTTTCTTTCTTTTTGAGTTCAAGTTGCATTTGTTTGTTTAAGTCGGAAAAAAATTTGTTCATAATCAAAAATATCCTTTCATCAAAGTTTCTACCCAAGAAGGAACTTTTGCTTCTTTTTTATCGTACATGGGATAATATGGCTTTATGTCCAAAATTTTAGTTCCATCAATTGCATCCAATCCTTGAACTATTAGACAATTTTCCATAACAGATTCAATTTTTACAGATGTCATTCCAATTTGATTTGGGCGGTCTTTTGCTCGCTGAGAAAAGATTCCAACTAATGGCATGTCAGCACGATTTTGTGGTCGTCGTTGTAAATGCTTTTCTTTTTCAAATTTTGCCTGATCCAAATAATACAAAATAATTGCGTGAGAAAAATCTTCCAAACCTTTTAAGCCACCAAAATATTCTTCATTCAACATAATAGAAGAAACATTTTGTCCCCAAGATTCATCTTTTTTGTTTTTCACTTCACATTTTACAAAACCAATTGGCTTCATCTCAATTCTGTCCATAACCTTGTTATATCACACTTTTTTATTTTGTAAAATTGATTCTGCAATTTTGTGCCATTTTTTGTATTTCACGAAAAAACAGTTTGAACAGCTGTAACTGGACTAAAAAATCTGGTTTATATAAAATCTACAGGTAAAATTTGTATTGAATCACTCAAAAATAAATGTTTTTCACATTGACATAAAATTGTTCCATTTTGAATTTGCTTAATTTCTTTTAAAACTGGAAAATGTTTTGCCATAGAAATAGAAGGAGACCCTGTCATTTTAATTTCGACTGGATATAAATCATCATTTTTTTTGATTAACAAATCTATTTCTTTTAGATTTCCGTCTCTGTAAAAAAATAAATTTCGTAAATCTTTACCTTTGTTTATCCAACTCTTTACTATTTCACTTACAATAAAAGTTTCAAAAAGCTCACCTGCCATTGCTCCATTTTGTGCAACTTTTTTATTATCCCATCCAACAAGATAGCAAACCAAACCTGTATCATTAAAGTAGACTTTTGGAGTTTTCACAACTCGTTTTAGCAAATTATTTTCATAAGGTCGTAAAAAAAAGATAATTCCCGAAGCTTCTAAAACAGAAATCCAACTTTGTATTGTTTTTAAAGAAACTCCAATTGTATTTGCAATATCAGCAGCATTAAACAAACAACCTGTTCTAGAAGCAAGTGCAACCATAAATTTATAAAACAAAGATTCATCTTTTATATTCATAAGATTTCGTACATCTCGTTCAATGTAAGATTTTACATAAGACCTATAAAAAAATTCCCAATTCAAAGATGAATCGCTTAATTCTGGCATTGAACCTCTAAAAATATATTCCCAAATATCATCAATTTGATTTTTATTTTCAGACCGACTTTGAATATACTCAGCATTTGGAATAAAATAATCTAAAAAGTCATTTTGCAATTTTTCTCGCACGGAAAATCCTTGTAATTCTAAAATTCCAATTCTTCCTGCCAAAGATTCGCTTACGTTCTGCATTAATGAATAAGTTTGGGAACCCGTTAAACAAATCTGACCTTTAGACTCATCTTTATCTAGCAAAAATTTTATATATTTAAATAATTCTGGGGCATATTGAACTTC
>JAFXDY010000067.1 GCA_017521105.1 Treponema sp.
AACTTCAAGTCCGCGGTCTTCAAGATATTTAATTTCAGCTTCGCGGCTGTCCATGTTCCATTTGTCGTCACGCCATGCAGCAATTACTTTTAAATCTGGAGCAAAAGCTTTAATTGCCAATTCAAAACGAACTTGGTCATTACCTTTACCTGTAGCTCCGTGACAAATAGCAACTGCCCCTTCTTGGCGAGCATATTCTACTAAGATTTTTCCAATTAAAGGACGAGCTGTAGAAGTTCCCAAAAGATATTCATCTTCGTAAACTGCGTTTGCTTTTACAGCTGGCCAAATATATTCTTCAATGTATTCTTTACGAGCATCAACAACATAACAAGCTGCAGCACCTGTTTTTAATGCGCGGTTTTTAATAGCCGCCCAATCATCACCTTGACCTACGTCAATACAAACAGCAATTACATCGTAATTATAATTTTCTTGTAACCAAGGAATGATAACTGTTGTATCAAGACCACCTGAATAAGCTAAAACAACCTTATCTTTTGCCATAAAAAACACCTCTATATTATTTCTAAAAAAAATGTATATTTATACAAATAATATAGTGATTTATGCAAAAATATGCAATATCAAAATGAATAATAAAATAATAATGAAAATTTTATTTATTTTTTAAAGATTCAACTTCGGGAGATTTTCCTTTTACAATATTTTTTCCGTCATCTTTTGCATTGTTTAACAATTCTTTTGCTTTAAAAAATAAATCATCAAAAAGAATGTTTTCTTTATATTCAATAACACCAACAGAAACTGTAACTTTTATTTTTGTATTATTATATTCAATAATTTGGTTTTCTACACTTCTACGAATTCGTTCAGCAATTTTCAAAGAACCTTCATAATCACAAAGTGCCAAAACTAAAAATTCATCACCTGCACTTCTAAAAGCGTAATCTTTATCATTTATTCCCCTAGAAATTACATTGGCAATATGTTTAATAACTTTGTCACCACAATTGTGTCCATAAAAATCATTTATAAATTTAAAATCGTCAATATCAAACAAAATAAATGACATTTTTTCTTGGGTAACAGCAATAGATTTTTGAACCTTTGAATAAAAATAGGGTAATTTTTTTCTAGAAATCAATCTTGTTAATTCATCATAACTTGAATACTTAATCAATTTATCAATAGAAAAAAACAATGTAATAAACAATAAAGAAATAACAGTAATTACCATAAAAATGTAAATTAAATAATCATCAAAAAAATCTTGAATAGTATATTTTTGAACTGTAACTGCATATTTTTCTATTACATTAGAAACATCACCTTTTTCTATTGAGGCAAATAATCGGTTTGTAACATTACACAAAATAAAATTTTCTGGAACAAAGGCAAAACACAATTCCCATGAAGGATGAGAATCGGTTGTAAGAATTTCGTATTTTTTTCTGCCATATAAATAATTTTGAATTTTATACACATTAGAAATTGCTTTATCTGAAGCCCCAGAAATAACAGATAAAAAACAGTCTTCATCATTATCATATACATGATGTTCTATGTTTGGGTAGTATAGGTTTGAATAAAAAGCATCTAAAGAACCTTTTTTAGCAGACACAGAAAATACATCAGTATCTGTTCTATCTTTTCTTACAACACAAGCCATTGGAATTGTTGCAATTGGATTAGAAATAATAGTTCCAAAAGATTCTGCCGCGAAATGGTCATACATAAAAGGGAAACCTGTGTCTACAACACCTTCTTTTAATGCATTATTAAGTTCAAAATAATCATTAAAATAATGATAATTTACAACAAGATTTTCTAAATCAAAAACAGTTTTTAAATATTGAACAAAATCAATTATTACGCCTTTATTAATACCTTTTTCCTGAAACGCAAATGGAATATCATTTTTTAATAACCCAATATTCAATGTGTAATTATGTGTTTCAAACCAACGTTCTTCCCTAGGAGTAAGTTTAGAAATTATTTTATCGTGCAAATAATGTTTATTCCAAAGCACATGATTATAATATGGATTTAAACTGTATAATTCAGATAAAGCTACGTTAATTTCTTCCAACAAATCTGTTCTATTTTTATTCAATGCCAAATAAAACTTTGAGGCTCCAATTTTTACAACAGGGAACCAATTGTCATTTGCAACATAATCAACTTCAAGGTAATAATCTATTTGGCCTTTGTCTAATAAATTTCCGGCATTTTCGTTAAAATCATACTCGTAAACAATGCAGTCAACATTATTTTTTTCTTTCCACGCGTAAAACAAATCATATTGATATGTTTTTTTATTTATTCCAACTTTTTTTCCTTTTAAAAAAGAAAAATCATTTTTTGTAGAAAAATAAGTTTGACTAGTTTTTGAATACAAATAGTAAGTTTCTTCTCCCATATCGTAATTAGGAAAATTCATTACTTCTGCACGTTCTTTTGTATACGAAATGTCGGGCATAAGGTCAATTTTTCCTTGTGCAAGCATATCACACAAATCAGAAAAATAACCATAAACATATTCATATTTCCAACCAGTATATGAAGAAAGTTGTTGAAGATATTCATAAGCATAACCATCTTTTTGCTCATTAATTCCAGCCCCAGACATAAAATTACTGTCAGAAATCAAATAACCAACTTTTACAGTTTTTGCTGATTCACCTAAAGCAGAATTTTTTGTCTGTGCAAAAAGAGAAAGAGAAAAAAGAATTGTTGTAAAAAATACGAATATCTTCTTCATACAAATACAAGTTAGCAAATATTTTAAATTGCGTTATTAAAGTTGTCCTTTTCAATATCTTTAAAATATTTTACAGTTCCAACTTTTAATTCGTCTGTTGAATCATCATCACAAACAATTACAGCTTTTTTGTGCATTTGAAGACTACTAACAGTCCACATTTGACTAATTCCTTCTTCAATTGCATGTTTTAAAGCCACAGCTTTGTTATGACCTGTAATCAAAATCATAACTTCTTCAGCATCACAAACAGTTCCTACCCCAACAGTCAATGCAGTTTTTGGAACTTGATTAATATCATTATCAAAGAAACGTGAATTTACAATTACAGTATCTTGTGTTAAAGTTTTTACACGAGTTCTAGAACTCAAAGAAGAACCTGGTTCATTAAAAGCAATGTGACCATCACAACCAACACCACCCAAGAACAATTTAATGCCACCGTAAGAAGCAATTTTCTTTTCGTAAGCATCACATTCAGCTTGTAAATCTTTTGCCATTCCGTCCAAAATATTTACATTTTCTTTTTTAATATTAATATGTTTAAAAAAGTTTTCCCACATAAAATAGTGATAACTTTGAGGATGATTTTCGTCCAAACCAACATATTCATCCATATTAAAAGTTACAACATTTTCAAAAGAAACTTTTCCCGCTTTATACAAATTGATAAGCTCATTATACGTTCCAAGAGGAGTACTTCCCGTCGGCAAACCTATAACAAAAGGTTTATCCGGTGTAGGACCAAACGCATTAATTCTACCTGCAATATGATTTGCAGCCCATTTCGAACATTCGTCATAATCATTTCTAATAATTACGCGCATTTTTGTTACCTCTAAAAACAATTACACAATTTTTTTGTGTAAAAAATAGAATATGCTCGCTAAGCAAGCATTAGAGAAATTATAATACAAAATTAAACAATAAAAAATATTTTTTTAAAAAAAATTTAAAAAAACTTAAGAATTACAGTCTTTTTTAATTAAATCTTTCATTGCCCCAACTGCAACTTTTATAGCAATTTCAGTATCGTGAACCTGTTTATTTTCCAACCCTTTTTTTGCCCGTTCCTGATTTGCCACAACCAAAAAACAAGAACCAACTCTTACTCGCAAAAATTGCCCTGCAATAAACAAAGCCGCACTTTCCATTTCGCTAGCAAGGCACCCCATCCTAAGCCATGCTTGCCATTTATTTTCAAGTTCATAACTAACAGGCATAATTTCTGGCTCGTGCTGCCCAAAAAAAGAATCTTTACACTGAACAACACCAAGATGATGCGAAATCCCAAAACCTTCCGCAGCATTTTTCAAAGCCGCAGTTACACCAAAATCACTTACCGCAGGATATTCTATAGGAGCAAATTCCCGACTCGTCCCTTCCATACGAACAGCACCAGTAGCAATTACAACATCACCACCCAAAACATTTTCTTGCATACCACCACAAGTTCCAACACGAATAAAAGTATGAGCCCCGCATTTTGAAAGTTCATCAATAGCAATAGATGCCGAAGGCCCACCAATTCCAGTAGAAGTTACACTCACCTTTTGCCCGCACAAAGTTCCAGTGTAAGTTACATACTCCCTAACATCAGCCACCAACCGAGGGTTTTCAAAATGCTGAGCAATTTTTTCACAACGCTTAGGATCTCCTGGCAAAATCACATACTTTCCAATGTCCTCAGGACCAACCCCAGTGTGATACTGTTTTCCAGAACCTTCAGTGTAATCTACCATAATGCAACTCCGTGATTTTATTTTTTATTTGGAGGCTCCTTTTCGCTCCAAAGTCGCTCAAAGTCGGGCGTTCCGCACTTCGCGGACTAACCGCCGCTCATCCTGCCGCAAGCGTCAGGACTTCGGTGCTCCATGCCCTAGCCCGAAACTTGTGTACATTATAACTATAACACGGGAAACAAGAGAAGAAAACTAGAAAATTCAGAATTCAGAATTCGGAATTCAGAGAATTACAGTACTCCATTAACAATAAATATTGTCATAAAAACAACGCTAATGTCATTCCCGCACTTGATGCGGCAATATTTCCAACGCAGTCATTGCGAGGAGCAAAGCGACGTGGCAATCCAGTGATTTTTTTCCACAGGGATTTGCTCAGCCCTAACGGTCTTCACTAAAAAAAAGTGAGCAACGTTAGTTGCGAACAAATCTGTGTGGCATTTTTTTCGTATCGTGATTTATTTAATTTAAACCTACTTCTTTATTGACTTTACAATTGTACAACAGTACATTTACAATATGAAAGATATAGTTATAGATGCATCAGGAATTCTTGAATTTCTGTTAAATCAACAAAACAAAGATTTTGTAATGAACAAAATTGGAAGCAATACACTGGTTGCACCTACTTGTTTGCCATTTGAAATTGGAAATGCAATTAGTAAATTAATCAGACGAAATTTAATTTCGGCATTTGATGGAGTTGCAATTTTCCATGAATTTGCAAAAATTCCAACAAGATTAATTGAACCAGACATTCCAAATTCAATTGTTATTGCAGATGAAACAAAATCTTACGCTTACGATTGCTATTACATTAATTTGGCAAAACAATACTCGTTTCCATTGTTTACATTAGACCAAAACATGAAAGAAAACGCAATTTTGCAGGGGGTAACATGCTTGTAATGACATATTCAGAAGCAAGACAAAACTTTGCTTCAATATTAGACAAGTCAAAAATTGATGGAGCAGTTTTAGTAAAACGCTCAGACGGCTCTATGTTTCGCATTTCTCCAGAACAAAACAACACATCCCCATTTGCAGGAGTAAAAACTCTGTTTGATTTACAACATTCCGACATAATGCAAGCCTTACGCGAAACAAGAGAAGAAAACTAGAAAATTCAGAATTCAGAATTCGGAATTCAGAGAATTACAGTACTCCATTAACAATAAATATTGTCATAAAAACAACGCTAATGTCATTCCCGCATCCGACAGAAATGTCATTGCCGTACTTGATGCGGCAATCTTTTCAAAACAGTTATTGCAATGACAGAATAATAGCTAGACTACTCACAAAGACAGAAGAATAGCTAATGACAAAATTCTTCACCATCCCCCGATTTTGCGTTAGCAAAATCCAATCCGCGTGACAATTCTTTTCTGTACATTAAAGTCTAAATTTATAAAAAAACTTGGAATTTTTTAATTTTTTCCTCTTTCAAATTGCAGTTTTTTTAACATTTTCGACTATATATATAATAGATGCCAACAATTTGTCATTGCCGTACTTGATGCGGCAATCTTTATAACAAATTAGATTGTCGAATTAGATCCCCAGCTCAAGTCTGAGGATGACATGTTATTACAAGTTTAAAAATATGGAGAAAAAATGAATTTTAAACCAATTGAAGAACTTACTTTTACCGATGTGCCTACAATCGAAAATCCGTTAAAAAACAAGCCGCTAGGGTTGTTTTAGGATTATCGAAAAAAACGGCTAGACGAGCTTAAGCTCGGCACATGTTCGGTGCTGTAATGAGAAACCCAGAAATCTGTAAAAGCATTTTAGAAACTTTACTTAATATTCAAATTGAAAAGCTTGAATATCCTGAATTACAAAAATCTATTAGCACTTATTACGAAAGTAAAGGCGTTAGACTTGATGTTTATGTAAAAGATTCTGACAAAGTTTTTGACATTGAAATACAAAATGATTCTGCAATTTCTTTACCAAAACGAATGCGTTATTATCAGTCCATGGTGGATATGGACAGTCTTCTAAAAGGACAAGATTATTCTGAACTAAAAGAAAGTTTTATTATCTTCATTTGTCAGTATGATCCATTTACAGAAGGACTACCATGTTACACTTTTAAAAATCTTTGTATTCAAGATAAAAACTTAGAACTTAGTGATGAAACTACAAAAATGATTTTTAATTCAACTGCATATGCCAAAGAAAAAAATGTAGACATAAGAAAGTTCTTAAAGTATATTAGAACTAAAGTTCCAACCTCAAATCTTACAGATAAAATTAACAACATGGTTGAAGAACAAAAAGAAAACGACAAATTTAGAACAGAGTATTTATCTATGAATTTACACGATAGAGATATTACAAGAAAAGCTTTCGCTGAAGGTGAAATATTAGGAATTCAAAAAGGAATCTCTCAAGGTGCTGAACAAAAAGCTATTGAAACTGCAAAGAATTTTCTAAAACTAGGATTATCAATTGAAAAAGTTGCAGAAGGAACTGGATTAACATTAGAAAAAGTTCAGGAACTTGCAAATAAACCGCAAGGGTAAACTGCCTTTTTGAAGCAACTAAAATCAACAACAAATTAAAAGAAGAATTAGATTGTAAATAAATTATCTATCCTCTGTACAGATGGTCAAGACACACGACCTTCACGGTCTTGACTCATCTGTTTCGACAATAGAAAGCATATTTTCTATTGTCGATAATAATTAATTAAACAGCCGGCGAGGATGATTTTGCGTTCGTCGTCTGTAAGGTCGCCCATTGTAAGTTCAAATTCTGTAATTGTTCCGTCTTTTTTGATTGCATAAGCTTTTGTTGTAGAAAGTTTGTCTGTAATCATTTTTTTAACGTTTGGAACAAATACGTAATCATCGTTTGCAAATGGAAGATTTTTGTCGCCGTCTTTATAAATGAATGGCAACATTCCCCAGTTGATTAAGTTTGAACGGTAGCGTTTTGTTGCGTATTCGTTTGCAATGTTTGCCCATCCGCCCAAAACTTTTTGACAACTTGCAGCTTGTTCACGAGCCGAACCATCACCTGGTTTTACAGCAAAAATTGTTGAACCAAGTCCTGCTTTAGAAACACGACCAGCCATATCTGCATATTTTGCATCAAATGCTTTTGCAACATTTTCAACTTCTGCTTTTACATCATCTGTTAAATCACGAACTGCTTTTGCTTTTCCAACATAAGCAGGATCTCTACGGCTCAAAGTAAATTCTGCAAGTCCAAGTGGATTTGAACGGAATGATGAAGTTTCGCCAGAAGGAATTAATTCGTCTGTTGTTGTAACTGGGTCGTGAATTTCTGAAACAACTTTTACAAGTAAGTCGTCGCTAAGTTCTTTCATTGATGGCCAGTCTTTAATGTTTGGTCCAAATTGAATTTCTACTTCTGGGTGAGCAACGCCTTTTGAATCATAAACGCGTTTTTCGTAAATTCCTTTATCAAAGAAATATTTTTTACCGCTAAATTCTGTATCAAATTCTGTTGCAGGTGTTAAGAAACCTTTATTTGCAGCAGTTGCGGCAATTGAACGAGCATCCATAAGTGCAACGCTAGAAAGTTGTCCGTTTTGAATTTTTGAACCTTCTCTGTTAGGGAAGTTTCTTGTTGAATGGCGAATACTAAATGCACCATTTGCTGGTGTATCCCCTGCTCCAAAACATGGTCCACAGAATGCTGTTTTGATAATTGCACCTGCACTAACAAGACTGCTAAATGCACCGTTTTTCATTAATTCCATATAAACTGGCATACTTGCAGGATAAACGTTCAACAAGAATTTTCCGTTTCCTGTGTCTTTTCCTTTTAAAATGTCTGCTGCAGCACAAATGTTTTCAAATCCACCACCAGCACAACCTGCAATTACACCTTGGTCAACGTAAAGTTTTCCATCAATAACTTTTTCTTTTAACGAATATTGAACTTTATCGCCAAAACTAACTTTTGCACGTTTTTCAGTTTCTGCAAGAACGTCTAAAAGATTTTTGTTAACTTCATCAATTGTATATGCACAACTTGGGTGGAAAGGAAGAGCAATCATTGGGCGAATTTCTGA
>JAFXDY010000068.1 GCA_017521105.1 Treponema sp.
AAAAAAGCAGCTGAACAAAAAGAAAAAGAATTTAAGCCAGTTGTAGAAAAAATTCAAAAAGCACTTGGCGACAAAGTAAAAGAAGTAAAACTTTCAAAAACTCTTACAGCAGAAAATCCTTCTTGTATTGTTGTTGATGAAAATGATCCTTCTTACCAAATGATTCAAATGATGCGTGCAATGGGTCAAGCTGGTCCAGATTTAAAACCAATCTTGGAAGTAAACGGCGACCACCCAATTCTTGCAAAAATCAAAGAAAGCGATGACGAAACTTTAATTAAAAATGTTTCCGAAGTTTTATTGAATCAGGCATTGCTCATTGCTGGTGTAGAAATTAAAGAACCTGCAGAGTTTGTAAAATCCTTAAATGCTTTGTTAAGTAACTAATAATAAATTGAAGGGCTGTCCAAAGGAAGAAGGACAGCCTTTTTTTTGTTTTAAAAAATAAAGATTCTTGCTATAATATAAGGAATGAATGTTTACGATTTTGATAAAACTATATTTTATCCAGACAGTATTCTTTGTTTTCTCAAATGGTGTGTTAGAAGATATCCAAAAATAATTTTTTTATATTTTCCAAAATTGGCTTATAAAAGTGCTTTGTATGTGTTAAAAAGAATTTCTGTTAGTGAAGCAACAGAAGCTTTGTTTAGTTTTATGCTTTATGTTCCCAATTTGGAAAAAGAAATTGAAGATTTTTGGGTTGAAAACGAAAAAAGAATTGCTCCTTGGTATTTGGCTCAAAAAAAAGATGATGATTTAATAATTTCGGCTTCTCCAGAATTCTTTTTAAAACCTATAATTAAAAAGCTTAATGTTCAGTTGATTGGAACTCAGCTAGATTCTAAAACAGGAAAAGTGGTTGGGCGGTGTTGTTATGGAAAGCAAAAAGTAAAAAACTTAATTAAAAGCGAATTTTTTACAAATATTCATCTTCATATAGATGAATTTTATTCAGATTCAATGTCTGATTTTCCTCTTTCGTTGTGTGCAGAAAAAGCCTTTTTAGTTGTGAATCGTGGTAAAACTGTAAAAAAATGGCCCAAAATTACAGAACGAATGACGGGAAAAATTCAAAATATAAATTTATAGACAAGAGATAGCACTTTAAATAAATAATAAAATAATATATTATTGTTAAATTGAATTATGGCAGAGAAAAGAAAAACAAACAAAAAAATCTTATTCTTAGCAATCTGGAAAAGCAGATGGTATATTTTAAAATACTATCCAAAGATGATTTACATGGCAAATCATCCAGAAAAATATACAGAAGATGAACGATACGAGTATACTTTAAAATTAATTAACTTTCTTTTAAAAGCTTGTGATGTAAAAACTTCTGTTTATGGTGAAGAAAATATTCCTGCAGAAGACGGTTTTTTGTTATGTTCAAATCATCAAGAAAAATTTGATCCTCTTGTAATTTGGAAAGTTTTTCCAAGAAGAATTGGTGTTGTTGTTAATGACACCGCTTGCCATCGTCCGTTTATTCGTGAAGTTTGTTTATTAATTAGTTCATTAAAATTATTCCAGAATGATATGCATTCAATGGTTGATGTAATTACAAGATTAACTGCGGAATTAACAAATAAACGTAACTATATGATTTTTCCAGAGGGTTGGTACGAAGAAGATCCTTTTACACTTTCGGAATTTAAAGGTGGATGTTTTAAAAGCGTTATCCGTTCAAAAGCACCAATTTTGCCAGTTGCTTTGATTGATTCTTACAAATTGTTTAAAAACGGAGTTCAGCCACCATACGAGATAAAAATTCACTTTTTAAAACCAATTTCTTACGATGAATACAAAGATTTAAAAACAGTTGATATTGCAGCTTTGGTAAGAGAAAGAATTCAGGCTGCTGTGAATGAGTTTCAAAAAGTTTAGTAATTATTTACAGTTTTTGATGCAGGATTTTGATTGTATTCTTTAGCTGCTGTTCTAATTACTTCTTCCATTTTGTCTGTAAGACGTTTTGCTGCAATTGCTTCTGGCAAATCTTTATATTCTGAAGTTTCAATTACAGGAAGATGCTTAAAATCATACAAATAATGTTCAACAGGATTAAATGACCAAAGAGGATCGTTTTTTCCAAGACCATATTTATCGCTTCCGCCAATTAAAATTGGTTGAACATCACAATTACAATATAAAGCAATTCTTGCTGCTCCTTTTTTGTAGTTATTGTGTCCTTTTCTTGGAGTTCTTGTTCCTTCTGGGAAAATAATTACGTTGCAACCTTTATCAATTAGTTTTTTACATTCAACTAAAACGTCATCAAATTCTGTTGTATTTGTAATGTATGCTTGCTTAATTACACCAGCTAAAGGTGTTTTTGTAAGCCCACCACGAACAATACAAGTTGAATTTGGAACTAAAGACATAATGTAAACAAAATCTAATAAAGATGGATGGTTAGAAATAATTACTTTACTGTGAATATTTTTATAGAATTCAACATCGTCTACTTTTCTAAGAGATGTATCAAAATAGTGAAGCCAAGTTAAAAAAATTCTAAAAGTGTGAGAAACATAAGCCCTTGCTACAATTCCAAAGTCCTTTTTTTTGCCTGCAAATAATCTAATAAAAGGAAAAACAAAAATTGCAAGAAACATTGCTCCAACACCAAATACTACTATAGCAAATATTTTCATAAAACATCTGTAACTGTAAACAAAAATATTTTTTGCTTTTGGTAAATCGCTGTGGTCATAAGGATTATTAACTTGTGGATTCTTTTTTGACATTTAAAACCTTCTTTTTATCATTTAAATATTACAAAAGTCTTTCAAGAAAGCAATAGGAGATGATGAAATTTTTTGCAAATCATCAATACTAAAACGAATTGCATTTTCTTCTTTTTCTGTAGAAATTAATGTTGCAAATGAAAATGGAATATTTTCTGCTGGGCGTTTTTGTCCATAAACTTCTGGAACAAGTTCATCTGCGTACACAAATATAATTTGTTCTTCTGTTCCTGCCAAAAGTGGTGCAATTGCTGTTTTAAAGCATTCTGCAAAGTTGTTTTTTGATGGATACAAAACAGAATATCCGCCAGTTAGTTTAAAAGCCAAAGTTGCCAAAGCCACCGGTGTATTAAAAACAGAAAGTGAAAATCCTGCTGGAAGAATCATTTCGTCTTCAATTAAAGATTTATTAATTGTAAATTCTCGTTCAATTTCGCCACGCAACGAACAAAAAACAATTTTTGTTTCTTTATCAAAAGAATCTGGATTTTGGGCATTTATGCTTTCTATCAAATTATGAATTGTGTGAATTGTCATTTTTGAAATTTGACTTAAACGGCGACGGAATAAAGGATCTGTGTATTCCAATTTTGGAGAATCTTTTGTTTGTTCAATTTGCACATCTGATTCACCTTTTGCCCATTTTTGCCAGTTTTCTATGTTATCTAACAAGCCTGGAGCCCAAGGTGAAATGTGTGATAAATATAATTCTTTCATTATTTTTTCTTAAAACAAAGCAATGAATATGCGTTTGAACCCAAATTATGGTG
>JAFXDY010000006.1 GCA_017521105.1 Treponema sp.
AATTCCATTAGAGTCGCAAATTGTTTCTGTTGCAGATGTTTTTGATGCATTAACAAGTAAACGTTGTTATAAACCAGCTTACAGTTGTGAAAAAGCTTTGGATATGATAAATAATGGCGAATGTGGAGTTTTCTCTGAAAAGATGCTTGAATGTGTTAATTCTGCAAAAAAATATTTGTTTGAATGTGCAAACCGACAATATAAAATTGACGTGTAATTTTTTATGAACTCTCAGATTGTAAATGCTAATAAAAATGTTGCATCTTTTGATTTTATTGAAAATGGCAAAATAATTACTGACGCACCAAAATGTTATCTTTCTTTGTTGAAAGCTGGAAGCATGCGTTTTAGATGGAACGAAAAAAATCAAAATCGTGAAAATTTTATTCAAACAATCCAAAATCAAAATGGAAAAATTTTTGTTCCTGTGGAATTAAATCACACAAAAGATGTTTTTGATGTAAAAAATGCAGATGATACAAATGAAAAAGTAGGTGATGGAATTATAACTACAAATAAAAACCTAATTCCATGTGTTACTGTTGCCGATTGTGTTCCAATTTATTTTTTTGATAGAAAATCTGGTGTTTTTGGAATTGTTCATTCTGGTTGGAAAGGTACTGGAATTATAGAAAAAGCACTTTTACTTGCAAATAAAAATTATAATTCTTTACCAAGTGATTTTTCTGTAGTGATTGGCCCCCACATTAATGAATGTTGTTACATTGTAAATGAAGAGCGGGCTTTGTATTTTACTAAAAACTTTGGTAATGAATGTGTTGTGCCTTTGGAAGCGGATGGAAGTTGTTATTGTGGGGGAAGAGGATTACCAATCACTTGGAATAACGGTGGCGGAAATTTATATAGACTTTCTCTTTCAAAAGCAAATCTGTTTGTTTTAAAAAAACTTGGTGTAAAAGATGAAAATATTTTTGTTTCTAAAGATTGCACTTGTTGTGATGAACTTTATGGTTCAAATAGACGTCAAACAGCATTTGGACAAGAATTTTGTGTTCAAATTGCATATATTGTAAATGAATTGTAAATTCGTATAATAAAAACTATGATTACTAGTTTTTTATCTGTAGCTGAACAAGTTTTAATTTTATTTATTTTATTATTAATTGGATTTTTTTGTACAAAAGCAAAATTTTTTAGTGAAGAATGCATTGGAGGAATTGCAAAATTTGTACTTTATGCAGTTACTCCTTGTGTTATTATAAATTCTTTTAATAGAGATTTTGATTCAAGTATGCTCGGAGGTTTAGGAATTGCTTTTGTTGCTGCTTTGGGCGTTCACTTGTTTTGTATTTTAGTTGCTCAATTTATTGTAAAAGATCAAAATGAATCTAGGCAAATTGTATTAAGATTTGCAACTGTTTTTTCAAATTGTGGATATATGGCACTTCCTTTGCAACAAGCAATTTTGGGAACTGATGGAGTTTTTTACGGTGCTGGTTTTGTTGCTGTTTTTAATCTTGTAAACTGGACTTATGGTTTAGCGTTAATGGGTGGCAAAGATAAAATTACTGTAAAAAAGATTTTTATTAATCCAGGAGTTATTGGCGTTGTAGTAGGGATGGTGTTGTTTTTTTCTCCTGTAAAATTGCCAAGATTAATTTTAACTCCTGTGCAAAGTTTAGTTGCATTAAATACGCCACTTCCAATGATAATAATTGGTTATTACATTGCAAAAATAAAATCATTTAGTGTGTTAAAAGACGGAAAAATGATTTTTTCAATTTTGTTAAGATTGGTGATTTTGCCTTTATGTGTTTTTGGAATTTTATATTTGTGTGTATTACGTGGTGTTTTGCTTACTTCCATGGTGATTGCAGCTAGTGCACCAACAGCCGCTAATACAGTTTTATTTTCTGCCATGTTCAAAAGAGATTCTGAACTTGCTGTAGCAATGGTTTCAATTTCTACTTTATTTTCAATTTTGACAATGCCTTTGATTGTAAGTTTTGCAATGAGTGTATAAAAAAAGTGCTTCGAGAAAATCTCGAAGCACTTTTTTTTATAACGGAATGTTTCCGTGTTTTTTAAGAGGTTTGTTTGTAAAGATTTTTGTTTCTAAGAAATCAAAACTTGCAACAATTCTCTTACGTGTTTCTTCTGGTTGAATAATTTCTGTAATGTATCCTCTTTGAGCAGCAATGTATGGAGTCATAATTTCTGACTTATATTTTGCTGTAGCTTCTGCAACTTCTTGTGCTTTGTTTGGATCTTTAAGTTGTTTTGCATACAAGATTTCAATTGCACCTTCTGCACCCATTACAGCAATTTCTGATTTTGGCCAAGCGTAAACAAAATCTGCTCCAAGGTGTTTTGAACACATTGCAATGTAAGCACCACCGTAAGCTTTTCTTAAAATAACAGTAAGCTTTGGTACAGTTGCTTCTGAGTAAGCGTAAATAACTTTTGCACCGTGGCGAATAATTCCTTTTTGTTCTTCTTGTGGACCTGGAATGAATCCTGGAACGTCAACCAAAGTAAGAAGTGGAATATCAAAAGAGTCACAATAACGAATAAAGCGAGCAATTTTGTCTGAAGCGTCACAGTCAAGAACACCACCAACACCTTTTGGGTTATTAGCAACAATACCAACTGTTCTTCCTTCAATTTTACCAAAACCAACAACACAGTTAATTGCAAATTCTTTCATAACTTCTAAGAATGAATCTTCGTCAATAATACAATTAATTACATCACGAACATCGTATCCTTGGCGTGGATTTTCTGGCAAAATTTCGTTGATTTTTTTTGCAGCTTTCTTTTCATCAAATTTAAATTTTTCTGAAGGTTCAAGTTTGTCGCCGTAGTAGTGTGGAATATAATCTAAAAGTCTGCGAACTTCTTCATAACAAGCTTTTTCAGATTCACAACGGAAGTGAGAAACTCCAGATTTTTGAGCGTGAATTGCAGCTCCACCTAAGTCTTCTGCAGAAATGTCCATAAACATAACAGATTTAACAACTTTTGGACCTGTAATGAACATTTGAGTAACTTGGTCTACAGTAAAAATAAAGTCTGTAATTCCAGGGCTATAAACAGCTCCACCAGCACAAGGACCAGCAATAATAGAAATTTGTGGAATAGCACCAGAAGCTCTTACGTTTTGATTAAATACGTTTCCGTAACCACCTAAAGCTTCAACACCTTCTTGAATACGAGCTCCACCCGAATCGTTTAATCCAATTACAGGACAACGAGCATCAATTGCCATTTTTGTTAAATCAGCAATTTTACGTCCGTGCATGTGTCCAAGTGAACCACCTTGAACTGTAAAGTCTTGAGCATAAACTGCAACTTTACGTCCGTTGATTTTTCCAAACCCTGTGATTACTCCATCATAAGGGATGTTTTTTGAATCCATTCCAAAACTTGTACAGTTGTGTTGAACTCCCTGATATGTTTCAACAAAAGTGCCTTTATCACAAAGTGCATTAATACGTTCAATAGCATGAAGTTTTCCCTTTGCATGCTGTTTTTCAATATCGTATTCCATTAAATTACCTCTAAATAAAAACGATTTTAAGGGCATCCCTTATATATGACTAATAATATATTAAGAAAAATATAGTGTCAATATGACAAAATGTGAAAAAATGTCATTTTTGCAAAAATTATTTTAAAAATCCGTATGGATCATTATATTTTTCAATTAATCTTTCTTGTTCTTTTATCATTTCGTATTTTTGTGGAATCCATGGGTAGCGAAGACTTAATTTTTCTACAGTCTTAATTACTTCACCACTATTTTTTGCAAGTAAATCATAATATTCTTGTTTAAATGCTGGACTGTTCAAGTTTACAGGAGTTGTAACTCTTTCAATGTCTGTTACAAGCCATTTGTCTTTTTTGAATATCATATTAACAGTGTCTTCTGTGTATTCAACAAAAATATCTGCATGTTCACCTTCTGTGTAAACAAAATAATATTTTGCTTTGTGAACAGTTCTTGCTCCGTCTTGAACTTTTATGTCTTTTTCAACAGAAATTGGTTCCGGTTGTTCTTTAATTTTGGGAATAGAAAAGTCCATTTTTGTTGGAATTCCGTCAATTACTAAATTAGAAATTGCGTAAATGCCGGCCTTTTTGTCATTCTCTGGATTAATTGCCCAAAAGAACCATTCTGGTAAAGGAATAAATCCTTTTTCTCTAAATGAGGCTTGTCTTTGTTTGCTAATTACAAAAACTTGGCTAACTGAGTCTACAATTGGTTGAATGTTTCTTCCAGAAGAAAAATCTTCAACTAAAATTGTGTCTTTTGTGTTTATTCCGTTGTAAAAGGCTGTTAAAGTTTGTGTAGAAGTTAAGCCTTTTGAAGTGTAACTTTCTTGATGAGTTTTATATATGCTGTTTCCAATTAAAAAAGCTGCAACTAACGAAGCTGTTGAAACTATTAATGTTGGAATGTTTCTTCTGATTTTTCGTTTTGCTTTTACATAATTGTTTTTCTTTTTTAAGTATGATGATGATTTTTCTGCAAAGTCTTCATTTGAAAGTTTTGAAACTAATGGTGTTGTGTGGAATTTATTTAATAAAACAAGAGGGAAAGTTGGTGTTGGTGTTAAATCTTCATTTGATTTTCCTTTTTGTTTTTTTCCAGGAACTGCAACTATGTTTGCGTTTAATTTTAATCCTCTGTTTATTTCTTTTGCTAATTCTGGGTTAATTCCGTTTATGCATAGGTCAATTGGTAAAAAGTTGTGATCCAAAATGTCTGCGTTATAAATTAAAGTATCACTTGATTCGTATGGAAATCTTCCTGTAAGTGTTTTGTATGCAACAACTGCTCTTGTAAAACAGATTGCTGGAAGACCTTTTAATGTTTGATTTAGCCAGCAACCTTGGATTGTTGCATATTCCATTGGAGAAAGCCCTCCAACTGAATATTTATAAAGATTTTCTGGCAAAAATAAGACTTTTGTTTTATCTTTGTTAATTTCTAAAATAATACCTTCGCTTCCGTTTAAAGGAATTGAAGAATTTTCTGTTGCTACTTGAGTTAAAATTGAACAAATAATATAGCCAGCTTCAAACATTGTGTCTTTATCTTCTTTTGATGAAGATTCTTTGCCAGCGTCTTCTAAAATTTGTTCAAAAGTTTTTGCGTTTTTTCCTAAAGGATTTTTGCCACAATAAAAAACAAATCTGTCTGAATTATTTTCAACTTCAAAAGATTTAATATCAGAAAAGTTCCATGTAGAAAATTCAAATTCATATTTGCCATCTTCATAAGATTTACATTCAGCCAAAACTCCAGTTTGAGATACAATGTCGTTGTAATTTGTTTTTCCAAATGCAAGTTCTGTCATGCAAGAATTTAATCTGATTTCATCTTTTAAAATTGATACAATATTCATTTTTTGTTATCCTTAGTTATAAAAATTGGTTAGAAAACCCTTTGGAACTTGTCGTATAAGATCCTCGGAACAAGTCCGAGGATGACAACTAATAAACCTTAAAAACTATCTTTTTCCATCTGGACTATACATATATTTGAAATAATCCATATTTGTGCTGTATGTAGCAGGGTAGTCTTTTAAGTTGTTTTTGTATGATTCCATACTTTTCCAGAAAGCGTAGAATTCTGGATCTTTGTTGTAAGCGGCAGCGTAAATTGCAGCAGCTTCTGCGTCGGCATTACCTTTAATCTCTTCTGATTTTCTGTATGCTTCAGATGCAATTGTACGTTTGTCGCTTTCTAATTTACCAAGCCATTCTGCTTTTTTACCTTCACCCAAAGATCTGTAAGCTTGTGCAACTTGGTTTCTGTCTTTAATCATTCTGTTGTAAACAGATTCTGTTAATTCATCAGAATATTTAATTTGGCGTGGAACAATATCAATTAAATCAATTCCGTATTCTGGAACCAATTTATTTGCTTCAACAGTCATAAGTTTGCAAAGTTCGCTACGACCTTTTGCTACTGTTTCATTTGCGCTAGATTCTGTTAAAAGTTCGTTTAATTCTTGAGTGTCTTCTGTAATGTTTTCAGAAGTTTCAGAATTGCTAGTTTCATTTATGATATTTGAAGAACGAACAATTTCACTTAATCTGTTTTGTGTAATTACAGTTCTACAAGAGGAGTCAATAATATCAGAAAGTTTGTTGTATGCATTGTTTAATGTTTTAAAACTTTGATAGAATTTTTCTGGATCAGAAATTCTCCATCTTGAAGTTGTATCTACAATAATAAACTGATTTTCTTTTGTAGGAATTCTTTGAGCGTCCCCATCAAGAGAAAGAACCAACTTTGGATAAGATGTAACTTTGTCTAAAAATGGAACTTTGATGTGAAGTCCTGCATCAGTGTGTGTGTTTACAATGCTACCAAATCTTGTAACAACAACTTGGTTACCTTCATCTACAATGTAGAAAGGTCCCATAAAAAGAAAAACAATAAAAAGTGCTAATATTACAAAAAGCCATGTTAAGAATTTTTTAGCTGCTTTATTCATTAGTTGTTACCTCCTAAAGTTTTTACTGGTAAAACGTTATCTAGTTCACCGTCAATAAGTTCAGGTTTCTTTTCTGAACCAAAGATTTCGTCCATTGTTTCAAGGTAAATACGTTCTTTTGTTACTTTTGGAGAACGTTTGTATTCTTCGTAAACTGCATTAAAGCGTGCAACATCACCTTTTGCCATATTTACACGTTCTGCGGCATAACCTTGTGCAACTTGTAAAAGTCTGTCGGCTTCACCTTGTGCTTTTGGAATTTCAGCATTGTAAGCTTCTTTTCCTTCGTTAATAAAGCGGTTCATATCTTGAGTAGCTTTGTTTACGTCTTCGAATGCATCTTGAACTCCACTTGGAGGAACAATGTTTTGAAGTTTTACTGCAATTACACTAATTCCCAATCCTAAGTTTTCAAAATATGAATTCATTTTGTCCAAAGCCAAAGTTTCTATAGAAGTTCGTTCACTTCCCATTACAGCTAAAATGGCTCTGTCACCAACAAGTTCGTTAATTACAGAACGAGAAATATCACGAATTGTTTGTTCTTTTTCATAAACGCCAAATAACCATTGTTTTGGATCTACAATTCTGTATTGAATAATCCATTCAACATCAACAATGTTTAAGTCGCCAGTGAGCATTGTACTTTCTGTTCCAATATTGTTGATATATTCGTTGTTTCTTCCTGATTTTACAGTTTTGAATCCGAATTGTTCTGTTTGAACAACTTTTACAGGAACTGTGTAACTTTTATCAATTCCAAATGGAAGTTTAAAATGAAGTCCTGCTCCAACAGTTTCCTGATATTTCCCAAATCTTGTAATTACAGCGTTTTCTGTTTCATCAACAATGTAAAAACAAGAAAATCCACCAATTGCAACAATAGCAAGTACAATTAGTGCCAAAAAAAGCCCAGGTTTGAATCCACCTTTTTTAGCTCTTTGGATTTTTTCTTCTACAGCCATAAATTTCTCCTGTGTAAGGGCGCTGGTCGCCCGGTGTTCTATAGAAAAGCGTTAAAAAAATTGCGAAAGCAATTTTTAGCTTATCTTCCTGTGTAAGGCCGCTGCGCTGGTCGGCCGGGGTTCTTTTTTTTGTTACTTTTATAAATTTATGAATTTAAAAATCATTTTAAAGATATAGATAATAACAAAAAAAAACAACTAAAATTCAAAAAACATAGTATAATATTTACTATGAAAACTGAAGAAAAATTAAAAAGTAACAAAAAATCTGTTGGAAAAACTGTAAAAGAAAAATCATTGAATGAAAAATTACCAAAAGAAAAAACTCAAAAAAAAGGAAGTAAACTCCTTACAAAAATTGTTTTAAGAGTAGTAACAATTTTGGTACTTTCTGCAATTCTATGTGGTGCTTTGTTTTTTTGTTATAAAAAATTAACAACTGTAAAAAAAGAAGTTAATTATGCAATCATTTCTAAACAACTTAGTTATTGTCAGGAATTTGTTTCTTCAAAATACAGATACAGCGATATTATTTCTTTAAAGAAATCTGCAGGCTTTGCAAAAAGTTATAGCATCATAAAGTATTCGGGAATTATTAGAGTTGGAATCTTTGATTTTACAGAAATTACTTATGATGTATCTCTGAATGGAAAAAAACTTGTAATTCATGTGCCAAAAACAGAAATCCTTGGAAACGAAATTACAAAACAAGAAGTTTTTGACGAAAAGCAAAGCATATTTGTTCCTATTACAACCCAAGAAATTTTTGACGAAATTGAACTTGCAAAAGAAGAAGCTGTGCAAGAAATGATTGCCGAAGGAATTTTGGAAGAATCTTGGGAGTATGCTAGCCAAATTATAAAACAATTTATGCTTTCACTTGGTTTTGAAGAAGTAGAAGTAAACTAAAAATAATTACCTGTTATAAAATTTCTCTCTCTTGATTTTCTGTTTTTATTTTTATAACCTATTTGCTATGTCAGATGTAAAAAAATTATTAAAAGGTTTAGAAAAAAAATACGTTGTAAATACCTTTTTGTCTCCAATTGTAATGATTGGGGAAGTTGTAATGGAAGTTATTATCCCGTTTGTAATGGCAAAAATTATTGACGTTGGTGTTGCCAATAAAGATTTACCATTTGTATTAAAAACTGGGCTTTTGATGGTTGGCCTTGCAGTGATTTCTTTGTGCTTTGGTGTTTTGGGAACAAAATTTTCAACTTTTGCAGCCCAAGGTTTTGCAGCAAATCTTAGAAAAAGATTATTTAATCGCATTCAGGCTTTTTCATTTGCCAATGTAGATAAGTTTAGTACAGCATCTTTAGTTACACGTTTAACAACAGATGTAAATATGACAATGAACGTTTACAGAATGCTTATTCATATGTGTATTCGCTCTCCATTTATGCTCATTGCCGGCAGCATTATGGCATTTACAATCAACAAAAAGCTTGCAGTTGTGTTTTTAGTAGCAATTCCAATTATTGCATTTTCAATCTTGTTTATTTCTGTAAAAGCTCATCCTCGTTTTGAAAAAATGATGAAAAAGTTTGACAAAATGAATGCAGCAATTCAAGAAAACTTAATTGGAATTAGAATTGTAAAAGCTTTTGTTCGTGGAAAATACGAAGAAGAAAAATTTAATCAAGCGGCAGAGGATGTAAAAAAAGCACAAGTTCATGCAGAAAAATTAATTATTTTGATGATGCCAATTATGCAACTTGTAATGTATTCCACAATGATTTGCGTTATGTGGCTTGGTGGACGTCAAGTGGCTTGGGGGCAAATGCTTTCTGGAGAATTAATTAGTTTTTTTACTTATGTAACACAAGTTCTTTCTTCTTTGATGATGTTGGGAATGGTTTTTGTTTCTTTAGTTATGGTAAAAGCGTCAAAAAAACGTATTGTGGAAGTTTTGGACGAAATTCCAGAAATTGAAAATCCAGAAAATCCAATTACAACTGTAAAAGACGGTTCAGTTCAGTTTGAAAATGTTTTCTTTAGTTATAATAAAAAGAAAGATAATTGCGTTTTAAAAGATGTTTCTGTAAATATAAAATCGGGACAAGTTGTTGGTGTAATTGGAGGAACAGGTTCTTCAAAAACAACTTTTGTTTCTTTAATTCCAAGATTATATGATGCGTTGGAAGGTTCTGTAAAAGTTGGCGGAGTTGATATTCGTAATTATGATTTACAAACTTTGCGTGATAGCGTTGCAATGGTTTTACAAAAAAATGTTTTGTTTTCTGGAACAATCAAAGAAAATTTAAGATGGGGAAATCCAGATGCAACAGAAGCAGAATTGATTGCTGCTTGTAAAGCTGCCGACGCTCATTCTTTTATTGAAAATTTTACAGAAGGTTACGAAACAGAACTTGGACAGGGTGGGGTAAACGTTTCTGGTGGTCAAAAGCAAAGATTGTGCATTGCCAGAGCCCTATTAAAAAAGCCAAAGATTTTGATTTTAGACGATAGTACAAGTGCCGTTGATACAGCAACAGAATCTCGCATTTGGAGAGAATTAAAAGCCCTTGCTCCAGAAACAACAAAAATCATTATTGCTCAAAGAATTTCTTCTGTAAAAGATGCAGATGTAATTTTTGTTTTAGACGAAGGTCAAATCAACGGATTTGGAACTCACCAAGAATTATTACAAAACAATAAAATTTATAAAGAAGTATTTGAATCCCAACAAACAGCCGGCGACGCCGATATGGCTGACAATTCGGAGGTAGAATAATGCCACCAGTAAAACCAAAAGGATTTGCAAAACCTAAAGATACAAAAAAAACAATTTCAAGAATTTTAAATTACATGGGAAAATTCAAATCATTATGGATTTTAGTTTTTCTTTGTGTTTTAGTTAGTTCCGGGGCTTCTGTTTTAGGAAGTTATTTAATAAAACCTGCTTTGAATGATTATATCATTCCGTTAATTGGAAAACAAAATCCAAGTTTTGCAGGATTTGCCAGATTATTGATTATTGCATTCACATTATTTTTATTTGGTGTTGTTGCTTCATTTTGTAACAACCGTTTAATGCTTTATATTTCAACAAATCTTCTATTGAATATCCGTAAAGATTTGTTTAGCAAATTAGAAAAATTGCCAATTAAGTTTTTTGACTCATATACTCACGGAGAATTAATGTCTCGCTTTACAAACGATACAGATGCATTGCGAGAAATGATGAGTCAAACTGTTCCTCAATTGTTATCTTCTGTAATTACAGTAATTTCTGTTTTAACAATGATGATTATTCTTAGCCCAATGCTTACAGTAATTATGATTGTTTCAATGTTTTTAATTACTTTAATAATTGCCACAATAGGAAAACGTTCCGCAAAAGCCTTCCGAGAAAATCAAAAAGCAGTTGGAAAAATGAACGGCTTTATTGAAGAAATGATTGAAGGTCAAAAAGTAATTAAAGTTTTAATCACGAAGAAAATGCTGTTTCTGAGTTTGCAAAATTAAATGAAAATCTTCGTGCCGCAGGAACTGCCGCAATGACTTACGGTGGTGTTATGGGGCCAATCACAAATAATATGTCTCATGCCCAATACGCAATAATTGCAATAGTATCATGCGTTTTTATGGTGTTGGGAGATTCAAATCCAAATGTGTTAAATTGGTTTACAGGTGCTTTGAATCTTGGAACAATTGCAGCATTCTTGCAATACACAAGATCATTTAGCCAACCAATTTCTATGATGACACAGCAGGCAAACAGCGTTTTAAATGCTCTTGCTGGTGCAGAACGAATCTTTGCAATTATTGATGAAGAATCTGAAGTTGACCAAGGAAAATACACATTGGTAAATGCTTTTGAAGCAACTGACAGTAGTGGAAAAGTTAGATTAGTTGAATCATTTGCAAAAACAGGAACTTGGGCTTGGAAAAATCAAAATGATGGAAGCCTTATAAAAATGCAAGGTGAAGTGGTTTTTAATAACGTAACTTTTGGCTACAAAAAAGAAAAAACAATTTTGCACGATATTTGCATTCACGCAAAACCCGGCATGAAAATTGCACTTGTAGGTTCAACAGGTTCTGGAAAAACCACAACAATTAATCTTCTTTCAAGATTTTATGACGTAGAAAGCCAAAACGGAAGCATTACTTTTGACGGCATTCCATTAAATGACATTTCAAAAGACGCATTAAGAAAATCTTTAGGAATGGTTCAGCAAAATACCCACTTGTTTACAGGAACAATTAGAGATAACATTCGCTACGGAAATTTAGACGCTTCGGATGCACAAATTTACGACGCAGCAAAACTTGCAAATGCAGATTATTTTATTACACATTTAGACAATGGGTATGACACAGTAATTACAGGGGACGGTTCAAGTTTGAGCCAAGGACAACGCCAACTTTTGGCAATTGCCCGAGCCGCTGTTGCAAATCCACCAGTTTTAGTTTTGGACGAAGCCACATCTTCAATTGACACTCGCACAGAAAAATTAATTGAACAAGGTATGGACAGTTTAATGAAAGGTCGCACAACTTTTGTAATTGCCCACAGACTTTCCACAGTTCGTAACGCCGACGAAATTATTGTTTTGGAACACGGCCACATAATTGAACGAGGAACCCACGAAGAATTACTTGCCGCAAAAGGCCGCTACCATCACTTGTACACAGGAAACCAAATTACAATAGATGAGTAAGGCAACTGGTTGCCGGTGTTCAATGGGAAAGCGTTAAGAAAAATGCGACAGCATTTTTTAGCTTGTCCCTTCTATGTAATGGCGGTCCGGCAGAAAGCCTCTGGCTTCCTGCCGTCGCTATATCCGCCCTTCCGCTTTCGCTCCATCCTCCCATGCTACGCATGCCTTCGCAGCACAGCTGCTCGGAGACTCGCTCAAAATGCTCCTCCGGAGCATTTTGTCGGCTTTCAGCCGTCGCTCCCTAGGAGGACGCCTTCGGCGGGGCTCCTAGCGCTACCGCTTTTAAATTTGTCTGTAATTGCAGATTATTCAATAAAGTTGTTTAATCTTGTGTGATATTTGCAAGTTCCTGCACCTTTTCTAACGGCAACTCAGTACATCTAGCAATTTGTTCTACAGGAAGCCCTTCTTTTAATAACTTTTTAGCAGTTTCAATAGCTTTTTGTTCTGCACCTTGCTCTATACCTTGTTCTATTCCTTCTGCAAGACCTTCCCTGTAGGCTTCTCTGCGTTGAACTTTTATGTCTGTTTCGTAACTGTATTCGGCAATTAACATATTTTTTATCTCCTGTGTAAGGGAGCTGGCGCCCGATGGTTAATTGGAAACTGCAAGTTCCTGCACCTTTTCTAACGGCAACTCAGTACATCTAGCAATTTGTTCTGCAGAAAGCCCT
>JAFXDY010000069.1 GCA_017521105.1 Treponema sp.
AAATGAACTTATGGAAAATTTTTATACAACATCATCAGATAAAATCACAAGACAATATTTTGATTCATTACTATTAGAAGCTCGATATTTAGACAGTGCAATTCCTTCTACAAGTTTTTCCCTTTTTGGCAAGGAATTTTCAACGCCAATTATGACGGCTGCTCTTTCTCACCTTCACAACACCGCCGAAAACGGAATGATTGTTTATGCAAAAGCTGCAAAACTAAGTGATGCAGTTCATTGGGTTGGTATGGGCGAAGATTCCGAACTTGAAGAAATTGTAAAGACAGGAGCAGCTTCAATAAAAATTGTAAAACCTCACGCAGACAACAAAGAAGTTTTTAGAAAAATTGAACATGCCGAAAAATTTGGTTGTTTTGCAGTTGGAATGGATATTGACCATTCTTTTGCTGGCGACGGAAACTTTGACAATGTTTTGGGTCTTCCAATGGCAGCAAAAAGTTTTGACGAACTAAAAGATTTTGTTCAATCAACAAAATTGCCATTTATTGTAAAAGGGGTTTTGTCTGTTCAAGATGCAGAAAAATGTGCAAAAGCCGGCGTTAAAGGAATTCAAGTTTCTCATCATCACGGAATTATGCCTGCTTCTGTTCCTCCACTTATGATTTTGCAAGATATTCGAAAAGCCCTTGGTCCCGATTTTCCAATTTTTATTGATTGTGGAATTGAAAGCGGTCTTGATGTTTATAAATGTTTGGCTCTTGGTGCAACTGCCGTTTCTGTTGGTCGCCATTTAATGCCACTTCTTAAAAAAGGCCAAGAGACAGTTAGCAAACGAATTAACGACATGACCGCTGAACTAAAAGGAATTATGGCAAAAACAGGCGTGCAAAATCTTAGTCAAATGGACAGTTCAGTTATTCACAAAAGAATGTTTTAAAAAATCATAAAATTAAGGAAATAAAAATGAAATTAGGAATATCATCTTGTTTAAATCACAGTTCGGCAACAGAATGGGCAGATAAAATGGTTGCTTTGGGATTGGAATGTGTAAATTTTCCAATTAATTGCGATGCAGGTGCGGAAAAAATTTCTGCATATAAAAAAGCTGCTGATGATGCAGGGCTTCTTATTGCCGAAGTTGGCATTTGGAAAAATACTTTAGATGCTGATTTGTCTGAAAGAAAAAAATGGATTGATTATTCTGTTGGGCAACTTCAAATGGCAGATGATATTGGTGCAATTTGTGCTGTAAATGTTGTGGGAACTCCTTATGGACCTCGTTGGGACGGCGGATACAAAGAAAATTTTAGCGACGAATGTTGGCAAATGGCAATCAAAATGATTCAACAAATTATTGATACAGCAAAACCAAAAAATGCAAAATTTTCTATTGAATCTATGCCTTGGATGATTCCAAGTAGTCCAGATGAATATGTAAAAATGATAAATGATGTAAACAGAGAAGAATTTGGAGCACATCTTGATGTTGTAAATATGATTACTTCTCCACAAAGATATTTTTACAATTCAGATTTCTTAAAAGAATGTTTTGAAAAATTAAAAGGCAAAATTTGTAGTTGCCACTTAAAAGATGTTGTTTTAAAACCAGAATTTACATTCCAATTAGAAGAAACTGCTTGTGGAAAAGGTATTTTGGATATTGAACTTTTTGCCGAACTTGCAACAAAAGAAAATCAAAATATGCCAATGATAATTGAACATCTTACAACAGACCAAGAATATATTGAAAGTGTAAAATATGTTCAAAAAAGATTAGGTCTTTAGTAGTCAGTTTAAAATTTTGGGTGTAAAATAAGTGTAAGGAATCTCAAAACATGGAAAATCAAAAAAATCCAGACATAATTGAAGCAGAAAAAATTTTTTCTAAAGACAAATTTGCAACAGATCAAACAGAAATCAAAATTCAAAAAATAACAGAAGAAACTGTGCAGTGTGGGCTAACAATTCAAGATAAACACAGGAATGCTATGGGCGGCATAATGGGAGGAGTTTTCTTTACTCTTGCCGATTTTGTTTTTGCAATTGCCACAAATTATAAAAAAGTTCCAACAGTTTCTACATCTGCACAAATCAACTTTTTGGGACAACCAAAAGGAACTCAACTTTTTGGCGAATCTGTTTGCATAAAAGACGGAAAATCAACTTGTTTATACGAAGTAAAAATTACAGATGAACTTGGCACAAAAGTTGCACTTGCAGTTATAAACGGAATGAAATTGGGAAAATAATTTTATGAGAGTTTATGAAGCAAAAGAAGAAAATCTTTTAATTTTGCAAGAATTTATAGCTCCACAGGAACAATTTTGCGTACTTTTGGCAGAAAAAATTAGAAAAAGTAGTAAAAATTTGTATTTTTTGTCAAAAGAAGAAAATCCACAGAATGTAGAACAGATTAAGGCGGTATTTTTTTTTGATGGAACTTTGCTTTTTTGTTTGCCAGAAAATGTTCAAAATGATTATTACAAACAAGAAATAAAATGTTTTTTGGTAGATAAAAATGTTCATTGCATAATTGGCAAAAAAGAATGGGCTGTTTTTATTGAATCAATTTTGCAGGAACTTGGAAAATCTGCAAATCCAAACTATTGTACAACTTACAATTTGATGACCTTAAAAGAAGATGATTTAAATTTTCCTCCAGAAAAACTTAGTTTTGAAGATGAAATTCGACGTTGTTCAATTGATGATTTTGAACTTTTGTATGATTTACAAAAAATGTATGTTTCGGAAGAACGAATTGCTCCAAAAACTGAAATTACAGAAAATTATCTAAAAGCAGATTTACTAAAAATCCTAAAACATCAGCTGGCTTTTGTGCTTTTATCTGATATGGAACCAGTTGCAAAAATTAACACAAATGCCATTGGGTTTAATTACATTCAAATTGGGGGCGTTTTTACTCATCCTTTATACCGTCAAAATTATTACGCTTGGCATTTATTTTGTGTTTTACTTGGAAGAATTTTTCGCGGAAACAAAAATCCATGTTTATTTGTAAAAGAAAAAAATCTTGCGGCACATAATCTTTATGAAAGAATTGGTTTTAAAGATTCTGGCAAATTTGCAATAGATTATTTTGATTAATTTGAATATACTCTAAGAATTATGAAAACAATTTTTTCTTTTGAAGTTTTTCCACCAAAAAAAACAATGCCAATTGACACAATTTACAATACTTTGGATGAATTAAAAGATTTGCATCCAGATTTTATTAGTGTTACTTTTGGGGCTGGTGGTAGCGAAAATTGCGACAATGCAGTTGGAATTGCAAAACGCATTAAAGATGTTTGTAATGTAAAATCTGTAATTCACATGCCATGTTTGAACATGACAAAAAATGATGCCACATTTGTATTAGAAGAATTTCAAAAAGCGGGGATAGAAAATATTTTAGCTTTGCGTGGCGATAAAGTTGAAGGAAAAGAACCTGCCAACGAATTTTTACACGCAGAAGATTTAATTAAGTTTATTAAAGAATTTGATTCAAAACGAACAGACGGAAAATCTTTTAATATTTTTGGTGCTTGTTACCCAGAATTACATCCAGAATCAAAAAGTGTTTATGATGATATTGATTTCTTAAAACGCAAAGTTGATGCTGGAGCTTCTCATCTTCTTTCGCAGCTATTTTTTGATAACGAAAAATTTTATAGATTTTTGGAAAGATGTAGAATTAAAGGAATTAATGTTCCAATTGAGGCGGGAATTATGCCTGCCACAAACAAAAAATCAATTGAAAGAATGGTTTCTTTAACAAATGCTGTTCTTCCAAAAAAATTTACACAAATGATGGAACGCTACGCAGACAGTCCAGAAGCAATTAGAGATGCCGGAATTGCCTACGCAGTTGATCAAATTGTAGATTTAGTAACACACGGCGTTCAAGGAATTCACCTTTACACAATGAACAATCCTTACGTTGCCAAAAAAATAAACGATGCAGTGCGCAGTTTGTTTACTGTAAGTCCAATCGAAATAATTTAGAATTGCGTTCTGGGGACCATTTTTCTTTGCGTTTTTGTGGCAAAGTAGAAATGTCGTCGGGCTTAAATCCTAATTTTTCAAAAACATCAGCGGCTTGAGTTGTCAAAATGAAGACACTTTTAAGCTGCTGTTTTTTTGCTTTTTCAATAAGGAAGTGTATCATTTTTGCACCAATTCCCATGTGGTCAAATTTTTGTTCAACAGCAACCGCCGCAATTTCCCCTTGGTCCCACCCGCAAACACATTCAGAACCGCCGCCACTTGGGTTTGAATCACCACGTCCAGCGCCTACACCAGTATCAGAATAAAGGTGAAGTGCCGCACAAGCATGAACACCACCGTCCACTTCGTACACAATAAAATCAGAAAGTTCAGCAGAAAGTTGCTGCTCTGTACGAGGCAAAAGTTTTTGAGCTTCAACAAATGGTTTTTGAATTGCCAAAACCGAAGGAATATCAGTTTGTTCCATTGGGCGAATTCCACCGTAGTTGCTTTTATAAATCATTGTTCCAGAACCCAAATCAGAAAAAATTTCAGAAGGAAGAACTCCATCAATATTTCCATCCAAAATGTGAACTCTGGAAACTCCATTCAAACATGCCACTTTAGCTTTTTCAAGCAAAGTTAAAACATTAGTTTTTCCCGAAGAATTAGAATCTGGTTTTGCTCTACGATTTTTGCTAACAAAAAGGTCAAGTTCTTCCAAATCCATTGCAGGAATATCGCCATTTTGAGCCAAAGGAAAATCATCTGGAACCAAAAAATTATCTTTATTCAAATTTGGAGATTCCATCAAATAAAAAAGTTTATCGGCATTAAGGTTCATTGCAATTTGCTGAGCCAAAGAAACAGAAGAAATGTTGTAAGGATGTCCCGCTTCGTTCCAACCAATACAAGGAAAAATTGGAATAAAACCGTCATTTAAAACAGTGTTAATAGATTCAATTTGAAGTTTGTCAATTTCGCCGGCAGTTCCAAAATCAAAACCATCAAAAACGCCTTTTGCTCTTGAACGAACCCAGTTTCCAATAACCGCCGTAATTTTGTTTGCCGCCAAACTAGTCATAATAATATTAGAAACATCAAAAGCCGCCATTTTAATTAAAGGCATGGCATCTTCCGAAGTAACCCGAATATCATCCTTGTACTGACACACAATATTTGACGCAGAAAGAATTTCATCAATACGTTTACGAGCCCCAGGCACAAGAATTACCTTAAGCCCCGCTTTGTGCAAAAGAGAAATATCTTGAATGTGGCTCAAAAAAAGTTCAGATTCAATAATGTTTTCATCAATATAAATTACAATCAGAGCATTTTTAAACTTTTGAAGATAGCGAATAACGCCCCTAATATTTTCGGCTTTTTGCGTAATGATTTCTTTCATACAAAAAATGTACCATTAATCAAAATTCTAAACAAGTGGAAGATTTTTTTTATAAAAGATTTTAAGAATTTGGGCGCAAATGCATTGGCATAGTCGCATTTGAACTGAACCCCAAAAGTTGGACACTTTTGGAGGTTATATGAATAAAAAATACACAACGGAATTCAAACTAAAAGTTGTACAAGAATACCAAAAAGGAGAAAAAGGAAGTACTATTCTTGGGCAAGAACTGAATATACAT
>JAFXDY010000070.1 GCA_017521105.1 Treponema sp.
AATACACAAATGAAAACTTCACAAACTTTGTTGAAAATCAAAAAGCCTTAAAGAAAGCCCCTCCTCTTCCACAAGGTCTTAAACGAATAAAAGATAAAGTTATTTCAACCTGTCAAACTCTCAATATGAATATCGCACCACTTGTAGATGCACAAGCAAAGCATGTTTGTTACGAAGTAACAGGAAATCGATTAACACATCAACCAAGTGTAGAAGCAAAACAAAATTGTTATAACGCTTGTTTACAAATTATAGAAACCACAAAAGCAAACAAAACGGAACCTTGGAAAGTTGGAGAAACAATCACAAAAGCACTAGATACAGGAACTTGGTACGCAAGGTCTTATACTTCAAAAGACTTTAGTATCGGTTATAACAAACAAAAAGAAGAACAAGCTCAAAAAGAGTCTTTGTTAAAATCAAAATTATATAGCGGAATTGAACGCTAACAACACGAGGAGTACATCATATGGAAAATAAAAACATAACTATGGAAATCATTTATAGTAATGAGTTCAATCGTGCAAATATCAAATTCTCAGGAATACCAGATGAAGAAATTCGAGCTGAAATGAAACAGGCTGGCTGGCTTTTCAGTAGAAAAAATGAAGTTTGGTATCCTACTAACAAAGCACAAGAAGAAAGCAATGAATTTGCAAAAAAATTACAAGAAAAGTATTTTTCAGAACAAACTATTAATAATTCTTTCAACGAACCAACAGGAAAACAATTGATAAATCAAATGGCTGATAGCGGTATGTCATTGAAAGAAATTGTACTAGAACTAAAAAACCGTTTTGGTGAAGAAGAAGTTCAAAAAGCAATTGATTCATTAAAAATTGAACCTGACTCATTAGCATTTAGAGAAAAATCTACTGGTAAATATTTTACTATTCAAACATCAGAAGAAAATGGCTACGACTGGGAATTATTTAATAGCGACTTTACCGAAATTGACGGTGGTGTTTACTATGACGATTTATCACCTAATTTCAATAAAGATGACTACACTATGTCTATTTATGAATTTGCAAAAGAAACAATGCATTCTTACGGTGTTAATTATGACGACTGTGAACCTGCTGATTATGACGAAATTCAATCAAGAAGTTTTGATGTTTTTAAAGCAAAACAGGAAGAAAAAGAAGTAATTAATTCTCAGCCAGAAGAGTATTTTAAAGAAAATAATCTTCCCTACATTCATCTTTATTGGTCAGAAAATCCACACTTTAAGGGAGAAGACAAATACTACTCAATAAAAGAATTCAATGAACTGATTGAAAAATTAGATAAAGAATTTCATAACGAAAAAATGCGTATTAAAGAAAAATACGGTTCTTATGATAGATACATTGAAATTCCAGAAGAAGAACTTCCTCTAGAAGATAGAAACGTAAATTTTGGTTACGATAAAACGAGATTTCAATTCTGTAACATACCAACTGTGGACCATAAGGATACTATTACTTATGAACCAGATAGATTCGATATCGGTGATGGGAATGGTAATATTTTTGATTTTGTAAGAACAACTTGTACTTACCCTAATGTAATTGAAGCATTAAATAATCTTGAAAATGAATTGTATTTTTCTTCTATAACTGGTGAACAGAGAAATGCTATGCTTTCAATTATAAATTCTGCACAGGAAGATTTAACTCAAGAGTTAGTTACTAAAGAGTTAGCATTAGACGAAGCAAGAACCCATTACAAAGAAGTTCATAATTCAATTATTATTGAAGTCTCAAAAGCAGAAGAAGCTGAAAGTAGAAAAGAAAAAGCTCTTTCTGATATTAAAAACACTTATAATACTGCTATAGAAAAAATTCTTTCTGAATCTAAAGCAAGCAATATTCCCTCTGATTATGCTATTAATGAAGCAAAAAGCTTTATTGAGAAAAATCTTTTTGAAGTATCAAGAAATACAGAACTTACCAAAGTAGATTGGGAACGACAAAGAGAAATATGGAATCTATTTCCTTCAAACTGTAATTTGACAGATAACTTAACAGAAACTTATAACAACCTTCATTCTCAAGAAAAAGAATTGGAAATCGAAGAAACAAAAATAGAAGTTCCAAAAATTGAACCAATTCTTTTAACAGAAGAAGATATCGAAATCTGTAAAAAGGTAATTCCACCTTCTCAATATGCTTTTACTCTTGAATTAACACAAGGTGAAGAAGGAGAATTCTTCAAAGGCAAATTAAAAGAGATAGCAGAAACTTATAAACAAATTACATCCGACGGCGAACTTGTAAATCAAGACGGTACTCACAATGTTGGTTTTCACTACTTTTTAGGTAGCACTGATTTCTATATTTCTCAAATTTATACAGATGGTTATGCTTTTGGTTACGCTGTATTAAATGGTGATGTTGAAATGTCTGAATGGGGAGATATTTCTCTCGATGAAGTTAGAAACATTCCTTGGCTTGAAGTGGATTATCATGTTCCAAAAGGAACAACTATAGAAGAAATGTTACATAAAGCATATCCAAAACATTTCCCAGAACCAAAAAAGGAAATTGAAACTACATTGCAAGTAACAGGAGAAGAAAAACCAAGAGTTACATTCTTTGTTGCTGACAATCCTGAATTCGACAATGAAAGTTTTACAGAACTATCTCTAGAAGATGCGATTAAACACTACAAAGAATTATCCTCTGAATATGAAGGAACAGGAATAAGATTCCCTTGTATTGGTATAAATATTCACGATGGAAGTGATTATGATTCCAATGATGAAGTTGGGTCTTTTATCTTCAATGGAAAATCTTTACAACTAGATTTATTAGATGACATCACTTACTACAAAAAAAATCCTCAATACATCACAGCTATGAAACAATTAGCCGTTGTATTGATTGAAAATGATATTAATGTAGAAAACGCAGACAAATTCTTCGAAAAATATAAATCTGAAATCATCGTAAACGATATCATCTATAAAAGTTATTACAATTCCGAAAATGCTCGTGAAATTTGTCATGCACTAAAACAAACAGATGATTTGCTAAAGAAAGAAAACGCCATTGAAACTGTTGTAGACCACTTTGTTAAACAAAACATTTTCAAATCAGGAGATATTCTTGTTCCAATTCCACAACATACAGGGAATGCAGAATATACATTAGATATTGCAAATAAAATTGCAGAAAAAACAAATACCGAAGTATATGACATTCTAAAATGTAAACCACATGACACAATGTATGACCAAAAGAAAGAAGGAAAAGAATCTCTAGAAATTGAAATGTTTACAACAGGTACAATTCCAGAAGGAAGAAGAGTTTTCTTTATTGATAATGTTATTTCTACAGGAACAACATACAATGAAGCGATTAAACATATTCCAAATATGATACCTCTTGCTTATGCATTAACTGATAATGCAAAACTATCCTTTGACGGTCAAAATTATCATGTTGGAAAAGAACCTGAAAAAATAACACCAATGAATGTTTACTCATTCTCTCCATTTGGATATGAAGGAGCAATCGTAAATATTGAAACAGATTTACGAAGAGGAATCCCTGCTGTAGATATTATTGGAATTGCAGATTCTCAAGTAAAAGAAACAAGAGAAAGAGTTAGAGCTGCATTTGCAAATTCTGGACTAACATTCCCTCAAGAAAGAGTTCTAATTTCTGCCTCTCCTGCGGACTTAAAAAAAGAAAATCCAATGGATTTGGCCATCGCAACTAGTATTCTTTCACACACAGAAAAATTTATGTCTGAACAATGCCTTGTTCTTGGTGAACTTGAACTTTCAGGAAATATTAGACCTGTAAGAGGTGGATATGCTGCTGCAAAATCAGCTGTAGCATATGGAATTACTCATATTTTGTGTGACGAGAAAACTGCTGAAGAAATCAATAAGATTCCAGGTATTAAAATAGCCATAGCAAAAAATTTAGCAGAAGTTCCTGCTTTGCTCAAAAGTAAAGAAAATTTTATTTCTCCGGAAGTACAAACACAAAACAACAAAAAAATTAAGTTTAATGAAACATTACCTTCTATTGATAACTCAATTTTGGACGGACATTTTGAAACAGCAAGGGCATTAGAAATTGCTGCCGCAGGAAAACATAACTTTTTACTTGTTGGTCCTCCTGGTTGTGGTAAAACACTGCTTTCAACAACATTAATTCCTGCACTTACTCCAAATATGACGGAAGAAGAAAGTAATGTGAATTATAGAATAAAGTCTCTAGCAGGATTAACTGGTCCACATCAAGATAAGTACACTGCTCCATTTAGAATGCCACATCAAACCGCCTCTATAGAAGGAATGTGTGGCGGAGGGGTTAATTGTCGACCTGGTGAAATTTCACTTGCAACGAACGGAACCCTTTTCCTAGATGAAACTGCTGAATTTAGAACTTCAGTTTTGCAAATGCTTAGAGTTCCTCTTGAAAACAAGTCTGTTACTTTATCAAGAGCTGGCCGTTCTACAGTTTATCCAGCAAATTTTCAACTTGGACTTGCAACAAATCCATGTCCTTGTGGTAACTTTCATTCAGAATCAAAAATCTGTCTATGTTCTGCAAAAAGTATAGAACAATATTGGAATAAATTTTCTGCACCACTTTTGGATAGAGTAGAGATCAAACATTTTGTAAAAAAAGACACAGAGGACACTCGTAAAATTACAGTTGATGAAATGAAATCTCATGTTGAAACTGCAATTAAAATTCAAAGAGAGCGTGGTGTTTACAACTCAAAACTTAATCCACTAGAAATAGCTGAATTATGTAAGTTAAACAAAACTTGCCAAAAATATATGGATACAATCTCTCAAAAAAATGACCTTTCTCCAAGAAATGTTGCTAATATTTTGAAAGTATCATTAACAATTGCAAATATGGATGGGAGAGAAAAAATTAGAATAAATGATTTGAAAGAAGCAAATGAACTTTGTTCAAATGTATTCGAAAAACCAAATCAATATAAATATAATTTTGAATCTTCAATTGAAAATGTTGAAAATGAAGTACAAGAGCCAATTCGATTATATTCTGCAAAATATCAGAATGAACTTTCAGAAAGAAAAGAACAATTCAAGAAAATTTCGGAAGACCTTTCCCTTCATCAAAAATGGAGAGCAGAATATTCAGAAGCAGAAAAACAAGTTCCTTCTTGGTTAGGTCAACTTTTGGTTAATGATTCTAATTCTTATGGAAAACTTTTAATGGAAGAAAAAAACTTCTCTGATAAAATTGAAAAACTTGAAACAAAAATTGTAAATGATTCAATTCAACCATCTTTATTTGATGATAAAGAATTATCAGCACTACAATTGAAAGAATCAGAAAAAGAACGAGAATCAATTATTAAACCAATTATTTCTGGAGATAGAACTGGACTTTGGAAAGCTTTTAAGGAGTTTGAAGAACATGGTGTTTTTGATATTAAAGGAAAAACTCTTTCACTATCAAAAAACAATACTCTTACTAAAACAAGTATGAAACAACTTCAAGCTGCAATGAACATCTACAGAAACAAAAAGTTTGAAACATTCAGATACATTCTTGTAGATAAAAACTCTGGCAAGATTACTGACCAGTTAGCAATATCTTCTCATATGCCAAATGCTTCTGTCGTATCAGTTCCTAATGGAGAAACTGTAAAACAAGTAATAACAAGAGCAGAAGAAACTGACTCACTAATCGTTATTGCTCATAATCATCCTTCTGGAAATGTAGCTCCATCAGACTATGATATTGAAACTACAAAAGCTTTAGAAGAAAGTATGACTAATACAAGTGGCATCTCAAGACTTGCAGGTCATATAATCTTAGACCACGATAAATTCTGTCTATATCTTCCTAAAAAAGGTTGGAATGAAGTAGAAACAAAATTATCAAATAAAGAATTCGAAAAAGAATTGCCTTCTTGGGTAAAAACAGAAGTTAATGGTTATAACGATTTAAAATTAATTGCAAAAGAAATTAATGATACAAATAATTGGAACGATGATTTTATTCCTGTTGTATTCACAAACTCAGGTAGCAAAATTTCTGGTGTTCAATATTTTCATAAAGATTTCTTTCTTGATAATCAACAAGACAAAATTCGAAACGATATTCTTTTTTCATCTTTGGATGCAGGAGCTGTTGGAGCTTTTCCAATTGTTACAGATTCTTGTTACAACAAAATGAGTAAGACAGAACAAACAGAATTTGAATCTAAAGTAAAAGAATTAATTTCAAAAAATGTTTTTATTGATTGTGCATTGAATAATACGACTGTTACTGAAAAATATTTTATGGAACCAGGTAAATTTATTTCAAGAAACATTGTTGCAGAAAAAGATAAGGAAATTGATGTTCAAGCAACTTGGAAAACAAGAATCAATCCAGAATTATTTTACAAAGCACCAAATCAAAATACTAAAGACATCGACATAGAACGATAAACTTTTTTGTAGCGATAAATTCTATGGTTTATCGCTACTTTTCCAACAACAAGAGGAGTACACAATTTTATGGAAAATAAAGATTCAAAAAAGAAAGAATTAGAAGAAGCTGCAGAACTTTTAAAAAATATTAATTTTAGTGATAATAATTCAAATCAAATTCAAGAACTTATAAAACAAATTCATATTCTCTCTAATCACAAAGAAGAAATCGAAAGAAAAGATTTTTATCCTACAGAAGATAAACCTCTTTCCTATGAAGAACGACTAAACCTAATTTATAATATGAAAGAAGTTGATAATGATAGAAGGGAATTCCTCATAAAAAAATTAAAATTGGAATTTGGTATACCATTAGATGGTGAATACCATTTAGATGGAAAAGAAGTAGAAGATTCATTTAAAAAGTTTAATGATAAAATCACACAAGAAAAAAATGAAATCTCTCCTGTTGTTCTTGGAGAAACTATTCTACCACCATTCTTGATTACAACAGACAAAGGATTAACATACTGCGATAACTACAAAGTAATTGAAAGAAATCCAGAAACAAATGAATACTTGTTGGACAATGGAAATGAGAAATTAGTTCTTTCTGCAAAAACGTTTGAATCTATTATTAATCCTAAATCAGCATATCCCGACTTTAAACAAAAGGAAACAATTCTTTATGCTAAAAATAGTCTAACTATTGTACAAGACAAAACTATAATTCCAGAATTTGCAATGATTACTAAAGACGGTTTACAGACCTTTCAAAACATGAAATTAGAAAAGTTCAATGATATCGAAAAGTCTTATCATCTTTCAAATGGGGATACAACTCTTACAGTTACAGAAACTACTTTCAAGGAATTAACAGAGAA
>JAFXDY010000071.1 GCA_017521105.1 Treponema sp.
AACTTTCTGCAGATATTATCTTACAAATCATCCTGAATCTTTAAAAAGATTCCATTCTGTGCCATCTTTTACATATCCAAAACAAAAAAATATGGCACCAGGTGATTTTTTGCAAGCTCAGGATTTTACAAAGGGTTTCCCAGAAAAAATTACAATGAGCATTACTCAAAAAAATACAAATCCTTTGCTTGGAAAAATGGAAGGTTGTGACGGACTTAAAACTGGCTATATTGACGAAAGCGGTTACAATCTTTCGCTTACAGCACAACGCAACGGAACTAGATTTTTGTCTGTAACAATGAAAGGTCCTGGAAACTCAACTTGGGAAGGTCAGCAAGGACGCATAAAAGACGGAACTGCTTTAATGGATTACGCATTTTATTCCTTTGCCACATATAAATCTGAAAAATTAAAACCTTACAAAGTAAAAACTTTTGCTTCGGAAAATTATGCAATAAATCTTGTGCCAGCTTTTTTTGAAGATTCTATTTGTATGCCTTATATAACAGGTTCTTCAATGAAGGAAAATTTGGAAGCGGTAAAAATTCAAATAGAGGTTCCAGAATATATTTTTGGTAACATCCAATGCGGAACAGAATACGGAAAAATTGTGATTTCTCTTGATAATTATTTGATAAAAGAAATCCCGCTGATTGCAGACCGAACAAGCCCAGAAAAAAACATTTTTGTAAAATTTGCCGATAAGATTTTGACTTGGTGGGAGTAACACCAGTCAAAACTGGAGGCGTCGGAAAATATTCTTTTACTGGTAAATAAATTTGCACTGACGCCATTGACCGAAACCCCAAAAAAATGTATATTGAATTCACCCATTCCCCGCTTGTGTAATGGTAGCACATCAGATTCTGGTTCTGACTGTGGGGGTTCGAATCCTCCGTGGGGAACTAAGGCTGAACATTTTTTCTGTTCAGCTTTTTTTGTTTCATTTTCAGATTTTTCTGAATACTTTTTGGTCCCATCGAATATCGGTTTAGTTCGCGACCCTCTCAAGGTTGAAAGGCGGGTTCGATTCCCGCTGGGACCGTTTTTTTTATTATGGACGCTATTCAACAAACTTCAAAATCAAAAATCATTATTTCTCAACTTTTCTCTTTTGTAAAAAAAGAAATTGTTTTGGTAATTTCAATTTTGTTGGCAATTATTTCGGCTTTTTTTGTAAAACCAAGTTTGGAATACATCAATTACATTGATTTTAATGTTTTGTTTTTGCTTTTTTCTTTTATGACCGTTTGTGCAGGACTAAAAGATTGTAATATTTTTGATTTTTGTGGCGAATTTTTATGTTCAAAAGTAAAATCTTGCAGAGCCTTATGTGGAATTTTAGTTTTTTTGTGCTTTTTCTTTAGCATGTTCATCACAAATGATGTTGCATTATTAACTTTTGTGCCTTTTTCTATTTTGTTACTTTCAAAAATCAAAAAATCAGAATTGATAATTTATGTTGTAGTTTTGCAAACAATTGCAGCAAATCTTGGTAGCATGTTTACACCAATGGGAAATCCTCAAAATTTATTTTTGTTTTCTGCAATGCAAAATTCGTCAAACATAACATTTTTTGATTTTGCAAAAATCTTACTTCCCTACACCACCGTCAGTGGAATTTTGTTGTTACTTTCACTTTTACCAATAAAATCAGAAATAATTTTAAACTTAGAACTTTCTTCTCAAACAAAAATCACTTCAAAACCAAAAGCTACAATTTTCTGTATTTTATTTGTTTTGTGTTTTCTTACAGTTTTAAAAATTCTTCCTTCATGGATTTTAACAATAATCATTTTGATTTTCACTTTAATTCTAAATGCCGCTTTACTTAAAAAAGTTGATTATCTTTTGCTTTTAACTTTCTGCGGATTTTTTATTTTTTCTGGAAACATAGCGAACATTCCGTTTATTAAAGAATTTTTGTTAAAAATCACTTGTCAAAGAGAATTTTTTGTAAGTTTAATTACAAGCCAAATTATTAGCAACGTTCCAGCAACACTTTTGCTTTATCCATTTTGCAGCAACGTAAAACAACTTCTTTTGGGCGTGAACATCGGCGGACTTGGAACAATAATTGCATCTTTGGCAAGTTTAATTTCTTTTAAACTATATTCAAAAGGCGTAGAAAACTCAAAAACATTAGAATTTTTCAAAATATTTACATTGTGCAACCTTTTGTTTTTGGCGGTGTTGTTAGCAGTATATTTGGTGTTGGGGTAAAACATGAATCACTACGAAAATTGTATGCAATGTCCAAAAAAATGTGGCGTAAACAGAACTCAAAAGCAAAAGGGATTTTGTCAAGAAACTGATGATTTAAAAATTGCCTTCGCTGGACTTCATTTTGGGGAAGAACCTTTGGTCACAGTTTTTGGTGGAAGTGGTACAATTTTTATTACTGGTTGCACTTTACGTTGTGCTTTTTGTCAAAATTATCAAATTAGTCAAAATGGATACGGAAGCGATGTTGATTCAAAAGAATTTACAAAAATGTGCCTTGATTTGCAAAATGCTGGTGCAGAAAATATCAACATTGTAACAGGAAGCCATCACATTCCAAAATTGGCAGAATTTATTCGAGCAGCAAAAGACGCTGGGGTTACAATTCCGTTTTGCTGGAATTCTTCGGCTTACGAAACAATTGAATCTTTGGAATTATTAAAAGGTCTTGTTACAATTTGGCTTCCAGATTTAAAAACACTTTCTTCTTCACTTTCTAAAGATTTATTTTTGGCTCCAGATTATCCACAAGTTGCGGCAAATGCAATCAAATGGATGATTCAAAACAATCCTTTAAAAATTAAAACTGTGGAATCTCCAAAAAATGCAAAATCAATTGAATGGGCTCAAGATGGCGAACCTCGTGAAAAAATGGAACAAGGAGTAATTATTCGCCACTTGTTTTTGCCAGGAAAATTCCAAGAAACAGCCGATGTGCTTCAATGGCTCAAAGAAAACGCCGACACAAAAAGTTGCATTTCCCTTATGAATCAATACACACCAGTTTCGTTTGACGAAGAAAAAACAAAGCTGGAACGTCGCCAGAAGGCTTTAAAAGCAATTGAAAATCGTTTAGTTTCAAAAGAAGAAGATTTAGACATTCAAGATTTAATTGAAGCCTACGATTTTGAATATCTTTTTTATCAAGAACTTTCCAACGACACCAGTTGGCTCCCAGATTTTACAAAACCACAACCTTTTTCCAACGCCCTTGCCACTCCAATTTGGCATTGTAAATAAAGACAATCCCGCACCTCAAAAATTCTGTTCACCCAACTAAAATCATTTTCCTTTTTGCATTTTTTGCATTATAATCATTATGATGAAAAATACAAATTTACTTGGCGTAGCAGTTCCCCTTGGGGCTTTATATACAAAAGAAAATCAGATTATTGGAGAATTTCCAGATTTAGTTCCATTTGCAGAATTTTGCAAAAAATCAAATATCAATTTAATTCAATTGCTTCCTGTAAATGACACAGGAACTCAAAGTTCTCCATATTCTGGGCTTTCGGCCTTTGCTTTGCATCCAATTTACATTCGTTTATCAGATGTGGAAGGATTTGATTCCCTTTGTAACAGCGACAAAAAGTTTTGCAGCGACTACAACAATTTTTCAAAAGCAAACAAATACAAATCTCGCTACAATTACGACGAAATTTTAAATTCAAAAACATACTTTTTGCAGCAACTTTATAATCAAACAGAAATTGCAAAAACAGAAAAACCAACACCAGAACTTTCCGCTTGGATTAAAAAAAATCCCTGGATAAAAACTTACGCTGTTTATAAAAATCTAAAATACAAATATATGCAAGCCTCTTGGAAATCTTGGAAAAAAGAAGATAAAACTTTAACTCTTGAAGAAATTGAAAAACTTTGGGATAAAAAATCACTAAAAAAAGATCATCTTTTTTACGCTTGGGTTCAATTTGTTGCAGATGAGCAATTTTCAAAAGCAGTAGATTCTGTTCACAATTTGCAAATCAAAATAAAAGGGGACATGCCAATTTTAATGAACGAAGATTCCTGCGACGCTTGGGCTTATCCTCAATTTTTTAATCATAATTTGCGTGCAGGTTCTCCAAGTGACGGCGAAAATCCAAATGGACAAAATTGGGGCTTTCCAACATACAATTGGAAAAATCTTCAAAACGAAAATTATTCTTGGTGGATAAACAGACTAAAAACCGCCAGCAAATACTACGACGCCTACCGTTTAGACCACATTTTAGGATTTTTTAGAATTTGGGCAATTCCAGAAAAAGATTGTAATGCTTTAAACGGACATACAGAACCATTTTCTTCTATTAAAAAAGATGAATTATACGAACTTGGTTTTGATGACGACAGAATTCGTTGGCTTTCTAAACCACACATTCCAACTTCTGCAATTGAAGATATCACTTGGAACCGGGAAATTGCCCATAAAATTTTAAAACTTGTAGCAAATCAAATTGGCCAAGAAGAACTTTGGCTTTTTTCAGATAAAATAAAGGTTCAACAGAACTTGCAAATATTGATTTAAGTGATTTTGTAGATGAACCAGCGCAAGAAAAAATCCAAAACATTCTTGTAAATTATTGGTCAAACATCACTTTGTTGGAAGTTGCAAAAAATAAATTTGTTCCATTGTGGACATATCAAAAATCAACTTCTTGGGAAACTCTAAATCAAAAAGAAAAAGAAGATTTAGAAAAACTTTTTGAAAAATTAAACACAAAAAATGAAAAACTTTGGCAAAAACAAGCTTCACAAATTTTTACTGCCCTTACTTCAAATGTAAAAATGATTCCTTGCGGCGAAGATTTGGGAGTTGGAATTGCCTGCGTGCCAGAAACAATGAAAAATCACGATATTTTAGGTTTACGAGTTGTTCGCTGGTGCAGATATTGGGAAAAAGAAAATCAACCTTTTGTAGCGTTTAAAGATTACGAAAAACTTTCTGTTGTAACAACTTCTGTTCACGACTCTTCAACTTTGCGCCAATGGTGGGATGATGAAAAAGAAAGCGTTTTGGCATTTTTAAAAGAAAATCCAAAGATTGTAGATTCATCATTCGAAAAAATATTATCTGAAAAATCTGATACAACAAAATCAAAAACTGAATCAGAATCAGAATTAAAACAACAAGAAGCATTAAAAGAATTTTCACAAAAAGATTTTTTACCAGAAATTGCACAAAAAGTTTTACAAGCAGTTTCTCAAGCAAATAGCATGTGGTTCATTCCGCCGTTGCAAGACATTTTGTATTTATCTGAAAAATACTATGCAGAAGATTCAAAAGACGAAAGAATCAACATTCCTGGAACTGTAACTCAATTCAATTGGACCTACAGAATGCCTGTTTCTATTGAAGAATTATCAAAAAATAAAGAAATCATTTCAAATATAAAACTATTATCACGAGGTTAAACTATGAATATTTCTTACAACGAATTCCACATTTCAAGAAAAATTAGAAATCTCTGTTCTTTTAATGAAGGACTTTACGCAAGTAGCGGAAACGTTATTTTTGCAAATATGAAAAATGTTCGTGATTTTCAACTTTTATTTAATAATTACATTGAAACTCAAATTAAAGACGAAAATAAAAAAGTTTCGGCAGGTCAATTAAACGCAATGGGCTTAATTGATGAAATTTTGCATCATGTTTGTATGCTTTATCGCCACAATAAAGCGCAAACTTTTATGACAGATTTACTTGCCACAATGGAAAAAGAATTTTCAAAAGAAGAAATAGACAATCTTCTTTTAGATTTTATTAAGGAATTTCCACCTGTTGAAGTTTACAAAGAAAAAACAACAGCAGAGGAATATCTTAATCGGGAAGCAATTGAAACTGTAAAAATTGGAAAAGAAACAAGAACAATCACTCGCACAAACCGTGAACAAACTTTGGAAGAATTGATTTTGCTTCATCTTGCAAATGAAAATCCTGCGTTTAAACCTTTTGCAATTTTATTTGACGATTCAGAACTTTCAAAAAATGAACTTTACAATAAAACTTGGGCAACAATTCAAAAATTTGCAAAAACTCAAGAAACTTACGGTCCATTTGACCACGATTTAATCAATTTGCTTAGAGAACCAATGCTTTTTGCTCCAGAAAGCTTAAAAGGCCAACTTGAATACATTGAAAAACATTGGGCTGAATATTTTAAAGATTTAATTGAATGGCTAAAACGCATTTTTGCAGGAATGGACACAATTTCTGAAGAAGAAAAAGCCTCTTGGGCTCCAATTGGCGGGGACGGTCCAGATTTACAACCATATTCTTACGAAAATTTAATGAACGAGTATGAACGATTCAGTGCCGACAGCGAATGGATGCCAAACGTAATTTTAATGGCAAAAACAGTTTTGGTTTGGCTTGACCAATTAACAAAACAATACGGATACGAAATTTCACGTTTAGATCAAATTCCAGACGCAGAATTAGACAAATTAAAAGAACAAGGTTTTACAGGACTTTGGCTCATTGGACTTTGGGAACGTTCGAAAGCTTCAAAAAGAATTAAACAAATTTGTGGAAATCCAGAGGCTGCGGCTTCGGCATATTCCCTTTATGACTACAACATTGCTTACAACATTGGCGGATGGGACGCTTTAGCAAATCTTCGTCAAAGACTTTGGCAAAGAGGAATTAGACTTGCCAGCGACATGGTTCCAAATCACACTGGAATGGATGGAGAATGGGTAATGAATAAACCAGATTTGTTTATTCAAAGAAAAGATTGTCCATTCCCCCACTACACATTCAATGGGGAAAATCTTTCACAAGATCCACGCACAAGCATTTATCTTGAAGATCACTACTACAGTAAAAACGACTGTTCTGTAGTTTTCAAACGTGTTGATAATCAAACTGGAGATGTTCGCTACATCTATCACGGAAACGACGGAACTGGGCTTCCTTGGAATGATACAGCACAAATTGATTTTTTAAATCCAGCGGCGCGTGAAGCGGTAATGCAAGAAATTTTACACGTTGCAAAAAACTTCCCAATTATCAGATTTGACGCTGCAATGGTGTTGGCAAAAAAAAGTATTCGCCGACTTTGGTATCCAGAGCCAGGGCACGGTGGTGATATTGCAACTCGTAGCGAAACAGGACTTTCTACTCAACAATTTAACGACGCAATTCCAAATGAATTCTGGCGTGAAGTTGTAGACCGAGTTGCAAAAGAATGTCCAGACACACTTTTGCTTGCAGAAGCATTCTGGATGATGGAAGGCTACTTTGTTCGTACTTTAGGAATGCATAGAGTTTACAACAGTGCATTTATGAACATGCTCAAAAAAGAAGAAAATCAAAAATATCGCGAAACTGTAAAAAATACAATTACATTCGATCCACAAGTTTTAAAACGCTATGTAAACTTTATGAACAATCCAGACGAAGAAACTGCAATTGCTCAGTTTGGTGATGGAGACAAATATTTTGGTTGTTGTACACTTATGATTACAATGCCAGGGCTTCCAATGTTTGGTCATGGTCAAATTGAAGGATTTACAGAAAAATACGGAATGGAATATACAAAAGCCTACAAGGACGAAAAACCAAGTGATTATTTGGTTTCTCGTCACTACAAAGAAATATTCCCAATTATGAAAAAACGCTATTTGTTCAGTGGCGTAGAAAACTTCTTGTTTTATGATTTGTGGCAAGACGGCTACGTAAACGAAAACGTATTTGCATATTCAAACGGCGCTGGCGACGAAAGAGTTTTAGTTTTCTACAATAATAAATACGACCAAGCCCACGGATGGATAAAACTTTCTGACCCATACGCAGTAAAAACTGGGAACGGCGACGAAATCATTCAAAAAACTCGCACACTTTCGGAAGGATTAAACCTTACAGCCGAAGATGACAAATATTGTATTTTCCAAGAACACAAAAGTCAAAAATGGTTCATCAGAAAATCAAAAGACATTTGCGAACAAGGACTTTTTGTAATGCTCAACGGATTTGAATATCAAATCTTTATGAACATTCAGCAAGTTACAGACACAGAAGATAATCGCTATAAAATTTTGTGCGAATTCTTAAATGGGGCTGGTTGTGATGATTTAGAAACAGCACTTCAAGAATTAATTTACAAAGATTTATACAAAACTTTTGTTCCTTATGCAAAATCTGCATTAAAAGCAATTGATGATAGCAAAGTTTTCCAACAGAAAAAGGAAAAGAAAACTCCTGCAAAATCAAAAACTTCCGCAGCAAAAAAAGTAGAAGAAAAATCAGAATCAAAAGTTGTAAAAGAATCAGAAAAATCTGTTGAATTCAAATATGACACAAAATTATTAAAAGCGTCTCTTGCAAAATTACAAGAAGAAGCAATTGAATTCTTTGAAAAATCAAATGATTTTATTCAAGACAAAAAACTAAAAGTTGTGGCAGAAAAACAATTTGCTTTAATTCAAAAACGAATTTTACAAATTGCTAAACTTCACAATGCACAAAAAATCAAAACTCCTGCAGATTTGCAAAAAACATTGCTAAAAACAACAGAATCAGAAAAATTCATAAAATTGATGATTCAAAATAAACCTTCTTTAGAAGTTGAATTAATTATGCTTTCACTTTGTGGTTCTTTGGCAGAAAATGGCTTTGCAAACCAATGGAATTTCCAACGAAAATTCTACGAAATTCATGCAGAATTTGAAAAATCTCGTGCCACTTTGGAAGAATCAAAAACTCCAAGCAACTTTATTCCAACATTGCGCACTGATTTAACAAAACTTTTTGTTTTAGCAAAGGTTGCAGATTGTTCAAGTTGTGCAAAAGTTTCTACAAACAAAACAAAATATGTTGCTGCACAAAAAGCTTTGGCTTTAACAATTGCAAAAACACTTGTTCAAGAAAAACACGCAAGTCTCTTTAGTGGCATCAACAATTTTGACAACATTTGGTGGTTCAACAAAGAAATGACAGACGAAAGTTTGGCACTTTGGGCAACTTTGGCACTACAATTTGCCACAACAAAACAAGTTCCAGAAGTTCTAAAACTTTACAAACTTTTGTGCAACGCAAAACTAAAGGCCGCTTACAAATGTCAGTTGTTTGTTCAAACTTTTGAAGAAAAAAAGGTAGTAGCCCAAAAAAAAGAAAAAGTAGGTTTGTTTTAAACACTATTTGAAACAAAAACTACAATGACGTTGAGACGCTCCCAGTCAAGCGAACTGTAAAAGATGCTATCGAACTTTTAAGGAATTGTGATTTAGGTCAAATGGTTCGCTACGCTGCCACCATT
>JAFXDY010000072.1 GCA_017521105.1 Treponema sp.
CACTTACGCTTACCATTGAAACACGTTTTAAACAACTAATTCCACAAATGCTAGATTTTTTTCTGCTTTCAAAAGGACCTTGTCCAATTCTTGTTCCTCTTGCTTCTGGATTATGAGAATTCAAACTCCAAGCTTCAATTCCTTTTGCTTGTAATGGAGCAATTGTTTTTGGATGTAAAACTTTTGAACCAAAGAACGAAAGTTCCATTGCTTCTTCGTAAGACATATCATCTACAAGGATTGCATCTTTTACAACACGAGGATCTGCTGTGTAAACACCGTCTACATCTGTCCAGAATTCAACACGTTTTACTCTTAAACTTGCACCAATAATTGCAGCACTAAAATCTGAACCATTGCGTCCTAAAAGCCCCATTACAGGTTTTGAATCTGAACCAGATTTCCATGTACAAATGAATCCTGGGAATAATAAAATTCTTGTTTGAGCAGGACTTGCACCATCACGGAAAGGAGCACAAGCTTCATTACACAATGTAAAGTCTGCTTCTCCTTCTTTTTGATTTCCTGTTGTAAATACAAATTTTCTTGAGTCAAGGAAAATTACACTTTGTTTTTTTGCGAGTAAAACAGATTCCATAATTGGAGCCGATAACAATTCACCCATTCCCATAATTCTACAGTAAACTGTATCTGGACATTCACCAAAACTTACACAACCAGCAAGTAATTTTTCTAATTCAACAAAGTTTGGTTCAATTTTTGCCATTGTTTTTTCGGCGTTAAAACCTGGTAATTTTGACTGAAGTTCTAAACAAATTTCATTATGAATGTTTCTTAAATCTGTTACATAATTTGTGCCAACGATGCCGGTGGTTGAAGCATCAATAGCCGACTGAAGAGTATTAGAAACTCCAGCAACAGCTGAAACAATAACACTAAGTCTGTCTTCTTTTCCGCGATTAATAATAATGTCTGCAGATGCTAAGATGCGGCGGGCATTTGCCATTGAAGTTCCGCCAAATTTTAAAGTAATCATAATAAAACCACCTATGAAAATTATTTTTTACACAAAATTATAATAACACAAAGTTATCAAATTTTTAATTCTAATATTTTAGATTAAATACGAGGAAATTTCAACAAATTAAGAATGCAGAATGTAAAATTAAGATGACTTTTACATATACAAAACTATTTTTTTACAAAACGTTTTATCAAAATTCTTAATTCTGAATTCTGAATTCTGAATTCTTAATTAATTTATTGCTGTTTCTAGCGCAAGTTTCATCATATCTGTAAATGTTTTTTGTCGTTCTTCGGCAGAAGTTGCTTCCCCAGTAACAATGTGATCACTTACAGTTAAAATTGCTAAAGCTTTTCTATTAAATTGTGCAGCCAAAGTGTATAACTCTGCAGCTTCCATTTCAATTCCAGCCACACCATATTTTTTCCAAAGTTTCCAGTTTGAATTTTCATCATAAAATCTATCACTAGAAGCACAAGGAGCAACTGTAAAGCTTAAGCCCATTTCTTTAGCTTTGTGATATGCTTTATCTAACAATTCAAACGAAGGAACTGGCGCATAATGCAAAAGTCCAAATCTTTGAGACTGTAAAGAAGAATCTGTACAAGCACCATTTGCCAAAATAATATCTTTTACATGAATATCATCTTTTATAGCACCGCAAGTTCCAACACGAATTGCTTTTTGAACATTATAAAATTCAAACAACTCTTGAACATAAATTGCCAATGATGGCTGCCCCATTCCAGTTCCTTGTACCGAAACTTTTTTTCCTTTATAAGTTCCAGTAAATCCAAACATTCCTCTTACTTCGTTATAACAAACAGGATTTTCCAAAAAGTTTTCTGCAATAAATTTTGCTCTTAAAGGATCTCCGGGTAATAATACTGTATCTGCAATTGCTCCCTCTGGAGCGTTAATATGTGTACTCATAAATTAAATTATAAGGTGATTTCCTAAAACTTGGAAGTTTTTTTTAGATATTTCTTTTATTTTTATAGATAAATGTTATACTATTTTTATGATGGAATTTATTACAAGCAACCTTCCATGGTTTTGGCTAATTGTATTAATTGCTTGTTGTACAATTGAAGCATTTACCATGGGATTAACAACAATTTGGGCCGGTATTGCAGCCTTGCCAATGATTTTCATTGCATTAACTGGATTACCTTTTAGATGGCAATTACTAATTTTTGTAATTTTAACAGTTTTACTTATCATTTTTACAAGACCTTTTGCTGTTAAAAAGCTTAAAAATGGTAAAGAAAAAACAAATGTTAATACTCTTTGCGGAGAAGAAGTTTTAATTACAAAAAAAGTAACTAAATTTGAAAAAGGCGAAGCAAAAGCAAAAAATGGTGTTGTTTGGACAACAAAATCTTCTAACGATGAAGAAATTGCAGAAGGAACTATCTGTAAAATTGTTGAAGTTCAAGGAAACACAATTATTGTAGAGCCAATTAATAAATAGGAGATGTAAAAATTTATGATTTATATTGTAATCATTTTATTTGCAATTGTTGCAATTCTTATAGCAACAAACATTAGAATTATTTCCCAATCAGATGCTGTAGTTATTGAAAGACTTGGAGCATATTTAAAAACATGGACAGTTGGATTACACGTAAAGTTTCCTTTTATTGACAAAATGACAAACAAGATGTCTTTAAAAGAAAAAGTATTTGATTTTCCACCACAACCAGTTATTACAAAAGATAATGTTACAATGATGATTGATACAGTAGTTTATTTTCAAATTACAGATCCAAAATTGTATACTTATGGTGTTGAACGCCCAATTAATGCGTTGGAAAATTTAACAGCAACAACTTTGCGTAACATTATTGGTGAACTTGAACTTGATGAAACTCTTACAAGTCGTGATGTAATCAATACAAAAATGCGCAGTATTTTGGATGAAGCGACTGACCCTTGGGGAATTAAAGTAAATCGTGTTGAAGTAAAAAACATTGAACCTCCACAGGCAATTCGCGAAGCAATGGAAAAACAAATGCGTGCAGAACGTGAACGCCGTGAAGAAATTTTAATTGCAGAAGGTCACAAACAAGCGGCGGTTTTGGAAGCAGAAGGTAAAAAACAAGCATTAATTCTTGAAGCACAAGCACAAAAAGAAGCTATGATTCTTGATGCAGAAGCTCAAAAAGAAGCTGCAATTCAAAAAGCAAAAGGTGAAGCCGAAGCTATTCGCGAAGTTCAAGAAGCAAAAGCATCTGGTATGAAAATGCTTAAAGAAGCTGGAATGGACGACAAAGTTCTTAAACTTAGAAGTCTTGAAGCTTTTGAAGCAGCCTCAAACGGCCAAGCAACAAAAATCATTATTCCATCTGATATTCAGAATCTTGCTGGTGTTGTTTCGGCTGTAACAGAAATTGCAAAAAAATAAATTATAAGAAAATAATTCCAAATAATGCACCCAGTAAAATTGTTAATATTGGGTGCATTTTAAATTTCATCATCAAAAAGAAGATAACAGCATAACCAGCCAAATTAATCCAATCAATAAATCCTTTCAAATTTTCAAAAGAAAATAAGTAAGACAATGAAAACTGCTCTGGAATGTTAAACATATTGAAAATAAAAATTTGTACAACAGGAACTAAAATCAAACCTGTTGTTACAGGACGCAAAAATGCCAAAGCACCTTTTACATACAAACTTTTATTAAATTTTTGCAAAAATTTGGCAATTATAACAATAATAATTAAAGAAGGCAAAACTTCTCCAATTGTAGTAATTATTCCCCCAGGAATTCCGTAAAGATTATATCCAATATAAGTTGCCATATTTGTACCAAGAGGACCTGGTGTGCTTTCGGAAATTGCAACCATATTATAAAACTGTTCTTCTGTAATTAATCCCCTTTGAACAATTGTTTGCTGCATTAAAGTAATTGCAACAATTCCACCACCAATTGTAAAAAGTCCTATATAAAAAAATGTACAAAACAATTCAAACAAACTCATTTTATTTCCCTTCCCCATCAATTTTTTTTGAATCTTCTTCAACTGCAGCTACTTTCTTTTTTTCTTTGTAAGTTAAAACAACACCAATAAGCAAAGCAAAAAGAATAATCCAAAAAGATGGAAGTTTAAATACAAAAACAAGCAAAAAACTAATCATCATAAAAATGGCATTTGTAAACTTTTTGATTGTTTTTTTCATAAAATTGATAATTGTAGAAGTTAACAAAGCCGCAACAGCCACATTAATTCCTTTTAATGCTTTTTGAATAATTGGAAAATCATTAATAGAATTAATAAGACTTGCCAAAATCATAATGATTACTAAAGAAGGAGTTACCATTCCCAAAGTTGCAAAAATGCCTCCAATAATTCCCATTTGTTTATAACCAACAAAAGTGGCAACATTCACAGCCACAATTCCTGGTGTACTTTGCCCAACTGCATAATAATCAATTAATTCTTCGTCTGTAATCCATTTTCGTTTTTCTATTAATTCAGATTGCATCATTGGCATCATTGCCAAACCACCGCCAATAGTAAAAGTTCCAATTTTGGCAAAAGAAAAATACAAATTAAACAAGTTCTTAATTTTATCTATCATATTCACTTCCTAAAACTAACAAGCACACATTTTAATGAGGAAAAATTTTTAATTCAACACAAGTTCCACAAGGTTTATTTTTTTTGATTTTAAAACTTGCATTAATTTGGTCAGCACGATATTGCATAGAATTTAACCCAATTCCCTTGGCCACATCTTTTGCAGACAAAATTTCAATTTCATCTGGATTTGTTTTTACAGAAGTTTCTTGATTTTTTTCCGATTTTATAGAAAAACCAACTCCATTATCTTTAACAGTAACTAAAATAAAATCCTTTTCTTCTTCAACTGTAACGCAAACTTCCGTTGCTTTTGCATGTTTTAAAACATTATGCAATGCTTCTTGAATAATTCTAAATATATTCAATTTTTGCAAACTATCAAAATGAATATCACTAAAAATATTCCATTCATAAACACATTTTATTCCAGATTGAGTTTCAAAAGATGCACACAAATTATTCAAACTGTGATTCATTCCCAAACTTTCCAATTCTACCGGATACGAATTATGAGCATATTGCCTTGTTCGTTGCAAAGTATCGCTAATTAAACTGGCCAATTCCACCATTTCATCTTTTTCCAAAGGCGCTTCTCTATTTGAATAACTACGGCACAACATAGAAATTCCAGCCAAACGTTGACAAATATCATCATGCAAATCTGTACTAAACCGCTGTCGTTCTGCTTCACTAATTTTTAAAACTTGGGCTTCAACTTCCATTCGTCGATTGTTTGATTCAATAAGTTCCTTTGTACGTTTTTGAACTTCTTTTTCTAGATTCTCTGCGTGTTTAAAATCTTCCTCTCTAACCTTTAGTCTATGAATAGTTTGAGCAATATTAATAGAAATTGAACAAATGTAGGGATGCAAATCATCATCAGATTGATAAAAAATTCCACCAATCGTATTTTTACCTAATAATAAAAACTTAGAAATATAAGCATCATTTAATTCAAAAAAATAATCAGAAAATTCATTAAGTAAAATTTTAGGCACAGAATAAAAAGAATCATCAATTTTTCCGTTTTTTCTAACATATAAAGGATACACATATTTAGAAAAAGATTGATTAGTTTCTATGAATGATAAAATACAAAAGTTTTTTACACCAAGCAAATCTAAATTTCTGTCAATGTATCCACGCATTTCCTGAATTGAATAAACAGAGTTCAGCTCTTGGCCCATATAACTAATCATTCTAAGTAATTTTTCTGAATACAAATATTGAAACTGTATTTTTTTGTTTTTATTTTTTAATTCTTCAATATCAATTTCTTTTTTTTCAACACAACCACAAGATGCCCTTTTAATAAATTTTGAATTAACTCTCTCTATTAAAGGAACTTTTTTACCTTCCAAAATATTCTTCATCATCAACAATGCACGACTACCCATTTCTTCCATTGGTTGCATTACAGTTGTAAGAGCTGGATTTTCCAATTGAGCTTGAGGAATATCATCAAAACCAGTAACAGCACAATTATCAAGAAAACAACTAGACTGGTACATTTTTAAATATTTATTTACACCAATGGCCATATTGTCGTTAGCACAAACAATAACATCAAATTTCATTGAATTATTTTGATTTTCAAAGTTGAACAAAGCTTGAATTGCAGACTCTTCTGTATAATCACCACGAATAATTTTAAAACAATCAATTTGATTTTCACTTTTATATTGATTCATCATATCAATAAATTTTTGTTCTCTAAGAATATTATCTTGATGAGAATCTCGTCCACCTAAAAACAAAATACTTTTATATTTATGATACTCAATAAGATGAACTATTAACTCTTTCATTGATTTTTCAGATTCACTAATTATTGATGGAACATTTTCTATAATTTGGCCAACAGAAACAAAAGGAATGTTCCCCCAAACATCTTTCATTTGTTCTATGTTCTCTAGTTTTATTTTATCTTGAACAACAGCAGTTAAAACAATAATACCATCTAAACCAAAAAAATCGCTTTTAGAAAAATTTTTACTAAATTTTTTATTCACTAAACTTTCATATTGAAAACAAACAATTTGCAAATCTAATTCGTTTGAAAGTTTTCTCATTCCACGAATAAATGAAATTTGATATTCTTCATTTAAAATATCAACAATAAATCCAATTCTCATAAAAAATATTATACATTTAAATTCATTTTTATGTTATACTTTTTCCATGACTTATTCAGTTTTAATTATTGATGACCACCCACTTTTTAGTAGAGGTCTTGCACAACTTATAGAAACTCAAAAAACTTACAAAATTGTAGGAACAGCAAAAGACAGAGCAGAAGCTTTAACAATGTTAGACAAAACAAAACCTGATCTTGCAATTGTAGATTTAAACCTTGGACAGGAAGACGGCCTTGAATTAATTAAAGACTTTTTGGCTTTACGTCCCCAAATTAAAGTTTTGGTATTGTCTATGCACGATGAACGTTTCTACGCAGAACGTGCATTAAAAGCAGGTGCAAAAGGTTACATAATGAAAGAAGAAGCTGAAACAAATGTAATGACTGCAATTCATACTGTAATGAGTGGCGAAATTTACTTAAGTCAAAACGAAAAAGATCGCATTGGCGAATCACTAAAAAAAGGAGCTTCAAAAAACAAACAAGGTCCTTTTGATACAATTTCTTTACTTTCAGATAGACAACTCCAAATTTTCACATTAATTGGAAAGGGGCTTGGCACTGTAGATATTGCAACAAAATTAAATTTGAGCATAAAAACAATTGACACACACAAAGAAAACATAAAAGCGAAATTGCACTGTGCATCTTCTGCAGAATTAAGACAAATGGCAATTGAGTGGACAAACAAGACATTATAATTAGGTCATTTTTTCTTTTTTTATAGGTGATTTTTCTTAAAAAACAATATTGATTCTCTTTTTCTTTGCGTTCTATAAATTTCAATTTTATAATGAAGGCATAGGAAAAAGTCATTATGAATGTTTGTATTTATACCCCAATTTTGGAGTTGGCCGAAATACTTACACAAAAAATTGAATCTACAGGCCAAAATTGTTTTAAGTTTAATTCTCAAGATTCTCTTGTAGAATTTTTAGCCTCTGTAAAATACCTTCCAGATTTACTAATTTTAGATTACACCACAATTAATCATAATTTGTTTAACATCTATACTGAATTACAAAGCATAGACAAATTATTTCCTATCATCTTTTACAATGATCCTTGTTTGGTATCAAAAGACAGAACAAAGCATTGGAAAACAATAATAGATTTTTTTATACAAAAAAAAGATGATACATTTGAACAAGATTATGTTCAAGTTTTTTCAATAATAAAAGAAGTTATAGAATCACCTTCAATTAGCCCCTACATACCATTAATGCAACAACCATTGCAATTTCCAGAAGAATTATCACTAAGGAATAAAATATTTGATAAAATTTCAAAACAAAATGATGATTCTATAACATTACTAAAAAAAAGAATAAAAATACCAGACAATTTATTTTATTTACTAAAAGTTTTATACGAAAACAAAGAAAAAGGATTAACTTTAGAAGAAATAATTGAATGTTACAAAAAAGATGATAAATCATTAACAATTAATTCACTAAGAGTTTTTATTTCAAAATTAAAAAAACTTTTATCTGAAGATTCAGAATCACAATATTTATTATTAAAAATAAATAATAAATATAAAATTGAATTCTAAAAAAAAGGTGTTGTCTAACTAGACAACACCTTTTTTTAATAAAGTTATTCCTAACCTAAAATTTTGCTAATTCTTTCCAAAACCTTCTTTCTATCAAGAGGTTTGATGATGTAACTTTTTGCACCAAGCATTAAAGACTTTTTAACAAGTTCTTCTTTACCAAGAGCACTTACCATTACAACTTTTGCATTTTTATCAAAAGCCATAATTTGTTCAAGAGCAGTTAAACCATCCATTTTAGGCATTGTAATATCCATTGTTACTAAGTCAACATTTGGACACAATTCTTTGTATTTATCAACACCTTCTTTTCCGTCTACTGCAGTTGCAACTACTTCATATCCTTCACTTGTTAAGATTTGACCTAATTGTTTAGCTACGAACATAGAGTCATCAACAACTAAAACTTTGTAAGGTGTTCCATCATCCTTTACTCCCTCAGGAGGACGATCATTAATTGTTGGATAATCTTGTGTTGTTTTCATATTTTTCTCCTTAAAAAACAGTTTTTAGACTACTAAAAACTAATCTTTATAAAAAGTGATTTTCACTTTTATTTATGAACGTTCCCTGATAGAAACATTTACTTCGATTTTTCCACAGTCAGAAATTAATGGAACAATAAGAGCTTCGACACTGTCTGTAGTTCCACCTAAAGCTGCAATTTCCATTTTTTGTCCTACAAATAATGCAGGTGGAGTTAAGTCAAACTTAAATCCTAATTCATGCAATTTTGTTACAGCTTGAGCAGTAATCAAGTTTGCCAATTCACTGATAGTAGCTTTAGCTAAATCATCAAATTCTGGTAATTTTTCACCATTCATTGCAGACGCAACATTTAATGCTGTTTCCATTGTCATATCAAAAAGTACACGACCTTCAACGTCACCAGCAAGACCTACTAAAGCAGCGACCCCCATAACAGGCATAGCAGTTGATTTTAAATACAAATCACCGCGTTTTACTTCTGCTCCACCAAGTACTTCTTGAAGAACACGGAATGAAGTTTCTACAAATGGATTGATATATTCAACTCGCATTTTTTTCCCCTTTTAATCTTTATTATACACAACAAGTGCATCAACAGTCTTTTCGCCAAAACCAAAAGATTGTGACAAAGCTTCGTTATCGCCAACAAAAGCAATTGCATTACCTTTCATTTTGTCCAAAAAGTCTGCAATAACATTATCCTGTGATTTATTATCTAGTAATGAAAGAATATCTCTTGCAAATACAATGTCTACCATAGGCAAAGCATTTGTATTCTTACAATCATGATATTCAAACATTATACTATCCCTAATTTCTTGGCTAAAAGTATACTCTCCATTAGCCTTCTTTGTCAAATATGGACCATACCATTCAGATCCTAATTCGTTTGGAATTGACATTAAAGATGCATTTGAAACACTTAATAAATCTGTATCTTGTGCATAAATTCTAATTTTTGCATTAGGATATTTTTTCTTTAAGATACAAGCCAATGAATAAGTTTCTGTTCCTTTTCCACATCCAGGATTCCAAACAATAATTTGTTTAGCAGAATTTTCCGGCAAAGCCTTTTCTAAGTTGCTTGCATATTCCTTTGACCACCAAGTTCCAGTGAATTGTGACCAGAATGGTTTTAAAAATTCTTGAGCTTCTGAATCATTTTGAATTTGATATGAATTATTATGAGCCGCAGCCCATTCATCTGCACGTCTTTTGAACCAAGTTTCGTTAACAGGCGAAACATAAAATTTAGAATAATTTTCCAAACTTTGTTTTAAGAAGTCCAAATTAACAGCAGCTGAACTTTCTGCAACATTTGATTCGGTTTTAGAAGGTGTTTTTACAAATTCTTCTGTGCTAATAACTTCTTCTTTTGAATTTTGTTCAGCATTAACATTTGAAACGTTTACTTGTTGCTGTGGTGCTGTATATCTTACAACAGGTTGGGCATCTTCAGTTTCTGAAGTAACAGAAAAAATTCTTGTTACATCTAAAATAACGTACAATCTGTTTCCATTTTCAACTACACCGTTAATATATTTAATATTAATATCACCAAATAATGGATGTGGAGGTTGAATAGAACTTTTTTGAACCCCAATTACTTTATCAATTTTGTCTACAACAACACCAAATTTTTGGTCTTCGATATTCAAAATTAATAAGTTTTCTAGTTTATTTTCAGTTCTTTCTGGAACCTCAATATTAAAGAATAAACGCAAGTCTAAAATTGGAATAATTTCACCACGTAAGTTATATACACCAAGAACAAATGGCAAAGTATTTGGAACATAAGTAAATCTTCCAGCCTTTGCAATTTCCTTTACATGCATAATATCAATTGAGTAGTCTTTTCCAGATAAAGAGAAAGTTACCATTTTAAAATCAATTAATGTAGAATTTTCTCTTTGGTCTTGAGTTTGAACTTCTTCTTGTTTTTCTAATGTTAGTACTTGACTATTTAACTCCATAAACTACCATCCTACATTAATTCCATTTGTTGAGACTGAGATTCTTGTTGAATACCTAACTCAACCAACTGGCCAACATCTATAATTAAAGAAACAGAACCATCACCTAAAATTGACGCACCAGCAATTCCTGGAGAATTAGTAAACTTATCGCGAAGAGGCTTAATTACAACGTCTTCTTCACCAATTAAAGCATCAACCATAACACCAATTTTCTTTTCTTGGGTTCCAACAATTACAATATAACATTCATCTGTTTGAACAGATTCTTTAATATTAAAGAGTCTTGAAAGTCTTAAAATACTGATTACTTCATTACGAAGATTTAAAATTTCGTAGTTATCAATATGACTAATTTCTGAAGGACTAATACATTGACTTTCTATTACGTTTGCAATTGGAATTGAGTAAACTTCTTTACCTACTCTAACAAGCAAACCTTGAATAATTGCAAGTGTCAAAGGAAGTTTAATTGTAAATGTTGTACCTTTTCCTTTTGCAGAAGAAACAGAAATTGTTCCTTTTAAGTTATTAATCATTGTTTTTACAACATCAAGTCCAACACCACGTCCCGAAATATTTGAAATTTTGTCAGCAGTAGAAAAACCTGGTTGCATAATCAATTGATATGCATCTTGATCTGAAATAACTTTATCTGGGTGAATTAAACCTTTATCAATAGCCTTTTTACGAACTTTTGTTACATCAATACCTGCCCCATCATCTTTAATTTCAATAACAATCATGTTACCTTCATTAGAAGCTTTGAGCATTACAGTTCCTGTTTCTGACTTACCGTTAGCAACACGAACATCAGGCATTTCTACACCATGGTCTACAGAGTTACGAACACAGTGCATAATTGGATCTAACAAATCTTCTACTACAGATTTATCAAGTTCTGTATCTTCACCTTCAATTACAAGGTCAATTTTTTTGCCTAAATCTTTTTGCAAATCACGAACAACACGAGGGAATCTAGAGAAAATCTGATTGATAGGAACCATTCGGATTTTCATTACACCTTCTTGTAAATCGCTAGAGATTGTACCAAGGTTTTGTGTATAAGAACGGAATTTTACGTTCATAGCTTTTAATTCACTTTCGTATGAATCAAATGTATTTGGTAAATCTCCATATTCTTGTAAAATTTGTTTACGAATTTCGTTTGAAGAAACACCTTGCTTCATTTCTTCCACAAAAGTTGGAAGTTGATCTAACAAATGATGGAATTTTTCTTTGAACTGAGATTCCAAAATTTGGAAGCGAGTCAATTCACTTGAAGTTTGAAGCGCAAGCTGGTTGAAAGAAGCTTTTGTAATTACAGCTTCAGAAACAAGATTTAACAAGTTGTCAATTCTGCGTGAATCAACACGTAAAATTGAACTTTGTTGTGTATGCGAAGATTCTTTCTTTTGTTCAGCTTTCTTTTCAACAACAGGGTCTTCAGATTTTGGTGTAACAGAAGATTCTGGTTTTAAAACATTATCATTAAGAATATCTTGTAATAAAGAATTATCAACTTCTGCTTGTTGTGTAGGTTGTGATTGAACTTCTTGTGCAACAACTACAGGTTCCGCAACAACTGGTGCAGATTCTGCAGGTCCTCCACTATAGTTATCATCATTAATTATTCTTGCATCTGTGATAATTGTTACATCACTTAAGAATGAAATATCTTCAATTTGTTCTTGAGTTGCATCTGAAGAAATATAATAGAAAACATCTTCAAAGAATTTATCGTCATATAATTCATCAAAATCTGGAACAGTTTTTAAAACGTTACCAACATTCTTTAATGCAGCAAAAACTTGAATACCACCAACAGTATTCATAGGGTTACTTTCGTCAAATTTAACAGCAACACACCACAAAGACTGCCCTGCTTCACATGCCGATTTTAATTCAAGATATTCACCTTCTGACATTTCTGGTAAAGACATTTGAGATGCTGCAGGAGCTTGCTCAACTGGCTGGGCAACAACAGGAGCTGTAACAACAGTTTTTGGTGTTGGAGTTGCAGCTTTCTTTTGAGGTGCACTACCATCTTTTGAAGGCAAATAAGAATGTAATTTATTTATAATAACTTCAATATCTTCATCATAAACGTCGCCATTCTTTTTTGCATCAAGCATAGCTTTAATAACGTCAATAGAAGAAAGAAGTAAATCAACAACATCTTCATCAATTTTTACACGATCAGAACGAATTTCATCAAGAACATCTTCTACAGAATGAGTAAAATGAGAAAGTTCTGTCATTTCAACAGTAGCCGAACCACCTTTTAAAGTATGGGCAGCACGGAATATTTCATCTATCGCATCACGATTAGATGGATCGCTTTCTATAACAAGTATATTACTCTCCAACTGTTCAACTTGTTGTTCTGCTTCTGCGAAAAAATCTTTTAAGAGTTCTTCATTGTTCGGGTCAAGATAATCACTCATAAAGTCTATTATATACCGAAAACTAGAGAATTCAAGAGATTTTTTTAGATTTAGA